>CAIVAS010000222.1 GCA_903903975.1 uncultured Burkholderiales bacterium
CGCCTGGCCCGGCGGATTGCCGATCTGCGCGGTGGTCTCGGTCTGGCCATAGCCGTCGCGGATGGTCAGCCCCCAGGCATTGCGCACCTGGTCGATCACCTCGGGGTTGAGCGGCTCGCCGGCCGAGATCACTTCGCGCAGGCCGGTCTTGAATCGCGGCAGATCTTCGAGGATCAGCATGCGCCAGACGGTGGGCGGCGCGCACAGCGTCTTGACGCCGTATTTGTTCAGCACGTTGAGGATGGTCGGCCCGTTGAAGCGGCTGTAGTTGTAGATGAAGACGCAGGCCTGCGCATTGAAGGGCGCAAAAAAGCAGCTCCAGGCATGCTTGGCCCAGCCCGGCGAGCTGATCGTCCAGTGCACATCGCCCGGCTGCAGTCCGAGCCAGTACATCGTCGACAGATGGCCCACCGGATAGCTCTGGCGTGAATGCCGGACCAGCTTCGGCTTGGAGGTGGTGCCCGAGGTGAAGTACTCGAGCAGCGGCGCGGTCACTACACCCGCGTCAGCCGGCACGAAAACCTCGGGGCTTGCGGCCGACTCGCGATAGTCGGTCCAGCCGGCGGGCGGGCGGCCGTCGTTGCCGCGCCCGGCGTCGCCGGCCAGGATGCAGCCGATGCCCGCCAGCGCCGCGGCCGGCAGCTCGCTCACCCGCGCCTGCCCGGTGCCGTTGGTCAGGATCCAGCGCACCTGGCCACGCTCGATGCGATCGGCCAGATCGGCGCCCGACAGCAGGGTGGTCGCCGGGATGACAACAGCGCCGATCTTGATCGCCGCCAGCATGGTCTCCCAGAGCGGGACTTCGTTGCCCAGCATCAGCAGGATGCGATCACCGGCACGCGTGCCGCGCCCGACCAGGAAGTTGGCGACCTGCGAGGAGCGGCGCGACAGCTCGGCATAGCTCAGTTTGGCTTCGCTGCCCGACTCCTCGACGATGTGCAGCGCCGGCGCTGCGTTGTTGCGCGCGATCGCATCGAAGTAGTCGATCGCCCAGTTGAAGCGGTCGAGCTTGGGCCAGGCAAAGGCGGCATTGGCCGCCGGATGATCGGTGCGCAGCGCGAACAGCTGGTCGCGGGCGGCCAGAAAGCGGCTCAGTTCGGAGTTGGGTTCGGTCATGGCGTGGGGCTCTGTCTATTTCGTTGCCGGGGGGACTTTCGATTGTGCCCGCTCGGGATAGCTCACCGCCATCCCGTCGCGCACGTCCTGCTGGATGCCGTATTGCGCAAAGGGATAGCGAAAGCCGTTTTTCGCCAGCGCATGCATGCCGTCGATGGCCTTGACCAGCAGGGCCGGTGGCAGCGCCATCAGCATCTCGTCATCGAGCACACCGCCATAGCGGCGCTCGGCAAAGCACGGAATCGACAGGCTGGGTTCGCCGGTCGCCAGCGCCCGCCCCCAGGAGTCGGCGCAGGCCGATTCGCCGACCACGCTCCAGTCGAAGCGCTTGTAGCCAGTCCATTGCAGGCCGTTGATGAAGTAGATCATCGCGCCCGGCGTGGCATAAAAAAGTGCGATGTCGGGGTTGCCCAGCCGACCCGACGACAGCGGTGAAACCGCGAGCGCCGCCGCGCGCGGCGGGATGTGCATCGCGCGCTGATGGGCATGCGCATCGTCCGGAGTGGCATACCAGACACCGACCATCGATTTGCCCGAGCGCCACTCGGCGTCGGGCGCACCCAGCCCGACCACGGTGCGACATTGCGCGCCGACCAGATCGTCACCGGTGATGCCGACCGTCCAGCCCAGGCGGGCGGCTTGCGCCACGATCTGGTCGGTGGTGTGAATCGACTTGGGCCGGCGGATTCGCGGAATCGCCGCCATCTCGTCGACGCTGTCGAAGCGCTTCATGCAAAAGGGCATGGCGCGCAGCTTGAGCAGTCGCTCGAGCTCGGCCGAGATCGCGGCCCAATCAGTGGCGCTGGTGGCGGCGGTGGCCGAGGTGTCGGTCGACGCAGGCGTGTTGCTGGTGGTGGGCTGATTCATGGTGGGCTGTCCTGTTATTCGATACGGATATTCATCGCGCGCACGATCGGTACCCAGCGGGCACGCTGCGCGGCACCGAAAGCGTCGGCTGATTCGGGAGTGCTGCCGGCGAGGTTTTCTGCGCCATAGCCTTCCAGCCGCTGGCGGATGTCGGATTCGTTGAGGGCCTTGTTCAGGGCGCGGTTGAGCCGATCGATGATTGGCTTCGGCGTGGCCTTGGGAGCGATCAGGCAGTTCCAGGTGTAGGCCTCGTAGTCGGCGACGCCGGCCTCTGAAAAGGTCGGCACCTCGGGATAGCCGGCATTTCGCCGCTCGCCGCTGACTGCCAGGACGCGGATCTGCCCGGCCTTCATCATCGGCCCGGAAGTCGAAAATCCGTCGAACACCAGGTCGATCTGCCCGCCTGCCAGATCCTGCATTGCCGCGCCATTGCCCTTGTAGGGCACATGCAGCAGTTCGATGCCGGCCGACCGCGCAAAGGTTTCACCGACGATATGACTGATCGAGCCGTTGCCGGCCGACCCGTAACTGACCTTGCCCGGCGCCGCTTTGGCGCGGGCAATCAGGGCGCGCAGGTCGGGTGCGCCGTCGCGTCGGCCGGCGAGCACCATCTGCGTTCGCGAGATCAGGCCGATGGTGGTGAGGTCGCGGTCGATGTCGAAAGGCAGCTTGGGCAGCAGCGCCGGATTCATGACGAGTTGCGAGCTGGTTCCCAGGCCGATGGTGTAGCCGTCGGGCGCGGCCTTGGCCACCGCATCGGTGCCGATCATGCCGCCGGCGCCAGCGCGGTTTTCGACCACTACCGGCTGGCCGATCGACTCGGCGAGTTTGGGGGCGAGTTGGCGGGCGATCAGGTCGTTGCCGCTGCCGGTGGCGAAGGCGACGATGATTTTCAGCGGCCGCGCAGGCCAGCTTTCCTGCGCCAGCGCCAGGGGTGCGGTGCCCGCGGCAAGCGACGGCAGTGCGCCAGCGGCCGCAGCCTGCGCAAGCAGGCGGTGAAAACGGCGTCGATCCATGGTCCCCTCGGTCTCGTTGCGGACGATTGTGCCACGCGTGCCACGCATGGCTCGTGGTCGGGCAATGGCAAACTGCGGTCGCGGCCCGCCGAGTCGCGCACACTGAACAAAACCGCGCAGACTTTCGCCAAGCCCGCCGCGAACCTCGCCGCCAAACCTGCCGCCAACCGTGCGGCCAACCCTTCCCTATCCGGAGAACCTGCCATGAAGATCAGCCTCGACAATCGCCTTGCCGTCGTCACCGGTGCCAGCCGCGGTATCGGGCTGGCCTGTGCCCGCGAGTTCGCGGCCGCGGGCGCCCGGGTGGTCCTGGTCGCCCGCGATGCCACCCGACTGACCGCCGCCTGTGACAAGCTGGTCGCCGAAGGCTTGTCGGTCATCCCGATGGCGGCCGACCTGTCCGATGCGCAGGCAGCGGCGGCGCTGGTCGATCGAATCGAATCCGAGGTCGGCGCAATCGACCTGCTGGTCAACTCGGCCGGTGCAGCCCGGCGCTTTGCGCCCGACGACCTCAATGCGGCGGCTTTTCATCAGGGCATGGACGCAAAGTATTTCAGCACGATGCATGTGCTGGCGCCGGTGGTGCAGGCCATGGTCCGGCGCGGTCGCGGCTCGGTGGTCAACATCATCGGTCAGGGCGGCCGCGTGGCCTCGCCGATGCATATCTCGGGCGGTGCGGCCAATGCGGCTTTGATGCTGGCAACCGTCGGCTATGCCCGGGCCCATGCCGGGCAGGGTGTGCGGGTCAACGCCATCAACCCCGGTCTGACCTTCACCAGCCGCGTTGAAGAGGGACTCGAGGTGTCGGCGCGTGCCAGCGGCAAGTCGCGCGAGCAGGTGCTTGCCGACGAACTCGCCAGGATTCCGATGGGACGCATGGCCCAGCCCGAGGAAGTTGCCCGGGTGGCGCTCTTTCTGGCCTCGGACGCCGCGAGCTATGTGTCGGGGGCGATCGTGCCGATGGATGGCTGCACCGGATCGGTCATCTGATGCTGATTGACTCGTTCCGGGACGTCCGCCGCACTTTGGGTTAATTATCAAGGGCGGGCACTCGGACGAATACTGCCCGGTATTCCCTATTTGTCTTGTCGGAAGGATGGCTGTGAGTTAGCTTGACCCTAGTTACCGGATGCAACAGAAAAGATTTTTTTTGTTGCGACGCCCTGAGTCGGTCGGCTCAGGTGCCGGTAACGAAAGAAAAAATAAACCAGTCAGGCACGAGACTCGCACGGCAATGACACAAGGAAACGTTGAAGCTCAGGATGTGGCGACGCTCATCCCCGCTGTGCTCGATACGCCGAGCCTGGCGAGCGAGCCACAGCAGGTATTTGTTCTGGTGATCGACGATCACCCGATCATCCCTGAAGCGCTGCAAGACCTCATCGGTGCGCATTTCGACGGAGTGCAGGCCATTCAGGCCCCCAACCTGCGTCAGGCCCGCACGCTCTACCAGGTCGAAAAAAACATTGCGGTGACGGTGCTCGATCTTCGCCTGCCTGATGCCGACGGCATGGCCAGCATCACTGATCTGCGAGCCTTGCGACCCGAGATTCCGCTGATCGTCTTTACCGGTCTCGACAGCGATCAGGTCCGCCGCAATGCCACCGAATACGGCGCGACGGCGGTTGTGTGCAAGACCGAAAGTACGGCGCGGCTGCTTGGCGAACTCTCTGCGCTGTTGCCGGGCCGTGTGGCCACGGCGAAGGGCACCGCCGGCAACGGCCCGGTCGCCACCATGACCAGACCGGCGAGTCGCTCCGAGCTGTCGCCGCGCCAGCAGCAGATCTGGCAGGGCATTGCCGAGGGGATGCCCAATATCGAGATTGCCCAGCGGCTGCAGATCAGCCTCAACACCACCAAGGCGCATGTTCGCGAGCTGCTGCAGCGCCTGGGTGTGCGCAACCGCACCGAGGCCGCCACACTCTATTTGCGCAGGCGGGGCGAGCGTCAGCCTTGATCGGCCTTGAGTGAAGGGCCGACATTGGGCTGAGCTACTATCGCCCGATGCCGAACCTCCCCGATCCGTCCGTGGCCCTGTCAATGCAGGGTATCGGGGTGCGCTTCCCCACCGGGGTCCAGGCGCTCGACCAGCTACACCTTGAGCTTCGCCGCGGCGAATTCCTGAGCCTGCTTGGGCCGTCCGGATGCGGCAAGAGCACCGCTTTGCGCCTTGCCGCAGGATTGGCCCAGCCCACGACCGGCACGATGCAGCGGGCGCCCGATATGCGCCTGGGCTTCGTCTTTCAGGAACCGACCCTGATGCCCTGGGCGACGGTCTTCGACAACGTTCGCCTGCCGCTGCGACTGCAGGGCCGCTCGGTGGTCTCGGTACGCGACGAGGTCATGCAGGTCCTCGATCTGGTCGGGCTGACCGAATTCGTCAACGCCTATCCGCGCGAGCTGTCGGGCGGCATGCGCATGCGGGTGTCGATTGCCCGGGCACTTGCCACCCGCCCCAATCTGCTGCTGCTCGACGAGCCTTTCGCCGCGCTCGACGAGATCACCCGCGGGCGTCTCGACGATGACCTGCTGCGGATCTGGCGGGAGCAGTCGCTCACCGTGGTCTTTGTCACCCACAGTGTCTATGAGGCGGTCTATCTGTCGAGCCGGATTGCGGTGTTCAGCGGCCGACCCGGACGCATTGTCGAATCGATCGATATCGATGCCGCCCTGACTCGCGATGAGGCTTTCCGGGCGAGCGAGCGCTATGCCCGATGGTGTGTTCAGGCCTCGGCTCAGCTGAGCAGGGCCTACGCATGAGCGCCACGCAGCGACAGTCGGTGGTCGCGCCGGTGCTGGTGTGCGTGCTGGCGCTGGGCCTGTGGGAGGCGGTGGTGCGAATCAATCACATCCCGCATTACATCCTGCCGGCACCGTCGCTGGTCGCCCAGACGCTCTGGACCGATCTGCCTTCGCTGCTGCCCTCGATGTGGTTCACCATCAAGATCACCGCTGGCGCGCTGCTGCTCGCGGTGGTGGGCGGTGTGCTGCTGGCGGCGGTCTTTGCGAGCTCGCGGCGGATCGAGAATGCCTTTTTTCCGCTGGCGATCGTGCTCCAGGTCACGCCAATTGTGGCGATCGCGCCCCTGATCCTGATCTATATCGAGTCGACCACGGTGGCGCTGCTGATCTGCGCCTTCATCGTCGCCTTCTTTCCGATCCTGGCCAATACCGTGGTCGGTTTGCGCAGCGCCGATGCCAATCTTCGCGACCTCTTTACGCTCTACGGTGCAAGCCGCTGGCAGCGCCTGCATCTGCTGCTGGTGCCAAGCGCCTTGCCGTATTTTCTGGCCGGTCTGCGCATCGCCGGCGGGTTGGCGCTGATCGGCGCGGTGGTGGCCGAGTTTGCCGCGGGCGCTGCAGGCCGCGAGACCGGTCTGGCCTCGCGTATTCTTGAGGCCAGCTTTCGGACCGAGATTCCGCGGATGTTCGCGGCGCTGGTGCTGGTGTCGATGGTGGGCATCGGCATCTTCCTGGTCTTCGACTGGCTGGCCCGTCGGCTGCTCGGTCGCTGGCATGACACCGAGATGCATCAGTCCTCGAACTGATCGGGCTGCTGAGGTTTTTCCCTTTCTCGCGAGGCACGCTCTCGCACAACGCATAGGCGCAATCGCGATGTCTGCTTTGATCCATCACCGTGTCGGCGAACGGGCCAGCGACTTGTTTCGTTCGATCCTCAAGGCCCTGAGCAATGTGCGCAACCTGAGCAACCTGGGCGCGATCGGTTTTCGCGCCGCAACGCTGGCCATGCTCCTGGCCGCAGCCCCGTTTTTTGCGACCGCGCCCGCCGCCGCCCAGGAAAAGGTGGTCTTTGCGATCAACTGGAAAGCCGAAACCTCACAGGGCGGTTTTTATCAGGCGCTGATCGACGGCACCTACAAGCGCTATGGTCTCGATGTCGAGATCCGTCAGGGCGGCCCGCAGGTCAACAACCGCCCGCTGCTGTCGGCCGGGCGCATCGACTTCCTGCTCACCGGCAATCTGCTGCACAGCTTCGACAATGTGCGCAACAAGGTGCCCACCATCGTGGTGGCCTCGATGTTCCAGAAGGACCCGCAGGCGCTGATCACCCATCCCGGCCAGTTCGCCACCTGGGACGATCTGAAAAAAGCGCCGGTCATGTTCATCGCCAAGGATGCGCAGTACACCTGGTGGCAGTGGATGAAGACGCTCGGCTTCAACGACAGCCAGCTCAAGCCCTATGCCTATAACAGCTCGGCCTTCCTGGCCAACAAGCGGTCGGTGCAGCAGGGCTACATCACTGCCGAGCCGATCGCGATCGAAAAGGCCGCGGGTTTCGTGCCTAAAACCTTCCTGCTGTCGGACAACGGCTGGTCAACCTATGCCAACACCATCGAGGCCCGCACCGAGACGGTCAAGAACAAGCCCGAGATGGTCCGAAAATTCGTCGAGGCTTCGATCATCGGCTGGGTCAACTATCTCCACGGTGACCGGACGGCGGTCGACGCGATGATCCGCAAGGAAAACCCCGATATCACCCAGGACGAGCTCGATCGCGGCGTGGTGCTGCTCAAGCAGCTTGGCATTGTCGATTCCGGCGACTCCCTGTTGCGCGGCATCGGCGCCATCGATCCGGCGCGCATCAAAGATTTCTACGACAAGATGGTCAAGGCCGGCCTCTACAAGGCGGGCGAGGTGGATTTGTCGCAGGTGGCGACCACCGAGTTCGTCAACAAGGGCGCAGGCGTCGAGCTGCGCACCAAGCTGACGGCGCCGGCGAAGTAAGGAAGTTTGACCGCCTCAGGGCATCAGGCCCCGTGCGGTCGGGGCGTCGAGTTGCGGCGCTTGCCGGTCGGCCTCGCCGAGTTCGCGCTGCATGATCACGGTGTCGAGCCAGCCATCAAACTTCCAGCCGGTCGCGCGCATCGTGCCGGCAAATCGAAAGCCGCACCGTGCATGCAAGCCGATCGATCCGGTATTGCCGCTGTCGCCGATGATCGCGAGCAGCTGCCGGCAGCCGGCGGCTTCGCAGCGCGCGATCAGGGCGGTCAGCAGCAGCCGTCCGACGCCGCGCCCGCGTGCAGACTCGTCGATGTAGATCGAGTCTTCGACGGTGAAGCGGTAGGCCGGCCGCAATCTGAACCAGTTGACATAGGCGTAGCCCAGCACCCGATCGCCCTCATGGGCGACCAGATACGGAAAGCCGCTTTTCAAAACGTCGGCCCGCCGGCGGGTCATCTCTGCCAGATCGGGCGGCGTGATTTCGAAGGTGCCGGTGCCATGCAGGACATGGTGCGCATAGATCGCCTGGATGGCGGTCAGATCGGTGTCGCGGCTATCGCGGATCAGCGGAGTCGTCATGACATTGAGGATAGCCGATGCGCCCGCACAGACTCAGGCGTTGATCAGCCTGTCGCCGTCGCGGCGCGCAGCACCGGCGCGCACCAGTTCGCTGCTCGCCCAGTCGGCCAGCGCGCTCGCGTCCAGACCGAGGAAGCGCTGGTTGGTCTGCGCAATCAGGGGCACGGTGTCCATCAGCGTGATCACGTCGGCGAACGCAATCTGCTCATGCTCGAGCAGCAGGAACTTGAGCAGCACCTTGATGCCCTGGCGGCCGTTTCGCGCGGCATCGGCGCTGAGGTAGTCGAGGCGCTGGCTGGCGCGCTCGAGTGCGCCGCGCACATCACTGAACATCGGCCCATGGCCGGGGATCACCAGGTCGATCTCGAGCTGGGCGATGCGAGCGAGGATGGCTCGCTGCTCGGCAAACCCTGACTCGCCCTCGAGCTCCGGAAAGATCACACCGAAGCCGTTTTCCCAGAGGGCATCGGCCGAGATCAGCACGCGGGCCGGCTCGCAATACAGCACCATCGACGCCGGGTCGTGTCCGGGTGCAGCGATCGCCTGCCAGGGCAGTCCGCCGAGTTCGATGATCTGACCATCCACCAGCACATCATCGAAGCCGAAGCGCTCGCAGCGCTGACCGGTCGGCCCGAAGCTCAGGGCCTGCGCATCCCAATCGCGCACCGCCTGCGCACTGGCCACCGGAATCATCGTGCGACAGCCATAGGTCCTTTGCAGGAGGGCATTGCCGCCGCAGTGGTCGGAATGCAGATGCGTGTTGATCAGCAGTTCGAGCGGGCGCTCGCCGAGCGCATGCCGCATGACCGACAGCGTCATGTCGGCATGCTTGATGTAACCGGTATCGACCAGAGCGGTGTGATGGCCGTCGTCAAAGAGCACGCCGTTGGCCGAGAGCCAGTCGCGCTCGATGAAGCGCATTGAGGGCGGCAGCGCGGGCTGCCTGGGGGCTTGAGCGTCGGGCTGGTTCATGGGCTGAGTTGTCAGATGATTTTGCGATCGTTCGCGCTGCGCACCGGCCAGGGCGATTCAGCGCGTGCGGCGTTGAACACCGTCGGGCAGGGTGGCGGCACGCTGCATGATTGGCGAATCAAACAACGCGTCGCCGCGCAGGCAGGCCAGCGCGGCATCGGTCATGTCGAAGCCCCAGAAGCGCTGATCGTCGAAGGCCAGCGTCGGGACACCGAAGATCCCTTCATCGATCGCCCGCGCGGTGTTGCGGCGCAGGGCGTCCTTGACCGCGGTGCGGCCGATCGCTGCCTCGGGGTCGTTCACGCCGAGACGCTCGCACAGTGCTTGCCAGGCCGGCTCATCGTCGGGCAGGCAGCCCTGTACCCAGACGAAGCGAAAGATCGCGTCGATCGCAGCCGGCTGGCACTCGAGCGCGATGGCAAGCCGCAGCAGCCGCAGCGGATTGAAGGGATGAGCCGGCGGCAGCGTGAAGGCGATGCCCTCCTGATGCGCACGCCACGTCACTTCGCGAAAGGTGTGGATCTTCTTAGCCGGGATCTCGGCCGGGCCCTTCTGGCCATGATGCTCGAGCAGACCGGCAAAGAGGATCGGCACCGGCTCGATCTGCACCAGTCCGTCGAAGCGCGCCAGCACCGCGTGCTGAAGGTAGCTGTAGGGTGAGATGAAGTCGAAGTACCAGCGCGCGGTTCTCAAGACGCCCCGCTTTGCCGGCGACGGATCTCTCCCCAGACGGCCAGTCGCGCATCGTTGTTCATACTGCCCCAGGTGGCGATCTCATCGATCGTGCGCAGGCAGCCGGTGCACAGCTTGGTGGGCGGGTCGATCCGGCAGACCGAGATGCACGGCGAGGGCACCGGACGGCCGGCGGCGGCCGCTTCGCGCAGCGCATCGTCGTCGGGTGCAAAGGGAGACTTCATCGCAGGGTCCGGTGGCTTTGCAGGGCAGGGGTCACAGGGATGGAAGTCATCGAAAGGGTCACAGCGAGGATCACAGCAAGGGTTGCAGCAAGGACGTCGAGCGCTCAGGCCGCGAGCTTGGCGCTCAGGGCATTGCCCGCGCGGGCAGCCGCCTTGCGGCCGATGTGCGAGGAGATCCACTGGCCGATGGCGACCACCTTGGCCAGATCGACCCCGGTCTCGATGCCCAGGCCATCGAGCAGGTAGAGGAGGTCTTCGGTGGCGACATTGCCGGTCGCACCCTTGGCAAAGGGGCAGCCGCCAAGGCCTGCTACCGAGGCATGAAAGGTCGAGACACCGAGCCCGAGGCTAGCATAGACATTGGCCAGCGCCATGCCGTACGTATCGTGAAAGTGGCCTGACAGGCGCCCGACCGGCACCACGCTGAGCGCGGCCTCGAAGGCGGCCTTCGTCTGACGCGGCGTGCCCACCCCGATGGTGTCGGCAATGTCGATCATGTCGCAGCCCAGATCGGCAAAGCGGGCCACGACATCGGCTACGGCCGCGGGCGGCACCTCGCCCTGATAGGGGCAGCCCATGGCACACGACACGCTTGCCCTCAGCCGCATGCCGTGCTCCTTGGCCGCTCGCGCCACCGGCTCGAAGCGCGCGACCGACTCGGCGATCGAGCAGTTGATGTTCCGGTGCGAGAAGGCCTCGGAGGCCGCACCGAAGATCACCACTTCATCGGCCCGCGCGGCCAGCGCGCCCTCGAAGCCCTTGAGGTTGGGCGTCAGCACCGAATAGATCACGCCCGGGCGTCGCACGATGCGACTCATCAGCTCGGCGGTATCAGCCATCTGCGGCACCCATTTCGGCGACACGAAGGAGCCCGCCTCGACATTCGGAAATCCGGCATCGCTCAGCCGGTTGCAAAGGTCGATGCGAATGTCGGTGGTGATCGGCGTCTGCTCGTTTTGCAGACCGTCTCGTGCGCCCACCTCGACCAGGGTCACGCGTTGCGGCAGTGTCGTTGTCATGCTGTCTCGCTTTCTGGCTGGGAGGGGCAATGCCCGGGTGTCTCGCAAAACTCGTGGTGCCGGGCGGACGCTGCCGCAGGTTTCAGTAGCCGCGCTGGCGGTCGATCTGCCCGCTGGGTCGCTCGCCCCTTGCCAGCGCACCGATCTTGCCGGCGACCTGCTCGGCCGACGGTCCGACCTGGGTCGGGGCCGACACATGCGGCGTGATCCGGATGGCCCGATGGTGCCACAAGGGATCATCGGCCGGCAGCGGCTCGCGCCGGAAGACATCGAGGGTGGCACCCGCAAGCTGCCCGGCATCAAGCGCCGCGATCAGATCGGCCTCGACCACCAGTGCGCCGCGCGCGACATTGATCAGCCAGCCCTGCGGCTGCAGCAGGCGGAGGGCGGCGGCATCGATCAAGTTGTCGGTCTGCGGCGTGTGCGGCGCAAGCAGGATGAGCACGCGGCTTGCCGCAAGGAAGGCCGGCCACGCGCCCTCGCCGTGCATCACCTCGACGCCGTCGATCGACTTGGCCGATCGCGCAAAGCCCCGCACGGTAAAGCCGGCACGTGCCAGGTGCGCGCCGACCTGCGCGCCGAGCACGCCGACGCCGACAATGCCGATCGGTAATTCTTCGCGGGTAAATGCCGGTAATTCCTGCCATTGCCCGCTGCGCTGCTGCGCCGCATACGCATCATGACGGCCGGCGATGCGCAGCAGTTCGTGCAGACAGTAATCGGCCATCAGCGGCCCCATGCCGGCGTCTTCCAGGCGGATCACCGCCAGCGCGGCCGGCAGACCGGGATGGCGCAGGAGATGGTCGACGCCGGCGCCGGTCGAGAAAAACGCCTGCAGACGGGGGTGGCGCGAGAAGAAGTCTGCCGGCGGCTTCCAGCCGACCGCGATATCGGCCGGTGGCAGCCCGGCGCTTGCCGGATGCGCACGCGCGCCAGACAGGCTGTCGGCGCCGTCGGGGCAGCCCGGATCGATCGAGACCGTCAGTTCGGGCAGACGTCGCGACAGCTCGCGCTGCCAGGCCAGGCCGGCGCCGGGTTCGTTGTGGGCGATGACAATGTGCATCGCCGGATCATAGGCGATCACCCTCGCCGCGCACGCTACCATCGCGATCTGACCGACACAGGAGACCCCTTGCCATGACGACCACCGTGCCCCCGATCGACAACCGCGTCACCCGCCTGATGGGCGTGAAATACCCCATCGTCCAGGCACCGATGGGCTGGATCGCCCGTGCGCAGCTGGCCTCGGCCGTCTCCAATGCCGGCGGCATGGGCATCATCGAAACCGCCTCCGGCGAGCTCGATGCCATCCGTCTCGAGATCAAGAAAATGCGCGATCTCACCGACAAGCCCTTCGGCGTGAACATCGCGCTGATGTATGTCAAGGATCCCGACATCGTGAAATTCGTGGTCGATGAAGGCGTGCGCTTCGTGACCACCTCGGCCGGTGATCCGAGCCGCTATTGCGCCGAGCTCAAGGAGGCGGGCCTGACGGTCTTCCATGTGGTGCCCACGCTCAAGGCAGCGCTCAAAGCGATTGAAGCCGGGGTCGACGGCCTGATCGTCGAAGGCGCCGAGGGCGGCGGATTCAAGAATCAGCGCGATGTTGCCTCGATGGTGCTGCTGCCCCTGGTCTGCTCCAAGGTGACCGTGCCGGTGATCGCCGCGGGCGGCTTCACCGATGGCCGCTCGATGGCTGCCGCGTTTGCCATGGGTGCCGAGGGCATCCAGATGGGCACCCGGATGCTGTCGTCGGCCGAGTCACCGGCGCACATGAACTGGAAGCAGGCGATCGTGGGCGCCAGCGAAACCGACACGGTTTTTCTGAATCGCGGCGGCAACGGCCCGGCGCTGCGGGCACTGCGCACCGAGCGCACCACGCGCCTTGAGGCCAAGAACCCCGAGAACATGCGCGCCGAATTTGCCGGCGTGTTGCAGCTCTACTTTGGCGGCGACATGGAAGCCGCCGTGCCCTTGACCGGCCAGGTGTGCGGCCGCATCGAGAGCGTCGAATCAGTCGTCGACATCATCAACGGCACGGTCACCGGGTTTCGTGCGGCGGTAAGCGAACTGGCCGGGCGCTATATCGGCTGATCGAATCATGCGTCCGCTGGTGACGCCAGGCTCGGTTCTATCAGCCGGCCGGCGTTTATTGACGACACTCAGCGACGACACTCAGCGACGACTAGTGAGCGCCGCCGCGTGCCGAGGCGCGTCCCGAATGAGCGGCTCCCCGACGGGCGGCGCCGCCATTGGCAGCCTCGTGTCCGGCTGCCGACGCTGTAGCAGCCGCAGACGATACGTTGTGGGCGGCAATCTCGCCGAGCTTGCCGACCGCATTCATGCAGCACGACATGGCCGAGCCGGTGGCGGTGGCGGCATCGACCGCTGCCCGCTCGGCATCGTCATGGGCCACCTGCGACAGCGCATGCATCTCCTCCTGCGAGCCACGCATCTGCGCGGTCACCAGCGAGGTCATCGTGGTGCTGGCGTTACGGCTGAGCGACATCATCCCGATCATGTAGCGCCACACCGGCTCGACGACGCAGGTGCGCATCGCATCGGCCGACATCCACTGCCTCATGGCGCCCAGTCCCGGTTGCGACTCGCTGGCTTCGCCCGACTGTCGAGTGTGATCAAGCGAGCGGCTGACCAGCTGGTCGAGCAGCTCGGCATGCAATGCCAGGCTGCGCTGGCAGGCCGCCACCATGATGTCGCTGGCCGCAGTCGTGCTCAGCGGTGACGGGCCCTTGAAGGGCAACTCAAAGGCGTTTTTCATGGCGTGGCATCCTGCATCAAGGTGACTGATCGCCCGGCACGATTGCAGGGGTCGATGCCTTTCGGAGGCAAGATCGGTGCCTGCGGCTGGGCCGAATCAGGCCACGAACTCGACCAGCAACGCGCCTTCAGCCACCTGATCGCCAATTGCAAACGGCAATCGCTGCACCGTGCCGTCGGCCGGTGCTGCGATGGTGTGCTCCATCTTCATTGCTTCCATCACCAGCATCGGCTGACCCTTGCGCACCTTGGCGCCGGCCTCGACCAGCAGCGCGATCACCTTGCCCGGCATCGGCGCGCTCAGCTGACCTTCGGGCGCACCGGCATCGCCGGCATGCGACAGCGCTGGTGTGAAACCGAGCTGCCAGCGCGACTGGGCCATGAACAGATGCAGGGTCTCGCGTGCCAGCACCGCGGTGACATCGAGTCGACCGGTACCGAGCAGTCCGGTGATGCGATCGCCCTCGCGCCGCAGGCCCGACAGGCAGGTCGATTCGCCCGCGGCATGGACGGTGAAGCCGCCGGGGCTGGTGTCGATGCTGACCGCCACACTTTGGCCGCGATCGGTGAAGGTCAAGGTGCGAGGCTGTCGGGCATGCACCCGAAAGCCATCGGTGATCGACCACGGATCGGCGGCGTCGGACGCCACCGCCTGCGAGGTGAGGACCGCCGCCGCCGCCGCCGCCAGCACTTCGATCGGGGCGGGCGCCGACGAGGGCGCGAGTGCTGTCGTTTCGCGTTCGATCAGTGCGGTATCAAGATCGGCCTCGACGAAGGCGCGACAGCGCATCAGTCGCGCCAGAAAATCGACATTGGTTGACGGACCGACCGCCTCGAAGCCGGCCAGTGCGATCTGCATGCGACGGATCGCCTGGGCGCGGTCCTCGCCCCAGACGATGAGCTTGGCGATCATCGGGTCGTAATGCGGCGTGATCGCATCGCCCTGGCCGATGCCGCTGTCGATGCGCACCGCCGCTGCCTGCCCGTGGGCATCGGTGCCGACCGCGAACTCGACTGCCGCCGGCGTGCGCAGATGCACCAGCGTGCCGGTCGAAGGCAGAAATCCGCGGTCCGGGTTCTCGGCATAGACCCGCACTTCAATCGCATGGCCGTGCGCGCTGATCGCGTCCTGCAGGCGGGGCAGTCGCTCGCCGACGGCCACCCGCAATTGCCACTCGACCAGATCCAGGCCGGTGATCATCTCGGTGACCGGATGCTCCACCTGAAGCCGCGTGTTCATCTCCATAAAGTAGAAGGCGCCGCTGGCATCCATGATGAATTCGACCGTGCCGGCGCCGACATAGCCGACCGCTCGCGCCGCCGCCACCGCGGCCTCGCCCATCGCGCGGCGCTGGGCCTGGCTCAGCCCGGGGGCAGGGGC
This sequence comes from uncultured Burkholderiales bacterium, assembly GCA_903903975.1. GTDB lineage: Bacteria > Pseudomonadota > Gammaproteobacteria > Burkholderiales > Burkholderiaceae_E > UBA4615. The sequence continues at coordinate 15,389 of CAIVAS010000222.1, forward strand.
TTCCTCGATCACTTTCTGATGGCGTCGCTGCACCGAGCAGTCGCGCTCGAAGAGATAGACGGTGTTGCCATGCGTGTCGGCAAAGACCTGGATTTCAACGTGACGGGGGCGGGTGGCGTATTTCTCGATCAGCACCGCATCGTTGCCGAAACTCGCGGCGGCCTCGCGCCGGCATGAGGCGAGCATCGCTGCGAATTCACCGGCCTCACGCACGATGCGCATGCCCTTGCCGCCGCCGCCGGCACTGGCCTTGATCAGCACCGGAAAGCCGATGCGATCGGCCTCGCGCGTGAGCAGGGCATCATCCTGGTCGGCATCGTGATAGCCCGGAATCAGCGGCACGCCGGCCTGCGCCATCAGGCGCTTCGATTCGGCCTTCAGGCCCATCGCGGTGATGGCCGAGGGCGGCGGGCCGATGAAGACCAGCCCGGCGTCCTGACAGGCCTGGGCAAAGGCGGCGTTTTCCGACAGAAAGCCATAGCCGGGATGAATCGCCTGGGCGCCGCTTCGCAAGGCAGCGTCGATGATGGCGTCACCGCGCAGATAGGACTCGCGCGCCGGCGCCGGGCCGATCCGGATCGCTTCGTCGCAGGCGCGCGCATGGCGGGCGCCTGCATCGGCATCGGAATACACCGCCACCGTGCGAACGCCGAGCCGGCGGGCAGTGGCGGCAACGCGGCAGGCGATTTCGCCGCGATTGGCGATCAGGATCTTGTCGAACATGGCCTAAAGCTCGGTAGCGGTCGTCGCGTCAGGATAAACCAGTCGACTTCAGCATCAACCTGAGCCTCGGCCCGGTAAGCTCTGCGCATCTTAGCCATTCCGGTAGCGGCTTTGCCCGCCCCTTCGCCCATGACTGCCGCCGACACGTCCGTCGCTAATCCGCGTATCACCCGGGTCGTACTTTTCACTGACCACGATGGCCTCGCCCGCTTTCGCGATGAGTCGGTCGAGCTTGACCAGGGCACGCCCGCCTCACGGCTGTCGGCGCTGATGGCCTCGGGGGGCTTTCAGCTGCGTCACAGCCCGGTAGGGTTTCGCAGCGATTTTCACTGCACCACCTCGCCGCAGTGGGTGTTCATCCTGCGGGGCCTGATGGAGATTGGCCTGCGCGATGGCAGTTTTCGCCGATTCGGTCCGGGCGAGCATTTCTACTCGAACGATCTGGTGCCGGCGGGCGCAAGCTTTGACGCGGCGCTGCATGGCCATTGCAGCCGGCAGGCCGGCCCCGAGCCGCTCGAGACGCTCTTCGTTCGCGGCTGAAGGCCTCAGCTTTCAAGCCCTCAGCCCTCAGCCCTCAGCTCGCACGCCGCACGCCGCACGCCGCACGCCGCACGCCGCACGCCCAGGATCAGCGCTGCGTGATCCAGCCGGCCGGACGCTTTTCGAGAAATGACGCGATGCCCTCGCGGCCTTCGTCGCTGGCCCGGGCATCGGCAATGCGCTGCGAGGTATCGAGGCGCTGCGCGGCATCGATCGGCCGCCCGGTCACATCGCGGATCAGCCGCTTGGTTTCGGCCATCGCGCGCGGCCCGGCCATCAGGAGCTTGCCGAGCAGGGCATTGACCGCGGCATCGAGTTCATCCGGCGGCACCAGTTCCTGGACCATGCCCAGCCGGTAGGCTTCGGCGGCATAGAAGACCTCGGCGGTCAGGAAATAGCGGCTTGCTGCGCGCTCGCCCATTGCCCGGATCACATACGGGCTGATCATCGCCGGCAGCAGTCCGATGCGCACTTCGGTCAGACAAAAACGCGCCTCGAAGGAGGCCACCGCAATATCGCAGGCAGTCATCAGCCCCATGCCGCCGGCATAGGCCGGGCCATGCACCCGCGCCACGGTGGGCTTGGGCGCCTCGGCAATCGTGCGCAGCAATTCGGCGAGCTTGAGGGCGTCGGCCTGGTTTTCGGCCGGCCCGTAGGTTGAAGCGGCCTTCATCCAGTTCAGGTCGGCACCGGCGCAAAACGCGCTGCCGCGTCCGGCCAGCACAATCGCCCTGACATCGGGGTCGTCGGCGGCGCTGCTCACCGCATCGGTGAGCTCACTGATCAGCGCGACGCTCATTGCGTTGCGGATCTCGGGTCGATTGAGCCAGATCACGGCAACGCCTTGCGACAGCGTGGTCTCGAGGGTGGAATAGGTCATGGCAGGGTCGGGGCGACAAGCGCACAGGGGGTCGTGAAACGCCGAGCATACCGGGCCGACCGGGGCCGGGTATCGAATTCGCCCGCCTGCGGATGCCAAGGCATGGCGGCCGGTGTACTCTGGCAAAGCGGCATTCGCGCCAGCCCACAGGGCGGGTTCAGCGACCCCAACAATGATCAAAGAGGAGACTTCCGATGGCACATGACATCGTGATTCGTGGTGGCCAGATTGTTGACGGCAGCGGCCGCGAGGCCTTTGCAGGCGACGTGGCCATCGATGGGGGCCTGATCACCGAAGTCGGTAAGGTCAGCGGCAGCGCCCGGCGTGAAATCAATGCCGACGGCCTGCATGTCACGCCCGGCTTCGTCGACATTCATACCCACCTCGATGCCCAGATCGGCTGGGATCCGAGCTGCACGCCGGTCAGCTGGCATGGCGTGACCACCGCGCTTTTGGGCAATTGCGGCGTGACCTTCGCGCCTTGCCGGCCCGGCGACAAGGAGCTGCTCGCCGGCATGATGGAAGCGGTCGAGGACATCCCCCGCCAGGCCATCCTCGGCGGTCTGCCCTGGGACTGGGAAGGCTACGGCGGCTACCTCGATTCAATCGAGCGCATCGGCCCCGGCATCAATGTGGCGGGCCTGGTCGGCCACAGCGCGGTGCGCTTTTACGTTATGGGTGAGCGGGCGGTCGAGGAACAGGCCACCGACGCCGAGCGTCGCCAGATGGCCGCGATCGTGGCCGAATCGATCGACCGGGGTGCGGTCGGCTTTTCGACCAACCGCTTCGCACCCCACACCCTGCCTGATGGCCGGCCGATCCCGGGCACCTTCGCCGAACATGGCGAGCTGATCGAGATTGCCCGGGCGGTGGCGCCGCGCGGCGCCCTCATGCAGGCCGTGGGCGCCGACTTCGAGGTCCTCAAGGCGATTGCCGATCAGGGCGGCAGCCGCGTGCTTTTCAGCTATGGCGTGGGCCCGGACGGCTCGCTTGCCGGTCAGCGCCGCGACGCGCTCGAGGCGCTGTGCGCAGGCCCCGGGCGCAACATGACCGCGATCTCGCAGGTGCGCAGCTCCGGTCTGGTGTTCGGTCTGCCGACCAGCCTGCCGGTGGCCACCCGCAGCGATGCCTGGCGGGCGCTGCGCGCGATGCCCTTCGAACAGCGGCTCGCCGCCATCGATGATCCGGTGCAATCGGCCCACCTGATCGAGGAAGCCATCAAATTCGGTTTCCCGACGATCCTGGGCGCCAGCGTCGAGAAGGTCTTCACCATGGGCGAGGGTCAGTCGCCCGACTATGCTGCCGGCGAATCCTGCCAATTGATCGCGATGGCCGCGGCCCGCGGCGAGCACTGGGCTCACACCCTGGTGAGGATGATGCGCGAGTCGCGCGGCAAGGTGCTCTTTACCCTGCGCATGTTCAATGCCGATATGAAAGGCCTGTCGCATCTCATCAGCAGCCCCAACTGTCTGCCCGGGCTGGGCGATGCCGGTGCTCATGTCTCTCAGGTCATGGATTCGGGATGGTCGAGCTTCATCCTGTCGCACTGGGTTCGCAAGACCGGTCTTTACACCATGGGCGAGGCAATCCGGCGCATGAGCTCGGCACCGGCCCATGTCATCGGTCTGAGCGATCGCGGCCTGCTCGCACCGGGCATGCGCGCCGACGTCAATGTCTTTGACGCCGCCGCCGTCGCCGAGTGTCACCCCGAAGTGGCCTACGATTTTCCGGGTGGCGCGATGCGCTATATCCAGCGCGCGCGGGGCTACACGGCCACGCTGGTCAATGGCCAGGTCAATGTTCTTGATGGCGAGCTGACCGGTGTGCGCGCCGGCGAAGTGCTGCGCCACAAACAGCGCAACAATCAACACACCAAGGCGGTGCAGCATGTCGGCTGATCTCACCCGCGCCAGCGCGGCAGAACTCGCGAAGCTCTATGGTGCCGGCAAGGCCTCGCCCCGCGAGGCGATGGCGGCCATTCTGGCGCGTGCCGAGCGGCTCAATCCGGTCCTCAATGTCTTTACCCGCATTGACCACGAGGCGGCCATGAGCGCGGCACGCGCCTCCGAGCGGCGCTGGAAGCGCGGCAAGCCGCTGTCGCCAATCGATGGTGTACCGGTCTCGATCAAGGAACTGGTCAAGACCCGCGACTGGCCGCTCACAATGGGCAGCAAGCTCACCGACAAGACACCGGCCAATGAGGATGCGCCTGCAGTGGCCCGACTGCGCGAGGCCGGTGCGATCATCTTCGCCCAAAGCACCAGCCCGGAGTTCGGCCATAAGGGCGTCACCGATTCGCCGCTCAACGGCATCACCCGCAACCCCTGGAAGCTCGATCGCACGCCCGGTGGCTCCTCGGGCGGCGCGGGTGCCGCGGTGGCAGCCGGCCTGGGGCCACTGGCCATCGGCACCGACGGTGGCGGCTCGGTGCGCATCCCGGCGAGTTTCAACGGGCTGGTGGGCCTGAAGGCGACCTTCGGACGCATACCGGCCTGGCCGCCCTCGATGGTCGGCGATCTGGCCAATACCGGCCCGATGACCCGCACCGCGATTGACTGCGCGCTGATGATGAATGCGATCGCCCGCCCCGATTCGCGCGACCCCTATCAGCTGCCACCCGATGACACCGACTACACGCAGCGACTCACGCTGCGCCCGAAGTCGCTCAAGGTCGCGCTGGTCATGAAGATGGGCAGCCATCCTCTCGATCGCGAGGTTGCGACCCTGGTGCGCAATGCCGCCAAAACCTTCGAAGCCATGGGCTGCATGGTCGAGGAGGTCAAGGCGCCCTTCGATTTCGAGCTGGCCTCCAGGACCTTCCTGGTTCACTGGTTCTCTGCGATGCAGCGGCTGATGCGTCTTTTTCCCGAGTCGCGTCATGCCGAATTCGACCCGAGCCTGATGATGCAGGCCAAGGCCGCCAAGGCCTACACCGCACTCGATGTGGCTGATGCGCAGGCCGCGCGCCGTGAGATCGCCTATGCCTGGACGCAGCTCACCAACCGCTATGACCTGCTGCTGACGCCCACCGTCGCCGTGGCACCTTTCGAGGTCGGTCGCAATTTCCCTGATGGCGCTGATGGCAAGCCGAACATGATGTGGTCGCCCTATACCGCCACCTTCAATCTCAGCCGTCAGCCTGCGGCGACCGTGCCCTGCGGCCTGAGTCGCGCCGGCCTGCCGATCGGCCTGCAGATCGTCTCGGGTCATTACCGCGATGCCCTTGTGCTCGCGGCGGCGGCCCGTTTTTCCCGTGAACAACCCCTGGGCCTTGCCCCGATCGAGTGAGTCCACCATGAGCCAACTGCCCGAATCCGTCACGATTACCGACGACACCATGCGCGAGGGTCTGCAGATCGAAAGCGCTGCGATCCCGGTTGAAGCCAAGCTGCGTCTGCTCGATGCGCTCGGCGAGACCGGCGCAAAGGTGATCTCGATCGGCTCGTTTGCGCATCCCAAGTGGACGCCGCAGATGGCCTGCATCGACGAGATCGCCGAGCGCTTCGTGCCCAAGGCCGGCATCCGCTACACCGCGGCGGTCTTCAACAAGGCCGGCTACGACCGCGCCGACAAATATTTCCCCAAGCTCGATGTGCGCAAGCGCACCAATTTGCCCGGCACCGCGGTCGAGATGTGCGATGCCTTTGCGCGGCGCAACTACAACCGCACGCAGGCGCAGCAAATTGAAGCCCTCGATGCCACGGTCGCCGCAGCGAAAACCGCCGGCGCCACCCAGGCGTCGGTCGGCATCGGCAATCCTTTCGGTTCCAACTTCAGTGGCGCCTATACGCTTGCGCAGCGAATGGACATGCTTGCGATGATGATCGGCAAGTGGCAGGACGCCGGCATCACCGTCACCCGCGTCTCGTTCCTCGAGGCGATGGGCTGGAATCTGCCGCATCAGGTGCGCGAGACCCTGCTCGCCATCCGCGAGCGCTGGCCGCAGATCACCAACTTCCACATGCATCTGCACAACCAGCGCGGCGCCACGATTGCCAGCTACTACGAGGCGCTGCTGCTCGGTGCCCGTGAGTTCGACACCTGCCTGGGCGGCATGGGTGGCTGCCCCTATTCGGGCAACGGCCGCTCGGCCGGTCATGTGCCCACCGAAGACTTCGTCGACCTGTGCCATGAAATGGGCATCCAGACCGGCTACGACCTCGGCAAGCTGATCGAGGCGGTGGCGGTTGCCGAGGACGTGGTCGGCCATCGGCTGTGGGGCCATGTCTCGAAGTCGGGCCCGCGCCCGCGCGGCGACCAGCTCTATCCGGTCGACATGCCCTTCATCGAAACCCTCGAAGAAGCCGCGCATTTTCGCAACGGCTCCGAGGTCTATGCGAATCAGATCTCGCCCTGGCGCAGCGATTCGGCACTGAACCGCGCCTGACACTCACTGCTGTCATCACTGCCGCCTCGTCCACCTGCCGCCTCGTCTACCTACCGCCTCATCTAACTACCGCCTCACTCAGACCCGATATCGACCATGAGCCTCACCCTCTACCACTGCACGCGCGCCCGCTCGATGCGCCCACTCTGGACCCTGCTCGAAATGGGCCTTGACCACACGCTGGTCACGCTGCCCTTTCCGCCGCGCGTCCTGCACAAGGAATACCTCAAGATCAATCCGCTGGGCACGGTGCCGTGCATGGTTGATGGCGATGTGGTCATGACCGAATCGGCCGGCATCTGCCAGTACCTGGTCGATCGCTATGGCCCCACGCCCCTGGCAGTGCGCACCGATGAGCCCGACTACGGCGCCTACCTCAACTGGCTGCATCGCAGCGATGCCACCTTCACCTTTCCGCAGACGCTGGTGCTGCGCTACACGCGCCTTGAGCCGGAAGAGCGGCGCAATCCGCAGGTGGTGGCCGACTATCGCAAGTGGTTCCTCGCACGCATGCGGGCGGTCGAGGAAGCCACTGCCACGCGCACCTGGCTGTGCTCCGACCGGTTCACCATCGCCGATATCTGCGTCGGCTATGCGCTGGTGCTGGCGACCTCGCTCGATATCGACGAGGTCTTCACCCCGAACATCAAGCGCTACTGGGATCGCATCAACGAGCGGCCCGCGTTCAGGAAAGCCTACGACCTCTGAGGCCTGTCACCCCCCGCCTGTCACCCCGCCTTTCACCTTTAACCGCCCTGCGGAGTCCCTTTCATGTCTGTCCTCGAGTCGACACTCGATCTGAAAAGCGAGCGTTTTGCGCAAAACCGCGCCGAAATGCTCGAAACCCTGGGGCAGCTCGACGCCCTGCACGATGAAGTCGCCGCCGGTGGCGGCGAAGACGCGATGAAGCGCCTGCGGGCCCGCGGCAAGCTGCCGCTGCGCGAGCGCATTGCGATGGTCCTCGACCCCGATTCGCCGTTTCTGGAGATCAGCCCGCTGGCGGCCTGGCGCTCCGAGTTCAATGTCGGCTCGGGCTTCGTGGTCGGCATCGGCGTAATCGAAGGCGTCGAATGCGTGATCCTCGGCCACGACCCGTCGGTGCGAGCCGGTGCCTTCAATGCCTTCAATGCCAAGAAGCTGATGCGCGGCCTCGAGATCTCGCGCATCAACCGCATGCCCTATGTGCAGTTCGTCGAGTCGGCCGGCGCCGACCTGCGCGGCGATGCCGGTGGTGACCCCGAGGCCGCGATCCGGCGCGAGACCAACCATTTCGCCGAGTCAGGGCGCCTCTTTTACGAGATCACCGAACTGTCCAAGCTGCGCATCCCGACCATCTCGGTGGTCTTCGGTGCGTCGACCGCCGGTGGCGCCTATCAGCCCGGCATGAGCGACTACAACATCTTCATCCGCGGCCAGTCAAAGGTCTTTCTGGGCGGCCCGCCGCTGGTCAAGATGGCCACCGGCGAAGACGCCGACGAAGAAAGTCTGGGCGGCGCGCAGATGCACTGCACGATCTCCGGCCTGGGCGACTATCTCGCTGAAGACGAGATGGATGCGATCCGCATGTGCCGCGAGGTGGTCACCCACCTTAACTGGCGCAAGGAAGGGCCTGGCCCGACCCTGCCGGCCGATGAGCCGGTGCACGACGCACAAGACCTGCTGGGCATCGTCTCGCGTGACCTGCGTCAGACCTTCGACATGCGCGAGGTGATCGCCCGCATCGTCGATGGCTCGCGATTCGAAGAATTCAAGCCGCTCTATGGCCCGACTCTGGTCACCGGCTGGGCGTCGGTGCATGGCTTTCCGGTCGGCATCCTGGGCAACAACGGCGCGCTCTTTCCCGAGTCGGCCGAAAAGGCCGCGCAGTTCATTCAGCTGTGCAACCAGATCAATGTGCCGCTGATCTTTCTGCACAACATCACCGGCTTTCTGGTGGGCACTGACTTCGAGCAGAACGGCATCACCAAGAACGGCTCGAAGATGATCAACGCGGTCTCCAATTCCACCGTGCCGCATATCTCGATCATCGTCGGCGCCTCCTATGGCGCGGGCAACTACGGCATGAGCGGGCGGGCCTTCGGGCCGCGTTTCACCTTCATCTGGCCAACCGCCAAGATCGCGGTCATGGGCCCCAAGCAGATGGCCGGTGTCATGACCATCGTGCAGCGCTCGGCCACCGAGCGGCGCGGCGAGGTCTTTGATGAGGCGGCCAACGACAAGCGCGTCGAGGCGGTCGAGCACTGGGCCGAGGAGCGCTCCAAGGGGCTCTATGCCACATCGCGCATTTCCGACGACGGCATGATCGATCCGCGCGATACGCGCACGGTCATCGGCATCGCATTGTCCGCCTGTCACAACCGGGCGGTCGCAGGCACCAAGGAGTACGGCACATGGCGGATGTAAAGGTTCAACCGGGCAGCAATCAACCGGGCATTACGCCGATCCGCCGTCTGCTGGTCGCCAACCGCGGCGAGATCGCCCGGCGCGTGATGCGCACCGCGCACCGCATGGGCATCGGCACGGTCGCGATTTATGCCGATGGCGATGCCGCCAGCCCCTTCGTGCGCGAGGCCGATACCGCGATCGCACTCAATGGCCGCACCTCGGCGCAGACCTATCTCGATATCGGCAAGGTGATCGACGCCTGCCGGCGCAGCGGCGCCGATGCGGTGCATCCCGGCTATGGTTTTCTGTCCGAGAACGCCGGCTTTGCGCAGGCGGTCATCGATGCCGGTCTGATCTGGGTCGGCCCGTCTCCCGCCGCGATTCGCGGCATCGGCGACAAGCTGGCGGCCAAGCGCCTGATGCAGACCGTGGGCGTGCCCACGCTCGACGCCCACGAACTCACCGAAGCGGCCGATGCGGCAGCCGCTGCGCAGCGCATCGGCTATCCGGTGCTGATCAAGGCGGCGGCCGGCGGCGGCGGGCGCGGCATGCGCATCGTCGAGTCACCGGCAGGGCTTGAGCAGGCGATTGCCGGTGCGCGGCGCGAAGCCACCGCGTCGTTTGGCAATGGCACGGTCTTTCTCGAGCGCTGGCTCACCGGCTCACGCCATGTCGAGATCCAGGTGCTGGGCGATCGTCACGGCAATCTGGTGCATCTGTTCGAGCGCGAATGCTCGATTCAGCGCCGTCACCAGAAGATCATCGAGGAGGCGCCCTCGCCCGCGGTCGATGCAGCGTTGCGCGAGCGCATGGGGCAGGCGGCGCTGGCCGCCGTCAGGTCCATCGATTACGACTCGACAGGCACGGTCGAGTTCCTGCTGAGCGGAAAAGAATTCTTTTTCCTGGAGGTCAACACCCGCCTGCAGGTCGAGCATCCGGTTACCGAGATGATCACTGGCATCGATCTGGTGCGCGAGCAGATCCGCGTTGCCGAAGGCGAGCCGCTGGGCTACACCCAGGCCGATCTGAAGATCGACGGCCATGCGATCGAGGCGCGGCTGTGCGCCGAAAATCCGGCCAACGGCTTTTTGCCCACGCCCGGCACGATCGATGTCTGGCAGCCGTCGTCCGATGAGGGCGCACGCTTTGATTCGGGCATCGAGTCGGGCAGCGAGATTGCGATTGAGTTCGATCCGATGATCGCCAAGGTGATCGTCAAGGCACCGACCCGCCGCGAGGCGGCCGCCCGCCTGGCGCGCGTGCTCGAGACCACCCGCATCCAGGGCATTACCCACAACCGCGATTTTCTGGTGGCCACGCTGCGCACGCCCGAATTCCTGCGCGGTGACACCACCACCGACTTCATCGAGCGGGTGGCGCCTGCGCCGGTGCGCGAACCCGATATCCGTGAGCGTGAAGCCGCGGCCATCGGTGCCGCCCTGCATGCCAGCCATCGGCGTCGTGCATCGGCCCGGGTGCTGGGCACGATGCCGTCGGGTTTTCGCACCTCGCGCATGCCCTGGCAACGCGTGAGTTTTCGCCCGCGCGGTGCAGCCGATGCCGCCACCGATCTGAAGGTCGAATACGACCGTCAGCGCGATGGCAGCTTTGCGGTGAAGGTCAATGGGCAGGCGCACCAGGCGGTGGTGTTTCGTGCCGGCGAGCACGACATCGATCTGGCGATCGACGGCCAGCGCAGCGCAATCGCAATCACCCGCATCGGCGATCGATGCCTGGCGCATGGCGCCTTCGGCGATGTCGAGCTGCTCGAGCTGCCGCGCTTTGCGGCCACCGGTCGCGCTGATTTCCGCGGAGGCCTGAAGGCGCCGATGCCCGGACGGGTGCTCTCGATTGCGGTGGCGCCCGAGCAGACCGTTGAGCGCGGCCAGCTGCTGCTGGTGCTCGAAGCGATGAAGATGGAGCACCGCATCACCGCGCCGGCTGCCGGGGTGGTCAAGGCGGTGAAGGTGAGCGAGGGCGAGCAGGTCGCCAATGGCGCCGTGCTCGTAATGCTCGAAGACAGCAAGGACTGATCGCATGACAAGCACTGACACTTCACGCGGCGCTGCCTCCGAGGCGACACCTGCGGCCACGCTCTATGCGGTTGAGAAGGGCGCTGCCTGGATCACCCTCAATCGCCCGGCCAACCGCAATGCGCTGTCGACCTCGCTGGTCAACGAGCTCTACGATCATCTGGCCACCGCCATCGACGATCCGGCGGTGCGCGCTATCGTGCTGACCGGCAACGGCCCGGCCTTTTGCGCCGGCGCCGATCTCAAGAATCCGCCGGGTCATGCGGCGGACGGCGGACGCGCGGTGGCGCTGCCCGAGGTGCTCAAACGCATGATGGACAGCCCCAAGCCGGTGATCGTGGCGGTCAATGGCGCAGCCTTTGCCGGTGGGCTGGGGCTGGTCGGCGCAGCCGACATCGTGATCACTTCTGATGACGCGCCCTACAGTTTTTCGGAGGTTCGCATCGGCGTGATCCCGGCAATCATCGCGGTGGTCTGCGTGCCCAAGCTCGGCACCCATCACGCCATGAAACTCTTCATCAGCGGCGAGCGTTTTTCGGGCGCTCGCGCGGTCGAGATCGGCTTTGCGCATCGGGCCGTGCCGCTGGCCGATCTGCGGGCCGCGGTGCAGGAGGAGGTCGATACCATCCGGATGGGCGGCCCGATTGCGGTCACCGAGTGCAAGAAGCTGGTGAGGCGCGTGCAACAGCTCTCGATGGACGAGGGCTTTGCCGAGATGGCGACCTGGAGCCGGCGCATGTTCACCAGCCCCGAAGCCGCCGAAGGCATGGCGGCCTTTCGCGAAAAGCGCAAACCGTCCTGGATCAAGGAGGACTGACATGTCCGCAAGTGCATTGGCATCCAACCCCGAGCAGGGGGTGTCTGACGAGGCGCTCGAGGCCTTCCGCGAAGAGGTCGCGCAGTGGTTTGCCGTCAACCGCCCGCCCGAGCCCGAATTCCTGTTGCCCGAGTCTTTCATGGAGGTTGGCAGCGAGGAGCAGTTCGTCTATCTGCGCGACTGGCAGCGAAAGCTCTATGACGCAGGCTACCTCGGCATGGCCTGGCCCAAGGCCTATGGCGGCGGCGGGCGGCCTCAGGTCTATCAGGACATCGTCAACGCCGAGATGGCGCGCCAGAAACTGCCTTTTGTGCCCAATACCATCGGCCTGAACTGGGCCGGTCCGCTGATTCTCGCGATCGGCAGCGAAGCCGAAAAGCAGCGCTATATCCGCGGCATCCTGAATGCCGACGACATCTGGTGTCAGGGATTCTCCGAGCCCGACCAGGGCTCCGATCTGGCCAGCAGCCAGCTGCGCGCAGTGCGCGACGGCGACCACTATGTGCTCAACGGCTCGAAGATATGGACCAGCCTTGGCAGCCATGCCAAATACATGATCCTGCTGGCCCGCACCAATCCCGACAAGCCCCGCTACGACGGCCTGTCCTTCTTTCTGGTGCCGATGCACACGCCCGGCATCGAGGCGCGTCCGATCCGCAAGCTGACCGGCGAATACGGCTTTAACCAGACCTTCTTCAACGATGCCCGCATCCCGGCCGACTGCCTGATGGGCCGCGAAGGCGAGGGCTGGAAGATCGCGATGCTCACGCTCACCTTCGAGCGTGGCGCCACCGGTGGTCAGGCCGGCGGCATCGCCCGCATGGCATTAGGGGTGGGCGATGTGCTCGAACTCGCACGCCGTTCGCGCCGCGATGGCCGCCCGGCGCTCGAAGACCCCTTCGTGCGCGATCAGATGGTGCGCTTCATGATCGAGGATCAGGGCGACAAGCTGTGCGGCGCGCGCGGCGCCATCCCGGCGCTGTGCAGCGAGCGGCCGCAGGCCATCCCGCTGTCGAACAAGCTGCGTCGCTCCGAGCACATGCGCCGCTTGCTGCAGTTCTCGCTCTCCTTGCAGGGAGCCAATGCGGTGCGCTGGATGGGTGACGCGAATGCGGTCGATGCCGGCAAGTGGCAGCGTTCCTACTTCAATTCATTTGCCTCGACAATCGGCGGCGGCACCAGCCAGATCCAGGCCAACATCGTGGGCGAGCGGGTGCTCGGCCTTCCAAAAGATTGAGCAAGGACTGATCGATCATGGGACACGCCGACTCCGCCATCAAAGCGACCCTGCCGCTGTCGCAGGCGATGAGCTTTTCCGACGAGCAGTCGATGCTGCTCGAAACCGCCACCGCCTTTTGCCGCGACAAGTCGCCGATGGCCACCGTGCGCCAGCGCATGACGACCGATGCCGGTTTCGATCGCGCGGTCTGGGACGAGATGGTGGCACTCGGCTGGTCGGGCATGGCCATCCCTGAAAGCTTCGGTGGCAGCGGCCTGACGCTGGCCGAGGTCGCGACCGTCACCGAACCGATTGGCCGGCATCTGCTGGCCACGCCGCTTTTCAGCACGCAGCTTTTCGGACAGGCGGTGCTGGCCGGCGCAAACCCCACGCAGCAGGCGCTGTGGCTGCCGAAGATCGTGAGTGGCGCGATCGGCACGGTGGCGCTTTTCGAGCAGGACGGTGACTGGGCGCTCGATGCAATGGCGGCCAGCGCTCGCACCGAGGGCAATGCGGTGGTGCTCGCCGGCGACAAGATCCTGGTGGGCGACGCCCTGCAGGCCGATTGCTTTGCGGTGTCGGTGATGCACGATGGCGCGCCAGCCCTGGTCATCGTGGCGGCGGCCGATATCGGCGCGGCGCGCATCCGGCGCGAGACCATCATCGATGAGACCCGTCGCAGTGCGGCGCTCAGCCTCGATGGCGTGCGGGTGCCAGCGAGTGCGCTGATCACCGGCGAGGCGGCCGGCAAGGCGCTCGAGGCGGTGCGTCATGCCGGACTGCTGCTGGCCAGCGCCGAGGCAGCGGGCGGGATTGCCGGTGTGCTCGGCGTGGTGCTCGAGTACCTGAATTTGCGCAAGACCTTCGGTCGCAAGATCGGCAGCTATCAGTCGCTCAAGCACACCTGCGCCGAGATCCTGATCGGCCTCGAGCGTTCGCGCTCGCATGTCTGTCACGCGGCGAGCCTGATCACCGAGGCGACTGCAGGTGCCGATATCAACTCAAGTGACATCGATATCGCCCTGCGCATGGCCAAGGTGGAGTCCGGCGACAGCTTCGTGTTCGCCGGTGACCGGGCAGTGCAGTTTCACGGCGGCTTTGGTTTCACCTGGGAGTGTGATGCGCAGCTTTATCTGCGCCGCGCGCTGTGGCTGCAATACGCCTTCGGCGACGCCGGCCATCATCGGCGGCGGCTGGCCGATGCGCTGCTGTCGCCGGTCGGCTGAGTCTGACTGACCCCCGCCATATCTGGCTGCGCCCCGAGCCCGTCCGCGATTTTTCGCTGAGCCCTTGCAATCCATCAGTCATCCTCTTTCGATTTTTCGACCTGCTGCCCTCCACCGGAGACACGCACCATGGACCTGAGCTACGGCCCCGAGTACGAGGCCTTTCGCGACGAGCTTCGCGCCTTCATGTCGGCCAACCGCCATCTCGCGCCGGCGGCCGGCGGCCCGCGCGACGAGAAGGCACGTGCCTGGCAGCGTCTGCTGATCGCCCACGGCTATACCGCGCGCACCATCCCGACCGAGTACGGCGGCGCCGGCCAGCCCCCCGACCTGCTGAAGTCACGCATCATTGCCGAAGAATTCGCATCGGCCCGTCTCAGCCCCGGCCTGGGCGGTCAGGGCATCTCGATGCTGGTGCCCACGCTGCTCGAGATGGGCACCGAGCAACAGAAGCGCGACTTCATCCCGTCGACGCTCAGCGGTGAAACCGTCTGGTGTCAGGGCTATTCCGAGCCGGGCGCCGGCAGCGATCTCGCCGCACTGCGCACCTCGGCGGTCCTCAAGGGCGACGAGTGGATCATCAACGGCCAGAAGATCTGGACCAGCACCGCGCATCTGGCCGACTGGATCTTCTGCCTGGTGCGCACCGAGCCGGAGGCACCCAAGCATCTGGGCATCAGCTTTCTGCTCTTTCGCATGGACACGCCGGGCATCGAGATCCGCCCGCTGGTCGACATGACCATGAACGCGAATTTCAACGAGGTTTTCTTCACCGATGTGCGGGTGCCGGCGCACCAGATCGTCGGGCGCCGCGGCGATGGCTGGAAGGTGGCCAACGTCATTCTCGGCAACGAACGCGACAGCCTTGCCGACCCGAATATCGCGCAGGCGCGCCTGAACGCGCTGGTCGAGCTGATGAAGACCGAGACCCTCGATGGCCGCCGCCTGATCGATCAGCCGGTCTATCGGGATCGGCTGATGCGCATCCAGGGCCGGGTGATGGCGATGAAATACAACGAGCTGCGGGTGCTCTCGAGCAAGCTCAATCGCGGCCAGGACACAGCGCTTGCCCGCATGATCGTCAAGCTTCAGGGCACCGAACTGCGCCACGAACTCGAGGGCCTGGGCATCGATGTCATGGGCGAGCGCGGGCTGGCCTATGGCGCCAATCCTCATCTGCAGGACAAGGGTGCCTGGCAGGTGCACTACATGTACTACCTCGGTCTGATCATCGGTGGTGGCACCAGCCAGATCCAGAAGAACATCATCGCCGAGCGGGGCCTGGGCCTGCCGCGCGAACCCAAAACCGCAGGAGCTGCCTGATGGAATTCGGACTGTCGTCGGAACAGGTCTTGCTCAAGGACAGCCTGGATGCCTATCTGCGCGAGCGGGTGGCCCTTGAACGGGTTCGTCGCTTCGCAGAAAAAGACGAAGGTCGTGCTGCGGAGGTGATCGCCGGGCTCAACGAGATCGGCCTGTCAGGCCTGATCATCCCGACCGAACATGGTGGCGTGGGTCTTGGGGCGCTCGATGCCTGTGTGGCCGCCGAGACGCTTGGCTACCGCATCGCGCCGGTGCCCTTCGTGGCCAACGCGATCATGGTGCCGACCGCGCTGATGCTCGCCGGCAGTCCCGCGCAGCAGGCCAACTGGCTGCCGCAAATTGCGGCCGGCAAGACGGTGGTGGGTGCGGCGCTGGCCGAACGCAGCGGTGCACGCGCAGTGGCCGGTGCGCAAGCCGGCGTGACCGCAAGCGCTGGTCGACTCAGTGGTCGCGCGCTGTATGTGCTCGATTTCGAGGCCGATGCCTATCTGGTGGGCGATGTGGCTGGCGGCCTGCATCTGGTTGCGACTGACGCCACAGGACTCACGCGCCAGCGGCTCGAGACCGTCGATCGCACCAGACCAATCGGCGAGCTGGTGTTCGATCGGGTCGCAGCCGAGCCCCTTGTGGGTGCCGATGCCGCGGTGATGCAGCGGGTGCTCGACATCGGACGCACCATGCTTGCCGCCGACTCATTGGGTGCTGCGCAGAACATGATCGATCAGGCGGTTGCCTATGCCGGTCAGCGGGTGCAGTTCGGGCGCGTGATCGGATCCTTCCAGGCGGTCAAGCATATGTGCGCGCAGATGGCGGCCGACCTCGAGCCCACGCGGGCCTTCGTCTGGTATGCCGGGCATGCGCTCGACGAGATTCCGGATGAAGCCAGTCTGGTGGCCTGTCAGCTCAAGGCGCATCTGAGCGAGGTGGCCACTTCGGTCGCCAAGACCGCAACCGAAGTCCATGGTGGTATGGGTTTCACCGATCTGGTCGGTCTGCACTACTGGTTCAAGCGGATCGGCTTCAATCGGCAGATGCTTGGGTCGCCTGAGT
This sequence comes from uncultured Burkholderiales bacterium, assembly GCA_903903975.1. Taxonomy (GTDB): domain Bacteria; phylum Pseudomonadota; class Gammaproteobacteria; order Burkholderiales; family Burkholderiaceae_E; genus UBA4615. The sequence continues at coordinate 31,972 of CAIVAS010000222.1, forward strand.
TTTTGCGGAGCGAGGCGGCCAGATTGCAGGGTCTGGCGGAGGTCGGGGCGGGCTGATCGGCGGCCCGGGCGATGCCCCATAAAAAAGGGCCGATCTCAGATCGGCCCTTTTTCTTGATACTCACGCGGATCAGCTGTTACCTGAGACTGGCGGCGCTGAAAGCGGCACGCCACCCGGGCCAGCCTTGAAGGTCATCGGGGCGGTCGGGCTCACCTGGCCAACGCCCGGCTTGCTGAAGTCGCACACCCCGCCGGCGAAGACGGTCTGCAGCCTCGCCAACTGCGCTGCGGTCAACACCGCGGGCGAATAATCGCTTTGCGCGATGGGTTTGAGCTGGCACTTCAGGATGTTCTCTGCCAGCGGGCCGCCCGCGACCTGACGGGGTGAGGCCTTGGGCACCAGACGCGGATCGGCATCGCAGACCTTGGGATCAGTGATCTTGTTGGAGAAGGTCAGATCGGACGAAAGGTAGCAAAGATCGACTGCCGCTGCCGGCTTGGCGGCGACCACTTGAGCCTGTGTGTGCGGACTGTTGATCCCGGTTTTGGGCGCAGCAGTCATCAGGTTGGTCAGCCAGGTGTCCATGGTCTGGAACGACGCCGTGGTGATGGCTGCGGTTTGCTGCGGTCCCACCGGCGAGAGCGCATAACCCGTACGCCAGATCACCTGGTTGGCGTGACTGCCGGCCTCATTGTCCAGTCGGGCACGTTCGGAGTAGCTGCGCCAGTACTGGTGGATACCGTACTGCCCCGCGGCAAGGTCTCCGTAGACCTCGTCATAGCCCCGCGCATCGATGATCGCGACCTGACCCAGATTGATGCCGCTGGCCACGATTCCTGCGGTGTAGGCAATCGTCAAGGCACCGCCATCGGCCACGGAACGAGCGGCAGTCGGCGCGTTGTCGGTATTCACGCCGCCAATCTTTTCATTCAGCGTGACGAAATCTTCTGCGCTGATCTTTCCTGCCTGCAGTGCCTTCAGTCCGTATTGCACACCGACGTTGTCGTTAGTTGTCAGTGCACGCTTACCTGACGGTGCCAGCGCATTGACCGTTGTGCCCCAGACCGCTGCGGCCAGGTCAGGGTCGCCGCACCGAGGGCCTGTGGGGTTGGTGATCGGGTCATACACTTGCGATGCCGGCAGCAGGCAATTGTTTTTCGGCAAGCCGATCGGCCCGATCGTGCCAACGGTGTCGACAACACCCAAGGGTGTGTAGTTGCCCGGGTAATTGTTGGAGCCGAACAGGTTGTACCAGCCATAGCAGGCGGTCTGGTCGACATGCCCATTGATGGCGGTCTTTTTCGCATTGATCTGCGCTTGGGTCAAACCCGTCTGAAGGCCCGACCACGCTGGTGTTGCATAGAAGTTGGACAGCAGAACGCAATCCGACACTTCGATGCCGGTGGTCACCGAGTCCGGATAGTCGCAGCTGGGTTGAATGCCATCGAGCACACCCGGATAAATGGACGAGACGGTGTTCTGACCAATCGAGCCACCCGAGCAGCCGTTACCCATCACGTAAAGGATTTCGCCGTAATGGTCGCCGATGTACTCCTTCATCATGATCGTGGTTTCGGCGGCGAGCACTCGATGCGAGCTGTACAGCGAGTCGGTAATGCTGTTGTCGACAACCATGAAACCCTTGGAGAGCGCGGTGTCATCAGCCCAGTTCTGTTCGGTGCGGAACTGAAGTCGGGGTTGGCCAGTTGAGGCGCCGTAGGAATAGACGACTTTGCGGTTCCACTGTTTTTGCGGGGTGGTCGCGGTCCAGTTCGGAGCAGTCGGGTCAAACAGGACGGCAATGTCGTAGATGCCCCGATTCAGCGTGCCGCGCTCAACACGAACGATGTAAGACATGGTCACGCCGCCTGCGGTCGTCGTTGATGCAACGCTCGCACTCGGAGTGGTTCCCGCGACGTAAGGCTGGAAGCACGAATTCGCAGGCGTGCCGGGGTTGGCGTTGGTCGTTGTCGGGCTCGGATCAGGCAAGACAAACAGGCACCCGCCATCAACGCCGTTATTGATGCTGACGGCCTTGGTGGTCCGATAAAAAAGTTTGTATTCGGTGGCGATATTGCATTGGGCATCGACCGCGTTGGTCGACAGACCACTGGCATTCGTCGACGGTGTGTTGCCAGTGCCCACAGTTGGTTTCGGCGTCGCGCAGACCCAGGGGCCAGCTTGCGCGGAAAGAAGCACCGGGCCGCCTCGCGGAGCATTGACGATCGTCAGCTGTCCGCTGCTCGCCGCGGAGGCATTGGCATTGATGGTGTTGGTGCCAACCGTCATTCCAGTCACCAGGCCCACGATCCGGCCGTCAGCCTGGACCGAAAAAGCGCTGGTGATGTCGGCACCGTTGAGCGTCACTTTCAAGCCGCGCGCACTGCCGTCAGGGGTGACCAGTTGCACCAGCGCGTCACCGTCACTGACCAGGTCAGCGCGGTTGGTCACCGTCTTGATCTGTACCGCGGCCAATGAACCGTCGTTGCTCGATCCCGAGCAAGCTGCCAGCAAAGCCGACAGAATCACTGCAAGGGAAATCCCTGATAAAGCCACAGGGCGCGCTCTGAACCGTTTTGCGAAAGCAAACACTGATCGTCTCCTCGTTGTTGTTCTTCATGAACCGCCTCCACGAGGCAGGCGGCCCGGTAATCTGTTTGTCATCGAGTGTGACCGCCACGCTTCCAAAACGCAAGTCGCCGCATTCAGTCCATTCACGGTTGGCGCAAAAATGACCGCAATGCTCAGCACCCTTCGCGCAGTCGCCTTCTTTGAGGCATTCAAAGGCATCGTGGTCCTGATTGCCGCAACCGGCCTGCCGTCCTTGGTGCACAAGGACGTCTTCGCCATTTCGGCGGCGCTGATCGAGACCCAGGAAGAGATGGTCCGCCGCTACCAGGCCGAGCGCTGACCGTTTCTTGAACTGCAGATGATCGCCAGTCCGCCGCCTCGAATCAGGCAGCGGCCGGTCTGATCACCTTCGCTTCTTTTATCGGGAGATTGATGAGTGCGGCTGCAACCGCCAGCAAGGCGTCGGCCCACCACATCCATGTATAGCTGCCAGTATTAGTCACCGCAAGGCCGCCCAGCCAGGCGCCAAAAAAGCCGCCCACCTGATGGCTGAGCAGCGTCAATCCGAAGAGCGTTGCCAGGTACCTGACACCAAACAGTTTGGCGGTGAGGCCCGCGGTCGGTGGCACGGTTGCCAGCCAGGTCAGGCCCAGCACCGCGGCAAACACATAGAAAGTCCAGGGATCTTTCGGGGCGGCCATATAGACCACCACCGCAACCGCACGACTGGCATACATCCAGAAAAGAATCATTTTCATGCGAACCCGGTTGCCGAGTGACCCGACCACCAGGCTGCCCACCACATTGGCAAGACCGATGATCGCCAGTGAGGTGGATGCGACGCCAGCACTCAGGCCGCAGAGGTTGACCTCGCCCGGCAGGTGCGTGATGAGAAAGGCGATGTGAAAGCCGCAGGTGAAAAACCCGGCGTGAAGGCACCAGTAGCTGGGGTTGCGCAATGCGGCGGCGATCTGACGACCCATGCCCGATTCTTCGCCAGACGCAGCACTGCCTGCACTCGCAGTGCTGCGCGGCTCGCTTCTCAAGAACCATCCCAGGGGCGCGGTCGTCAAGGCGATCACCGCCATCGTCCACAGCGCGGCCATCCAGCCATACGCCGACATCAACGCCTGGTTCAGCGGAGCGAAGATGAACTGCCCCATGCTGCCACCGGCATTGATGACGCCGCTTGCAAACGCGCGCTTTTCTGCCGGTAGGCGCTGGGAGGTTGCGCCGATCAGAATCGAGAAACTTCCGGCGCCCGCGCCGGCCGCACTCAGTACGCCGGCTGCCAGAATCAGGCCCCATTCAGTGGTCACCTGCGTGGTCAGATAGCTTCCGGCGGCCAGCAGGACCGCCCCCAGCGCAATGATGCGCCCGGCTCCCCAGCGGTCGGCCACAGCGCCGAATACCGGTTGCACCACGCCCCAAACCAGCTGGCCGATGGCGAAGGCGAAACTGATCTTCGCAATGCCAAGGCCGGTGTGGGTATTCAACGGGGAGACAAACAGACCCATGGACTGTCGTGCGCCCATGGTGACCATGAGGATTGCGGCCGCAATCGAAATATAGAACCAGGACGAACGGGTTGGCATGAAATGGCCTTTGCTTGCTGCATCCGCGCAGGCCTGAGGCTGGACGCGTCGACTCAGTGAACTTTCCGGTGCAGATGTTACGCCAGCCGCCGTCCTTGATGATCGGGGACATCGGCAGCAGGACCTGTTGCGCCTGAGTACTCGCAAAGGGCGTCAGGCCAAGGAATAGCGCTGGCAACCGCTTTACGGAAACCGAGACGCTGGTCGCCCTCGCGAGTCAGCGCATGCATTGACGCAGGCAAGCCTCGGCATGAACATGGCCGGATGAGCCGAAATCGGCCAGGGTGGGTTGCCCTTGACTGGCGCCCCGATCGTGAGGAGCGAGACAGCATGAAACGCATCATCGTGAATGAAGAGATCAACGTCCCTGCGCAGCGACGTGTCCTTGCCCCCCGCCGGGTGCTGCTGAAAGCATTGACTGCCGGCGCGATGCTGACTGCGCTGCCGATGTCTGCCCTGGCTCAGACCTATCCGAGTCGTCCGATCACGATCATCGTTCCGGCTGCGCCGGGCGGCATCCTCGATCAGGCGGCACGACTGGTGGCGGTCGAACTGGCCAAGGTCGTCAGTCAGCCGGTGGTGGTCGAGAACAAGGCCGGTGCCAGCCAGATCATCGGTGCGCAGGCGGTCGCTCGGGCTGAACCCGATGGCTACACGCTGCTGATGGGCAGTATCGGGCCGAATGCGGCCCACTATGGCCTCTATCCGAAACTGCCTTACACACCGGCTGATTTTGCGCCGGTCGTGCATGTGATCTCGATGCCGAATGTGCTGCTGGTCAATCCCGAGGTGCCTGCGCGCACCGTGGCCGAACTGGTGAGTCTTGCCAAAGCCAAGCCGGGCGCGCTGGTGCTGGGCTCTTCAGGCACCGCCACCTCGGGACATCTGGGCGCCGAACTCCTGATGGCGCGTGCCGGCATCTCGCTGACCCATGTTCCCTACAAGGGCTCAACGCCCGCGCTGACCGATCTGGTCGGCGGGCAGGTGCAGGTCATGGTCGACAACCTGGTCACCGCGGCGCCGCAGATCAAGGCAGGGCGGGTGCGCGCACTCGCCGTCACCGGTTTGCAGCGCGTGCCGGGTTTTCCGGAGATTCCAACGATTGCGGAGTCCGGCTATCCGGGCTTTGATGTGACGGTGTGGGTCGGTCTAATGGCCCCGGGCAAGACACCGCCCGCGATCATCGACACCCTGAACCGCGAAGTCGGCAAGATCCTCGCCCAACCGCAGATCAAGCAGAAAGTGGCCGATATGGGCGGCGCCACGATTCCGATGAGCCCGGCTGAGTTCAGTGCCTTTGTGCGCGCAGAAATCGACAAATGGGGCGCGGTAACCAAAGCGGCGAATATCAAGGCTGAGTGAGTCACGGCCGACTAAGTCAAAGCGCACTAAGTCGAAGCTGATCGGGCGGTCTTCGTGAGCATCAGACGGGATCCTGCATGAACAGCCGTTGCCATCCGGTGTGCCCGAGGCGCCGCAGCGTCTCGATGTTGCGCTCGTAGATCTCGCCGGCATCAGCAAAGGCGGCGACTGCACGCTCGATGCTGTCCTCGCGCAGCAGGTGCAGCATCGGAAAGGGTGATCGGTTGCTGCAGTTTTCAATGTCGTCCGGATCGCTGCCGGCAAACTCATACGCCGGGTGAAAACTCGCGATCTGCAGGACGCCCTCAAGGCCTTCCTTGCGCAGCAGTCGGTCGGCCTGGCGCAAAAAGGTGGTGTAGTCGATGAAGTCGGTCAGCGCCTGCGGATGGATCAGCAGTGTCGTGTCGATCTCGTTCGCGTCGGTCTTCGCCAGCAAAAACATTTCGTCGCGCAGCACTGCGAGCAGTTCGCTGGTGCTGCTTGCCTGCGTAACAACATAGCGGATTTGCCGCTTCACATGAACCGCCTTGGCAAACGGGCACAGGTTCAGGCCGATCACCGCCACCTCGAGCCAGTGCCGGGTGGCGGCGATCACATCGCACTGTTCGCCGGTGTCAGAGCCATCGTTTCGATCAAGGGATTCCCTCATTGCGAGCCGAGCTTCCTGGCCGGCAGGACGCCTATCTCGAGCGCGAATCGATCGAACTCAGGCAGCCAGATGTCCTGTCCGCTGCGACTGCCGAACATGCCGTGGGCATCGCCGGCGGGAAAGGTACCGAAGGCAATCATGCGGGCGTTGCCGCCGGCGTCTGAGTACGCGGCGTACATCGCTTCCCAGGTGTCACGGCGCCAATAGCTGTCGTTATCGCCATAGAACCAGAGCGACGGAATGCGGGTGTCGCGGCCGTAGGCACCGAAGGCTCGTGCCAGCCCCGCCTCCCAGGCAACGCAATTGTCATTTCGAAGTCCACCAGCGAAGTTCACCAGACCCTTGACGCCAGGGCGACCCAGCGTGCCCAGCGCCAGCGTGCTCATACCGCCGTGGGACTGGCCCATCACGATGATGCGGGTGGCATCGGCCTGCGGCAGCGTGGCGAGGTGATCGAGCACTGCAACGATGTCATCAGCCTGCTCCAGACCATTGCTCTCGGTATTGCAGCCGACCGAGTTATAGCTGCCGGTTGATTTCGAGAAGCCGCGACGCATCGGCAACACCACCAGAAATCCGCGTTCGACCAGCGAGCGCGACGGCAGTGTGTAGCGGGCACGCGCTTGAAAGCGCGGGTCGCCGGAAGCCTTGCCGTGGTTGATCACCGCAAGCGGGAAAGGCCCATCGCCCGGCGGCGAAAAGATCGTGACTTCGAGGGTTGAGCCAAAGAGCCCCGGCTTGGTGACGCTGATGATCTGCTCTCGCAGCCTGGCATCCAGTGGCGGCGACTGAGCCATTGCATCCGGCGCAAGCAGCGCCACGGTGAGTGAGGCAATCACCGCGAGGCTTGAAAAACGCCGGCTCATCACTCGTGCTCCGCGTGGCTGTTGCTCACATCCGGAACACGCCAAAGCGCGTCTCGGCAATCGGCGCGTTCAGGCTGGCTGACATGGCGAGCGCCAGCACCCGGCGCGTGTCGGCCGGATCGATGATGCCGTCGTCCCACAGACGCGCGGTGGCGTAATAGGGATGGCCTTCGCGCTCGTATTGCGCGCGCAGAGGTTCCTTGAAAGCGGCCTCTTCTTCGGCACTCCAGGCGCCGCCGCGCCCCTCGATGCCGTCGCGCTTGACGGTGGCCAGCACCGAGGCGGCCTGCTCGCCGCCCATCACGCTGATGCGCGCATTCGGCCACATCCACAGAAAACGCGGCGAGTAGGCGCGTCCGCACATGCCGTAGTTGCCGGCGCCGAAGCTGCCGCCGATGATGATCGTGAACTTGGGTACCTGCGCACAGGCCACGGCAGTAACCATCTTTGCGCCGTTGCGTGCAATGCCTTCATTTTCGTATTTGCGACCCACCATGAAGCCGCTGATGTTCTGCAAAAAGAGCAGCGGAATCTTGCGCTGGCAGCACAGTTCGATGAAATGCGCGGCCTTGAGCGCCGACTCCGAAAAGAGGATGCCGTTGTTGGCGATGATGCCGATCGGCATGCCGTGGATGCGCGCAAAGCCGGTGACAAGCGTCGTGCCGTAGCGGGCCTTCCATTCGTCGAAGGCCGAGTCGTCGACGATGCGCGCGATCACCTCGCGCACGTCATAGGGCTTGCGCGTGTCGGTGGGCAGCACGCCATAGAGCTCGCGCGGATCGTAGCGCGGCTCGACCGGGGCGGTACGCACCAGCTGCTCCGGCTTTTGCCAGTTGAGATTGGCCACGATGCCCCGTGCAATCGACAGTGCATGCGCATCGTCATTGGCCAGCCAGTCGACCACGCCCGACAGGCGCGAGTGCACATCGCCGCCGCCGAGGTCTTCGGGTGTGACCACTTCGCCGGTGGCGGCTTTTACCAGCGGCGGGCCGCCCAGAAAGATGGTGCCCTGGTTGCGGACGATGATCGACTCGTCGCTCATCGCCGGCACATAGGCGCCGCCTGCGGTGCACGAGCCCATGACCACCGCGATCTGCGGAATGCCGCGGGCCGACAGATTGGCCTGATTGAAGAAGATGCGACCGAAGTGATCGCGGTCGGGAAACACCTCATCCTGGTTGGGCAGGTTGGCGCCGCCCGAATCGACCAGGTAGACGCAGGGCAGGCGGTTTTCGGCGGCGATTTCCTGCGCGCGCAGATGCTTCTTCACAGTCACCGGGTAATAGGTGCCGCCCTTGACGGTTGCGTCATTGCACACGATCAGGCATTCGACGCCGGACACCCGGCCGATGCCGGTGATGATGCCGGCGCAGGGTGCCTCGTTGTCGTACATCTCGTGCGCGGCCATCGGCGAGAGCTCGAGAAACGCCGTGCCGGGGTCGAGCAGCTGATCGATGCGATCGCGCGGCAGCAGCTTGCCGCGCGAGGTATGTCGGTCGCGGGCGGTCTTGCCGCCGCCGTCGGCCGCTGTGGCGCAGTGCGCGCGCAGCTCATCAACCAGCGCGGCCATGGCCTGCGAGTTGGTCTTGAAGTCGGCAGATCGGGTGTCCAGGCGGGATTCGATGGCGGGCATGGTGATATCAGTGAGAAAGAAGATCGGGCAGGCGGTGCATGTCGGCAAACACCGCGCTTGCGCCATGGGCCAGCAGCTTGCGCGGATCGTTGCGCTCGCAATAGCCGAAAACGATGGCGCCGGCAGCAGTGCCGGCCTGCACGCCGACCGGTGTGTCTTCGATCACCAGGCAGCGTGACGGATCGGCGCCCAGCGCGCGGGCGGCCATCAGATAGACATCGGGCGCGGGCTTGGCATGCTCGACCATGTCGGCACCGAAGAGCCAGGACGGTTGCCGGTCGGGCGCCTCGAAACGATTCAGCAGTCCGGTTGTGCCCAGCGTCAGACGCATCTTGGCGCGATCGCCGCCCGAGGCCACCGCAACCGCGATACCGCGGGCGGCCAGCACATCGAGCACATGGACAATGCCGGTGACGGCCACCACCTGTGCCGACAGCGCCGCATTGCGGCGCGCCAGATAGGCGTCGGTCCAGCCTGCCGGCAAGGGTTTACCGAGTTGCGATTCGATGATCCGGATGTCTTCGCGCAGCGACTTGCCCATGAAGAGTTCGGCGGCATCGTGCTCGGTGAGCGACAGACCGGCATCGTTAACCATGGCGGTCAGCACCGCCATGGTGATCGGCTCGCTGTCGACCAGCACGCCGTCGCAATCGAAGATCACCGCCTCGACGCGCATCCCTGATCAGCCGTGCAGTTGCAAATGACGCGTCATGGCGCAGATCCGGCGTCAGGCATGGCTCAGGTTCTGCTCGAAGAAGGCGAGGGAGCGCGCAAGCGCGGTGGTCGCGCTGTCGTCGTACCAGTCGGGATGGCCATGGCGATTGAAGCCGTGCCCGGCCGGATAGACATGGCAGGCCGCCTGCGGATGGGCTTGGCTGATGCGCTTGACCATGTCCATCGTGATCATGGCGTCTTTCTCGCCGAAGTGAAACATCATCGGCGCCTGCAGCCGCTCGTGCAGATAAGGCACGGTGCGACCGCCGTAATAGCCCACCGAGGGCAGGCCCAGACGGGTGGCCGACAGATAGGCCACGCTGCCGCCCCAGCAGTAGCCGACCACGCCGGTCGGCAGCCCATTGGCGAGTTGCTGTTGTGCCGCGCGAATGTCGCGCAGCGGCGCATCCAGACCCAGCGCATCGACCAGCGTGCGCCCACGGGCCGTGCCCTCAGGCGTGTAGCCGAGTTCGACACCCGATTCGATGCGGTCGAAAAAGGCCGGTGCGACCGCGAGATAGCCGGCCGCCGCGTACTGCTGCGCCGCGACCCAGCGGATGTGGTCGTTGACGCCGAAGATTTCCTGCACGACCACGATGCAGGCTTTGGGCGCACCCTGCGGACGTGCCACGAAGGCCCGTACTGACTTGCCGTCGATGGCGTTGATCTGAACTGTCTCCATCCCTGTCTCCGGTATGTTTGGTCGTTGAAAGTGAGTTCGTTGAGTCGCCGGATTCAGGCACTGTCGGCATTGGCCAGCGCCCGCCCGATCAGGATCTTCTGAATATCGCTGGTGCCCTCATAGATCTGGCAGACGCGCACGTCGCGCCAGATCCGCTCGACCGGGAAGTCAGACACATAACCGTATCCGCCATGAATCTGGATGGCGTCCGAGCACACCCGCTCAGCCATCTCCGAGGCAAAGAGCTTGGCCATCGCGGCTTCTTTCAGACAGGGTTGGCCGGCATCCTTGAGCGCGGCCGCATGAAGGATGAGCTGGCGCGCTGCTTCAAGACTGGTGGCCATGTCGGCAAGACGAAACTGCACCGCCTGATGCTCGAAGATCGGCACCCCGAAGGCCTCGCGCTCCCTGGCATAGCGCAGTGCGGCTTCGAAGGCCGCGCGCGCCATGCCGAGCGACTGCGACGCAATGCCGATGCGCCCGCCCTCGAGCCCGGACAGCGCAATCTTGTAGCCCTGGCCTTCTTCGCCCAGCAGATTCTCGGCCGGCACCCGGCAGTCCTCGAAGGCGATCTGGGCGGTGTCCGAGGCATGCTGGCCGACTTTTTCCTCGAGCCTTGCCACGCGATAGCCTGGCGTGGCGGTGGGCACCATGAAGGCCGAGATGCCGCGCTTGCCGGCGGCTTTGTCGGTGACCGCCATGACGATCGCGACATCGGCATGCTTGCCCGAGGTGATGAACTGCTTGACCCCGTCGATCACATACGACACGCGTCCGTCTGACGCGGTTTCTCGCCTGGCGGTGGTGCGCAGCGCCGAGGCATCTGACCCGACATGCGGCTCGGTGAGGCAAAAGGCGCCGAGCATCTCGCCACTGGCCAGTGGCGCGAGCCACCGCGCTTTTTGCGCCTCGTTGGCGTAGGTCATCAGGATCGAGGCCACCGGGCAGTTGTTGACCGAAATGATGGTCGAGGTGGCGCCGCAGCCGGCAGCGATTTCTTCGATGATGACCGCAAGTGCGGTGTAGTCGAGGCCCGCGCCGCCCCAGCGCTCGGGCACCGCCACGCCATAGCAGCCGAGCGCCGCCAGCCCATTCAGGGCCTGCGCCGGAAAGGTCGACTCGCGGTCCCAGCGGGCAGCGTGAGGTGTGATCTCGGCGGTGACAAAGGCGCGCACCGCATCGCGCACCTGGGCATGTTCGGCGGACAGGATCATCGAAAACTCGGCTTCAGTTCGTCTTCAGTTTGGATGCGGCAATGCCTGCTCAGGCGATATACGGACTCGGCATCGCGGGCGGCGCAATCCGGGCGTCGACTTCGATCTCGATCTTCATGCGCGGATCGACCAGCCCGACCACCATCGCGGTGGCGGCCGGCCGGGCGCGCGCGAAATACTGACCGAAGACCGGCGCCAGCAGCGTGAAGAGTTCCGGCTCGGTAAAGAGATAGCGCACCCGCACCACATCCTCGAGCGAGCAGCCCGCCTGAGCGAGCGCGGCACTGATATTGGCAAAGCACTGATGGGTCTGGGCGACCGGATCGGCATCGATGCTCATGTCGGCATAGTTGAAGCCGGTGGTGCCCGAGACCAGCACACTGTCGCCGTCGACGATCGCCCGCGAATAGCCGGCAGTTGCTTCGAAGGCGGACCCCGACGAAATCCGCCGCAGCCCGCCGTCTGTTTTGAGCGTTGCCATGCCGGTCAGACCAGTTCGATGCCGACCGCAGTGGCTTCGCCGCCTCCGATGCACAGCGAGGCGATGCCGCGCTTGCCACCGGTTTTCTTCAGCGCGCCGATCAGGGTCACGATCAGGCGTGCACCCGATGCGCCGATCGGATGGCCCAGCGCACAGGCGCCGCCGTGGATATTGACCTTGGCATGCGGCAGATCGTGCTCTTTCATCGCCGCCATCGCGACCACCGCAAAGGCTTCGTTGATCTCATACAGATCGACCGTCGCGCTCGACCAGCCGGTCTTGTCATAGAGCTTCTTGATGGCACCCACCGGTGCGGTGGTGAACCACTGCGGCTCCTGCGAGTGGGTGGTGTGCGCCACCAGCCTGGCAATCGGTGTGACGCCGAGTTTGGCGGCGGTGGAGGCCCGCATCATGACCAGGGCGGCTGCGCCGTCGGAGATCGATGACGAGGTGGCGGCAGTCACGGTGCCGTCCTTGCGGAAGGCGGCTTTCAGACCGGGGATCTTGGAGGTGTCGCTCTTGAAGGGGCTCTCATCCTTGCCGATCACGACATCGCCCTTGCGACCGGCAACCGTGACCGGTGCGATCTCGAAGGCAAACGAGCCGTCTTCATAGGCCTTGCGGGCGCGCTCGGTCGAGGCAATGGCATAGGCATCCTGCTCGGCGCGGGTGAAGCTGTATTTGCCGGCGCAGTCTTCGGCAAACTGGCCCATCGACTTGCCGCCGCCATTGGGCGTCTTCTCGTAGGCGTCTTCCAGGCCGTCGAGGGCCATGTGATCGAAGAGCGTGCCGTGGCCGTAGCGATAGCCGTTGCGACCCTTGAGCATCATGTAGGGCGCATTCGACATGCTCTCCATGCCGCCGGCCACGATGATGTCCTGACTGCCGACCGCGAGCAGGTCATGGGCCAGCATGGCCGCTTTCATGCCCGAGCCGCAGACCTTGTTGATGGTGGTGGCACCCGCCGAGACCGGCAGGCCTGCGCCAAGCGCAGCCTGGCGAGCCGGCGCCTGGCCCTGACCCGCGGGCAGCACGCAGCCCATGATGACTTCCTGGATCTGCTCGGGCTTGAGGCCGGCGCGCTCGAGCGCTGCCTTGATGGCAAAAGCGCCGAGCTCTTGGCCGGCGAACGACGACATCTCGCCGTTCATGCTGCCGATCGGGGTGCGGGCGACCGAGACGATGACGATGGGATCGGACATGGTGGACTCCTTGACGGTTCAGGCTGAAGTGGACTGGTGATGAAAGCGCATCGATTCAGGATAGGGAAAGACATCCTCGAGCAGGCCGGCGCGAATGCCGGTCTGCTTTTTCTGCCAGAAGGCGGCATCGAGCAGTTCGGCATGATGCTTCATGAAGAGTGACCGGATGCGCGGGTCGCCCAGCAGGAAGGTGCCGAACTCTTCCGGAAAGACATCGGTGGGACCCACGGTGTACCACGGCTCCGAGGCCATTTCGTCTTCCGGCGTGCGGGGTGGCGGAATCCTGCGGAAATTGCAGTCGGTCATGTAGGCCACCTCGTCGTAGTCGTAAAAGACCACACGGCCCTGGCGGGTCATGCCGAAATTCTTGTAGAGCATGTCGCCCGGAAAAATGTTGGCGGCGACCATCTGCCGGATCGCATCGCCATATTCGATGATCGCGTGCTCACGCTGCGCGTCGTCGGACTGCTCGAGAAAAATGTTGAGCGGGATCATCCGGCGCTCGATGTAGAGGTGCCGGATCACGATGTTGGTCTCGTCTTCCTCGATCAGCGACGGCGCGGTCTCGCGCAGCTCCTTGAGCAGCGCCGGATCGAGCCTGTCCTTGGGAAAGGGCACGTCGGAATATTCCCAGGTGTCGGCCATGCGTCCGACCCGGTCGTGCACCTTCACCAGCTGATACTGCTTCTTGACGAACTCGCGGCTGACATCCTTGCGCCGGGTGTCCTTGATGATCTTGAATACATACGGAAACGAGGGCAGCGTGAACACGCCCATCACCAGACCCTTGATGCCGGGGGCGATCACGAAGCGATCGTCTGAATGGTTCAGGTGCGCGAGCAAGTCGCGGTAAAAGGCGGTCTTGCCCTGCTTATGCAGTCCGAGCATGGTGTAGATCTCGGATTCCGGCTTGGTCGGCATCAGACTTTTGAGGAACCTGACATAGGCAGAGGGCACCTCCATGTCGACCATGAAATAAGCGCGCGAGAAATTGAAGAGCGTCTCCAGGCGCTCGGTGCCGAAGAGCACGGTGTCGAGATACAGGCGCCGGCGCGCATCCTGCAGGATCGGGATCGCAAACGGCAGCAGCTCGCCGTCGTTGAGGTAGCGGCCGATCAGATAGGCGCCCTTGTTGCGAAAAAAGAGCGTCCGCAGGACATGGACCTGACAATCGATGGCAGCGTCGAGAGCCTCGGGCGCATGCGCCTGTAATGCCGCCAGCACCCGTGCGAGATCCCGTTCGATATCGACGAAGGGGCAGGCCATGCCGAGGTCGATGAACATATTGCGCAGCGACCGTTCGAAGCCCGCCTGCGCGGGGTAGTAGGCCCGGTAGCTCGGCGGCTTGCCGTCGAGGTAGTCGGTGGCCACGCCCGGCCGAACGAAGATGAAGTCGTTGTGAAAATAGGTGCGATGCAGCACCTTGGCGCACACCGAATTGAAGAAGGTCTCGGCCAGCTCGGGCTGGCGGTGTTCGGCCAGCAGGCTCACATACTGGCGCTTGACCTGTTGCCAGTTGCCGGTTTCGAGTCGGGCGGCACCGAATTCGCGGCCGATGCGCTCGACCGCCTCGCTCACGCGGGCGTCATAGAACTCGATGCGCTCGCTGGCGAGGGTGCGGATCGCATGCCAGTCGGCCGCCTCGTAGCGGGCCTTGGCCTGCTGGGAGTTATAGCGAAACAGCGCGTAGTGACGATCGAAGCCGACCAGGATTGACTGAGCGACCGCCGCCGCTTCGCTGCCTTCGGCACTGTTGGGGTCGTCGATCAGGCGGTCGGCGGCGCGTCTGGCGGGGGTCGAGGCATCAGTCATCGTGTCAGCGGGTCTCATCGAAAAGTTCACGTCCGATCAGCATGCGGCGGATCTCGGAAGTGCCGGCGCCGATTTCATAGAGCTTGGCATCACGCCACAGGCGGCCGGTCGGATAGTCGTTGATATAGCCGTTGCCGCCCAGGCACTGCAGCGCTTCGCCGGCCATCCAGGTGGCCTTCTCGGCCGAATACAGGATCGCGGCAGCTGCGTCCTTGCGCAGGCTGCGCACATTGATGTCGCCCTTGTGGGCACGATCGCACTGGCGACCGACCTCATACACATAAGCACGGCAGGCCATCATGGTGCTGTACATGTCGGCGAGCTTGCCCTGCATGAGCTGGAATTCGCCGATCGGCTGGCCGAACTGCTTGCGCTCGTGCAGATAGGGCACGACCACATCCATGCAGGCGCTCATGATGCCCAGTGGCCCGCCCGAGAGCACCGCGCGTTCGAAGTCCAGGCCGCTCATCAGGACATTGACGCCACGGCCCACACCGTCGAGCTCGCGGCCCTGAATGCCGCCCAGCACGTTCTCGGCCGGGACTTCGCAGTCCTGGAACACCAGCTCGCCGGTATGACTGCCGCGCATGCCGAGCTTGTCGAGCTTTTGTGCTACCGAAAAACCCTTGAAGGTTTTTTCGACCAGGAAGGCGGTGATGCCGCGCGCGCCGGCTTCGAGGTCGTTCTTGGCATAGATCACCATCAGGTCGGCATCCGGGCCGTTGGTGATCCAGAACTTCGAGCCGTTGAGCACCCAGTGGTCGCCCTTGAAATCGGCGCGCAGGCGCATCGAGACCACGTCCGAGCCGGCGCCGGGTTCGCTCATCGCGAGTGCGCCAATCCATTCACCGGAGATCAGTTTGGGCAGGAATTTTTCTTTCTGCCAGGCGGTGCCGTTGCGGTTGATCTGATTCACGCACAGATTCGAATGCGCACCATACGACAGGCCGACCGAGGCCGAGCCGCGCGAAATCTCTTCCATCGCGATCACATGCGCGAGATAGCCCATGTCGGTGCCGCCGTATTCTTCGGGCACGGTCATGCCGAGCACACCGAGCTCGCCGAACTTGCGCCACAGATCCATCGGGAACTGGTCGTTGCGGTCGATCTCGGCCGCGCGCGGGGTGATCTCGGCGGCAGTGAACTGCTGCAGCGAGTCGCGCAGCATGGCGATGTCGTCGCCGAGGTCGAACTGAAGGCCTGGCAGGTTGAGCATGTCGGCGTCCCGGGGTTGGGTCCGGCTCGCAGGCCGGCCTGAGGTGAACCGTCGAGGGTATGTTTCTGTCGGTCGATCGTCAATCCGGGCCGCGAAAGGCGCTCGGGTAGACTCGAACCCAGAAAATCGAGGAGACCGGTTGCGATGAATGCGCTTGAACACGAGCTGACCTACCCGTTTGGCGACACGCTGCCCAAGCCTGCCCAGCGCTTCGAAGTGGCGCCCGGCGTCTGGTGGCTGCGCATGCCGCTGCCGTTTGCACTCGACCATATCAATCTGTGGCTGCTGCGCGACCGCTTTCGCGGCCAGGACGGCTGGACGATCATCGACTGCGGTGTTGCGACCGACGCCACCCGTGAGCACTGGGACACGCTGATCGCCAATGAGCTCGACGGCCTGCCGGTCGTGCGCGTGCTGTGCACGCACAATCATCCCGACCATGTCGGGTTGGCCGGCATGCTGACCGAGCGCTTCGATGCGCCGCTCTGGATGACGGTCGGCGAATACGCGATCGGTCGCATCCTGTCGGCCACCATGCCGGGCCAGGACCCTGATGCCGCCTACCGCCACTACCTTCGCCATGGCCTGGTCGACGGCCCGCAGCTCGATACCCTTCGCCAGCGCAGCCGCTCGCACTTTCCCGGGCTGGTGCCAAACATGCCGCACAACTTCCGTCGCATTGGCGATCACGAGCGCATCACGATCGGCGATCGCCAGTGGCGGGTCATCATCGGCACTGGCCACTCGCCCGAGCATGCAGCGCTGATGTGCGACGCCGACCACCTGCTGATTTCGGGCGACATGGTTTTGCCGCGCATCTCGACCAATGTCTCGGTCTTCGATCTCGAGCCCGAGGCCGATCCGCTCACCTGGTATCTCGATTCACTGCGTCGCTTCGAGGATTGCCCCGAGGACACGCTGGTGCTGCCCTCGCATGGGCGGCCGTTTCGCGGCCTGCACCGACGTCTTGCCCAGCTTCATGAGCATCATGCCGAGCGGCTCGGCGCGGTGGCCGCAGCCTGCAACGAACGACCGCGCCATGCGGCCGAGACCGTGCCGATCATGTTCGGCCGCGAATTCGACGCCCATCAGATGATGTTCGCGCTGGGCGAGTCGCTCGCCCACCTGCATGCCCTGTGGTATCGCGGCGAGCTGACCCGGACAAAAGGCGAGGACGGGGTCTTTCGCTTTGCTGCCGCCTGAGTCAGGCCTGGCGCGGCTTGACCCGTGAGGCGGCGTCCTTGGCATTGCGCCGGGCGGTGTCGACATCGGCGGCATGCGCCAGGGCAACACCCATGCGGCGTTTGACGAATGACTCGGGCTTGCCGAAGAGCCGCACGTCGCTGCCGGGCACCGACAGTGCATCGGCCAGACCGTCGAAGACCACACCGCGAGCGGCCACACCGCCGTAGATGACCGCGCTGGCGCCCGGCGAGCGCAGCCGGGTGTCGACCGGCAGACCCAGGATGGCGCGGGCATGCAGCTCGAATTCCGACTGATGCTGCGTGGTCATGGTGACCATGCCGGTGTCGTGCGGGCGCGGGCTGACTTCCGAGAACCAGACCATGTCACCCTTGACGAAGAGCTCCACGCCGAAAAGGCCGCTGCCGCCGAGCGCCTCGGTGACCTTGCGCGCGATGTCCTGCGAGCGCTCGAGCGCCACCGGGCTCATGGCCTGCGGCTGCCAGCTCTCGACATAATCGCCGGCCACCTGCACATGACCGATCGGATCGCAAAAGTGCGTCGTGGTGGCGGCACTTTCTCTCGAACCCACCCGCACGGTGAGCAGGGTGATCTCGTAGTCGAAATCGATGAAGCCCTCGACGATCACGCGGCCGGCATCGACCCGCCCGCCGCTGGCGGCATAGGCCCAGGCGGCCTCGACCTCCTCGGGGCCATCGATCTTCGACTGCCCCTTGCCCGATGAGGACATCACCGGCTTGACCAGGCACGGATAGCCGATGCCGTCGTCGATCGCTGATTGGAGTTCGGCCAGGCTGCTGGCAAAGCGATAGGGCGAGGTCGGCAGCCCGAGTTCTTCGGCGGCCAGTCGTCGGATGCCCTCGCGGTTCATGGTGAGCCAGGCCGCGCGGGCAGTGGGGATGACCCGCACGACGCCCTCGCGCTCGAGTTCGATCAGGGTCGGTGTGGCGATCGCCTCGATTTCGGGCACCACCATCTGCGGCCGTTCTTTCTCGATCAGGGCGCGCAGCTGGGCCGGGTCGGTCATGTCGATCACATGGGCACGGTGCGCCACCTGATGGCCCGGCGCATCGGCATAACGGTCGACCGCGATCACCTCGATGCCCAGCCGCTGCAGGGCGATGATCACTTCCTTGCCGAGTTCGCCGGCGCCCAGCAGCATGATCCGGGTGGCAGACGGGGAAAGGGGCGTGCCGATGGTGTGCATGACAAAGTCGTCCTGAAAAAGGGATGAGCCGGTGCCGGGACCGAGAGCTTAGCCTGCCCCACCGCCCGCCGGCTCGATGCCGAGTGCCTGCAACTGGGCATCGACCGCCTCGGCCCAGCCGCGGTTGGCCGCCGGGCTGGCCGGACTTGGGTGCAGGATCTGGCCGATCCGGATGCCGCGCGCCACGGCAGAATCGATGTCACTGCCCTCAAGCACATGGCGCAGCCGCTTTTCGGCAAAGCCGCCGATGCCGATCGCCCAGTCGGGCTGCAGCGCCGTCAGCGCCTGCGCGAGATGGCGGTCGCAGGCCTGATAGACCGGCGCCAGCTCTGAAGCCGGCAGCTGCACCGGCGTGCGGTTGCGCCCCGAGGCTTCGAGCCAGACCATCGGGCAGTAATTCAGCACGAAGGCGTCACTGAAAAACTGCTCGGCGCTGCCCCAGCGGCGGTTGGCCCACTCCCACATGCGTCGTCCGCTCACCTCGGAGCGGCGACAGGCGAACCCTTCGATCGGGCGGCGCGGATGCATCTCGGCTGGCGTTGCCACCGGTGCCGAGAGCCCCATCCAGTCGCGCACGGCAGTCACTTCGCCGAAAGGCACGCCGGTCTGCATCATGCCGAAGGGGCCGGGGTTCATGCCGAGCAGCACGATGCGTCGCGGCCCGACTGCAAAGCGCCGCACATAAGCCTCGTAGGGTGCCCAGGCATAGTCGAGCGGGTTGTAGACATGCGTGACCGGCGCCGAAAAGCGCAGCGGTGTCAGCTCGTCGGTCAGGCTTGCGGAGGCGGCGAGCAACTGATCCGGCGTGCTGCGGGGTGCGGCGTCGGGCGGCTTGAGCGTCTTGGGCATCACCCGATGCTACCGGACACTGCCGCACCGCCATGCAGGACGGTGACGGTCCCGCAAGACCTCGCGGCACAGCTGGATGGGCGCTGATTTCGGGTTTGGTTGCCTGCGCGGCTTGGGGTACGCTCGAACGCTTCGATTGATCACCGAGACACCTGCATGAACAAGCCACTCGAGCTTCCTGCCGGTCATGACGACCGCATTCCCTATCAGAAGCCGCAGCCCTGGGGCATGGTGCCCGACATGGTCGTGCCCGATGCGGTCAGTGACGACGAACGCCTGTGGGCGCCGTTGGGTCCGGGCATGTGGTCGCGTCCGTTGCAGCTCAATGTCAGCGGCGGGTTTTATGTCCATCTGCTCAAGGTCAAGCGATCGGGCCTGCTGCAGCGTCATCGCCATTCGGGCGCGGTGCATGCTTATGTGATCCGAGGCCGCTGGCACTATCTCGAGCATGACTGGGTGGCCGAGCAGGGCAGCTATATCTTCGAGCCGCCGGGCGAGACCCACACCCTGGTCGTCCCCGAGGACTGCACCGACATGATCACGCTCTTCACCGTGAACGGTGCCTTGATCTATGTCGATCCGCAGGGCAATGCCACCGGCTACGACGATGTGTTTGCGCGCATCGAACGCTATCGCGCGCATTTCGAATCGGTCGGCCTGGGCGCCGACTATGTCAAACGGTTCATGCGCTGAGCGGGCCGCCGATGAAGCCTTTCGGCATGGCAGTGATTGGTCTTGGCGTGATCGGGCGCCGCATGCTTGAGCACGCACCGGCGATCCCGGGGCTGCAGGTGGTGGCCGCCTATGACAATTCGCCACAGGCCAGGTCGGCCGCCGCGGCGGCTTATCCCGGACTGCCGCTGTGCGTCAGTGCAGCCGAGGCGATCGAGCGTCTTGATGTGGATGTGGTCTATATCGGTGTGCCGCCGCTCGCGCACGAAGCCTATGTTCGCGCAGCCATTGCGGCAGGCAAGGCGGTTTTTTGTGAGAAGCCGCTGGGCGTCGATGTTGCGGCCAGCCAGGCGCTCACCGAGGCCATGGATCGCAGCGGTCTGGCGCAGGCAGTCAACTTTGTTTTTGCCTCGTCGGATGCGGTCGGCCTGATGGCGCAGACCATCGCCGAGCCGTCCTTCGGATTGCGCAGCATCGAGATCCGGCTGCGCTTTCACCAGTGGCCGCGAGCCTGGCAGGCGGACGCGACCTGGCTGCAGCGCGCCGACCAGGGCGGCTTTACGCGTGAGGTCGCCTCGCACTTTGTCTTTCTGCTGCACCGCCTGCTGGGTGATGTGGCGCTCAAGGGCGCACAGGTGCGCTGGCCGGACAGCCCTTCCGGTGCCTGCGAGCAGTCGATCACCGCGGCGCTGCGCTGCGCTGGGATTCCGGTATCGCTGTCGGCAAGCACCGGCGGTGCCGACCCCGATCTGGTCGAGGCCCGATTCATCGGTGCGCACAGCGAATTGCGGCTGTCCGACTGGTATCGCCTCGAACTCATCGACGCCGCGTCGCCGCAGGGCCGACCGGTGCCGGGCCTGCCTGCCGATCCGCGCACCGCGACCTACCATCGCCAGCTCGAGCAACTGTACGCGATGCTGTCTGGCGAGCCGCACACCCTGCCCGATTTCGATGATGCGCTGGCCGTTCAGCGAATCATCGAGGCGATGCTTCACGCCGACCACTGACAGCCGTTACCCCAACAGAGATGACCATGCCGATTCCTGCAACCATGCGCTATGTCGACCACGGAAACGGTGGCGGCCCGGAAGTGCTGAAAGTCGCCACCCGCGAGGTGCCGGAACTCGGCGCTGGTGAGGTGCTGATCGAAGTGGTTGCCGCCGGCGTCAATCGCCCCGACTGCATCCAGCGCAGCGGTCGCTATCCGCCGCCCGCCGATGCGTCGCCGCATCTGGGCCTCGAGGTGGCCGGACGCATCGTGGCGCTCGGCCAGGGCGTGACCGAATGGAAGATCGGCGAAGCGGTTTGTGCGTTGGCCAATGGCGGCGGTTATGCCGAGTATGCCGCGGCGCCATCCGGCCAGGTCCTGCCGGTGCCAGTGGGCCTGACCATGCTGCAGGCAGCCGCCCTGCCTGAGACCTATTTCACCGTCTGGGCCAATCTGGTCGAGCGCGGGCGTCTGGCCGCAGGCGATACCGTCCTGATCCATGGCGGCTCTTCGGGCATCGGCATCACTGCCATCCAGATTGCCAAGGCTTGGGGTGCCACCGTGATCTGCACCGTGGGCAATGCCCAGAAAGCCGCAGCCTGCCTGGCAATGGGGGCTGATGCCGCAATCGACTACCGCCAGCAGGATTTCGTTGCGCAGACGCTCAAGATCACCGGCAGTCGCGGCGTCAATCTCATCCTCGACATGGTGGGTGGCACCTATGTCGAGAAGAACCTCAAGCTGCTGGCGCTCGACGGTCGGCTGGTGCAGATCGCTTTCCTGCAGCCGTCAAAAGTCGAGATCGACCTGATGCCGATCATGACCAAGCGGCTGACCGTGACCGGCTCGACCATGCGTCCGCGTTCGGCCGCCAACAAGGCCGATCTGGCCGCTGCCTTGCGCTCGCATGTCTGGCCGCTGCTCGAGCAGGGCCGGCTGCTGCCATCGATCTTCAAGGTCTTTGCGCTCGAGCAGGCCGCCGAGGCGCATGCCCTGATGGAAAGCTCCGAGCACATCGGCAAGATCATGTTCTCGGTGCAACCCGACTGAGGGTTGAGCGGATCAGCGCACCCGGTTTCGGGCGCGCAGATAGCGCTTGAGAAAGCGCCGAAAGTTGCGCAGTTGCGAATACTGGTAGTGCATGCCGAAACCGTGTTCGGTGAATTCCTTGCCCAGTCGGCGCTTGAGCGCGCTGTGCCTGCGATTGACATAGGCAAAGGACAGGTACTTGTAATGCAGCAGCTTGAGTGCCCCACCGTGCTCGACTGAACGAAAGATGCGCAAGGGTGCGTGGCCGACCGGGTCGGCGCTGTGGGCACCTGGCGCATAGTTCATCTCGACGACCTGCCGCGGTTTGAGAATCAGCATCTTCGAGTAGTTGGCGTCCGGCGCGCCGCGCTGAACCTGGTCGATCAGCGATCGTCCGATGTCGGTCGGAAAGGTCCATGACACCATGTCGAAGCCGACCGCCTGAAAAATGTCGTAATCAGGGTTGGCACGCAGAAACGCCGGCAGATCGCCTGCGTACAGAAACTCGTCGATATCGCAGACCATGGCGTAATCGGCATCGTCGCCCTTCCAGCAGTTCGAGCGGATCTGAGTGAGCGTCATTTCCTGCAACTCGCCCTGAGTTTCGAAGGGAATGATCTCGGTATTGGGATAGGACGCGATGATCTCGCGCGACCGGTCGGTCGACATGTTGTCGTAGATGACGATCCGCGATGCAAAGGCGCCGTAGTAATTGAGAAAATGCGGCAGCATTTTCTCTTCGTTGAAGCAGACGGCGTAGACGCTGATGTTCACGGGGTCTCCGGTTGCCATTGCGTCGAAAAAGTTCAGCGCGGCATCAGCGTGCCGCGATGCCGATTGATGCTCATCAGCATGCCCAGACTCAGGCCGAGCGTCATCATCGCGGTGCCGCCGTAGGACATCCAGGGCAGGGGCACGCCCACCAC
The DNA here is from genome assembly GCA_903903975.1 of uncultured Burkholderiales bacterium. GTDB lineage: Bacteria > Pseudomonadota > Gammaproteobacteria > Burkholderiales > Burkholderiaceae_E > UBA4615. The sequence goes on from CAIVAS010000222.1 coordinate 54,843, forward strand.
CGGCAGGATGCCGATCACCATGCCCATGTTCACGAAGCAGTAGGTGAAAAAGCTCAGGGTGATCGAGCCGGCCAGCAGGCGCCCGAAGCTGGTTCCGGCGGCGCCGGCGATCATCAGTCCGCGAAAAATGATGGCCAGATAGAGCAGCATCAGGATCATCACGCCGTAGAGTCCGAACTCTTCCGAGTACACCGCCATGATGAAGTCGGTGGTGCGCTCGGGGATGAACTCGAGATGGGTTTGCGTGCCGAGGGTCCAGCCCTTGCCCGAAACGCCGCCCGAGCCGACCGCAATCGTCGATTGGATGATGTGAAAGCCCTTGCCAAGCGGATCAGAGGTCGGATCGAGCAGTGTCAGCACCCGCTGGCGCTGGTAATCGTGCAGCTTCATCCAGACCAGCGGCATCGCGGCGAGTCCGGCGATCGCGATGCCGATGATCAGCCGCCAGCTCAGCCCGGCAAAAAAGATCACATAGGCACCGGCCGCCAGCACCATGATGGCGGTGCCCAGGTCGGGCTGCTTGGCGATCAGTCCGACGGGCACGATGAGCAGGGCGGCTGCGATCAGGAAGTCGAACCAGCGCAGTGCGCCTTCCCGCTTGTCGAAGTACCAGGCCAGCATCAGCGGCGTGGTGATCTTGAGCATTTCGGAGGGCTGGATGCGGGTAAAGCCCAGGTCGAGCCAGCGGGTCGCGCCCTTGCTGGTCGAGCCAAAGAGCGCCACCGCCACCAGCAGGGCGATGCCAAGCACATAGAGCGGCAGTGCGGCTCGCATCAGGACGCTGGGGGGCAGCAGCGCGGCCACCCACAGCACTGCCAGGGCAACGCCGATATTGCGCAGGTGTCCGTTGAAGCGGCCCGGGAAGTCGAGCCCTGCCGAGTACATATTGGCAATGCTGATCATCAGGATCACGCCAAGCGCAATCAGCAGCGGCCTGTCGAAGACGAAAATGAATCGACGCACCAGCTCCCATGGAGAGCTGCGGTTGAGGGACAAGGCGGTCGAGCCCATCAGTTGCGGGCTGCGCTGGCGGTCGGTGCCGCACCGGCCTTGACCGCGGCCGGCGGCGAATTTGCGGCGGCCTTCGGTACGCTTGCTTTCGGTGCCACCGACGGTGCAGCCGGTGGTGCGGCCGGTGGTGCGGCCACGCCCGGTGCAGGGCTCGCGGTGGGGTCGGGCTCGGGTTCGGGGACGTCGCGCATCTCGCTTTCGTCGAGTTCGGGCCGCATCGGGAAGGGCTCGACCGTATCTTTGGGCAGCTTGCCGAGCAACACGTAGTCGAACACCTTGCGGGCGATCGGCGCGGCGGCCTGCGCGCCGAAGCCGCCGTTCTCGACGATCAGCGCCAGCGCGACCTTGGGATTGTCGACCGGCGCAAAGGCCATGAAGAGCGAGTGATCGCGAAAGCGCTCGGCAATTCGCCTGGCGTCGTATTTTTCGTTCTGCTTCATGCCGATCACCTGCGCCGTGCCGGTCTTGCCTGCGGCGACGTATTCGGCCCCGGCAAAGGCGGCCCGACCGGTACCCGTGCGGTTGACATCGACCATGCCCTGCTTGACCAGCGCGACATAGTCGGGCCGCAGCGGGATGGTGACATCAGGCTCATTGACCGCCGGGGTACGACTGCCATCGATCGGATCGACGATCGATTTGACAATATGCGGCCTGAGAACCTTGCCGCCATTGGCCAGGATCGCGGTGGCGTTGGCGAGCTGAAGGATGGTGAACGCGTTGTAGCCCTGCCCGATGCCGATCGACGGCGTCTCGCCCGGCAGCCATCGGGTCTTGTAGCGCTTCATCTTCCAGGCCGATGAGGGCAGGATGCCGGTGGTCTCGCTGGGCATGTCGATGCCGGTGAGTTGCCCGAATCCCCAGGGCTTCATGAAGTCGTGGATGCGATCGACGCCGAGTTCGTAGGCAGCGCCGTAATAGTAGGTGTCGGACGAGACCGCGATGGATTTTCTGAGATCGACCGCGCCGTGGCCGTTGGGGTTCGAGTCGCGAAACCTGTGGCCGCCGAGCATGTAATAGCCCGGATCGTTGATCGTGGTGGTGGGGCTGCGCACGCCGTTTTGCAGCACCGCCAGCGCCATGAAGGGCTTGTAGGTCGAACCGGGCGGGTAGGTGCCGCGAAGCGCCCGGTTGAGCATCGGTTTGTCGGGGTCCTCGTTGAGCGACTGCCAGGTCTGCGGATCGATGCCGTCGATGAAATGGTTGGGATCGAAGGTGGGCATCGAGACGAAGGCCAGCACTTCGCCGGTGGCCGGGTCGATCGCGACCATCGCGCCTTTGCGTTTGCCGTACCACTCCTGCACCAGGCGCTGCAGCCGGACATCGATCGACAGGGTGAGGTTCTTGCCGGTCTGTGCCGCGTCGCGCGACAGTGATCGCACCGCCCGGCCACCGGCCGACACCTCGACTTCTTCAAAGCCGGTCTCGCCGCGCAGCGTGCTCTCGTAGCTGAGCTCGATCCCGACCTTGCCCATGTGGTTCAGGCCGGCGTAATCGGAGCTCTCACCGTCGTCTTCGAGCCTGCGCTTCTCATCGGGCGAGATTCGCCCGATGTAGCCGACCACATGCGCCCCGGTGTCGCCCAGCGGATAATTGCGAAACAGCCGGGCCCGCACTTCGACGCCGTCGAAGCGAAAGCGATTCGCGGCGATCCGCGCGATTTCTTCGTCGGTCAGCCGGGTTTTCAGGGGCAGCCACTCGGCATTGCGCGAGTCGTCGTAAAGCCGCTTGAAGCGGCGCCGTTCGCGCTGACCGATCTCGATGATCTGTGCCAGTTCATCAATGGTCTTGTCGAGATCGACAATCTGGCGCGGCGACAGCTCGAGGGTGAAGGCCGAGACGTTCTCGGCCAACATGACGCCGTTGCGGTCATAGATCAGCCCGCGTGCCGGCGCCACCGGCACAACCGTGATGCGGTTGTCTTCAGCCTGCGCGTGAAAGGCATCGTGGCGGACCACCTGAAGCCAGACGAAGCGTGACAGGACGATGCAGAACATGAGCACGACCATCACGCCGGCGAACAACAGCCGCCAGCGCAGGCGCCTCAGGTCGGTTTCAGTCTTGCTGACGTCGATCATGCGGATGACTCAGATCGGGCGGTTTTCGTCGCGGTTGACGGCGCGACGCTGCGGCAGAAGCAGCAGCACGTCTGCCAGCGGCCACAACAGCGTCGATGAGAGGCTCTGCAGGAAGTAGCCCAGTCCGGGGAAGGGGCCGCCGACCGACATGCGCACCGCCACCACCACCAGCTGTGCGGCCAGGAACAGCGGCAGCACATGCAGCATCTGCCCGCCGAGCTTGAACCACGGCACCCGCCGGTGCATCGTGCTGGCGCCGTAGGACAGCAGGGTGTAGGCCAGTGCCCGCTCGCCCAGCAGCGCCGAGGCATGCACATCCATCATCAGGCCGACCAGAAAGGACACGCCAAAGCCCACCATGCGCGGCTGATGAATGTTCCAGAACACCAGGACGACAGCGAGAAAATCGGGGACGCCAAAGCTGCGCCCCCACGGCATGATGTCGAGCACCAGCGCCACCAGGATCGACAGGGCGATGAAGGCGCGGTTGGCGGGCAGCAGCAGGTATTCGGCGGGCATTGGCATCGAATCGGGCTCGGTTCGCGTCAGTTGCGTCAGTTGCGTCAGTCAGTTGCGTCGGGTGGCGGCCGCGCGTTTGCTGCGCGGCGTCTCGACCGCCTCGACCGGTGGCGGCGGCGGTAATCCGGAACGGTCGACCAGCAGCACCAGCAGCAGGCGGCTGCTCTCGATGCTGGCAATCGGCTCGACCACCACGCGGGCAAAGTTGCCGCTGCCGGCGCGATCGATCGTGACCACTCGGCCGACCGGCAGGCCCGGCGGGTAGAGGCTGTCGAGCCCTGAGGTCACGATGGTGTCGCCTTCGCGCAGATCGGCATTGACCAGCATATAGCGCAATTCGAGGCGACCCGCCGTCGTACTGCCGGTGGCGATCGCCCGCTGGCCGCTGCGCTGGACCTGAACCGGAATGGTCAGGTTGCGATCGGTCACCATCGTGAGTTCGGCGGTCAGCGGAAACACCCGAGTGATCTGGCCGACGACACCGGTGGCGTCGACCACCGGCTGCCCGGCCGTGATGCCCTGCTGCAGACCTTTGTCGAGCACCAGTTTTCGACTGAAGGGATCACGGGTGTCGTAGAGCACCTCGGCCACCACGCTCTTGACTGCGGTGCGCTCCCGCGTTTGCAGGACTTCTCTGAGCTGGTGATTTTCCTGGGCGAGCTGCTCGACCTGAAGCAGTTGCCGGGCGTTGGCCGCCTCGATGCGCCGCAGTTCGCTGTTTTCGGTGCGCAGTCTGGCGACTTCGCCGACATAGTCGAAGGTCATCGAGAGGGTATCGCGCGGCACCAGCAGTCCTCGCTGCAGCGGATAGAGCACGGTGCCCACGCCCTGACGCATGGCACCGAGCAGACCGGTGCGGGCGTCGATCATCAGCAGTGCCAGGCCCAGGAGCGTGAAAAACGCGAGCCGTGCGTTGGCAGACGGCCCCTGCTTGAAGAACGGCGGCGGGCTTCGATCCATTGCCCGGCTCTCAGCTTATTCGCTGGTGAAGATGGTTCCGAGCTTGTCCATGCGCTCGAGGGCCATGCCGCAGCCGCGCACCACGCAGGTCAGCGGGTCATCGGCCACCAGCACCGGCAGACCGGTCTCTTCCATGAGCAGGCGATCGAGGTCGCGCAGCAGCGCGCCGCCACCGGTGAGCATCATGCCGCGGTCTGCGATGTCGGCGCCGAGCTCGGGCGGGGTCTGTTCGAGTGCGATCTTGACCGCAGACACGATCTGGTTGAGCGGGTCGGTCAGGGCTTCGAGGATTTCGTTCGACGAAACCGTGAAGCCGCGCGGAATGCCTTCGGACAGGTTGCGGCCTTTGACTTCCATCTCCTTGACCTCGGAGCCGGGGAAGGCCGATCCGATGGCTTTCTTGATGGACTCGGCGGTGGTCTCGCCGATCAGCATGCCGTAGTTGCGCCGGATGTAATTGATGATGGCTTCGTCAAACTTGTCGCCGCCCACTCGCACCGACCCGGAATAGACCATGCCGCCGAGCGAGATCACGCCGACCTCGGTCGTGCCGCCGCCGATGTCGACCACCATCGAGCCGGTGGCATCCGAGACCGGCAGTCCGGCACCGATCGCGGCCGCCATCGGCTCTTCGATCAGAAAGACCTGCGCTGCGCCTGCGCCCAGCGCCGATTCGCGGATCGCCCGCCGCTCAACCTGGGTTGAGCCGCAGGGCACGCAGATGATGATTCGCGGGTTCGGCGCAAACAGCGAACCGGGATGCACCATGCGGATGAACTGCTTGAGCATCTGCTCGGTGACGGTGAAGTCGGCGATCACGCCGTCCTTCATCGGGCGGATTGCCTCGATATTGCCGGGCACCTTGCCGAGCATCTGCTTGGCTTCCTTGCCGACCGCCGAAATGGTCTTCTTGCCGCTGGGACCGCCTTCCTGGCGGATGGCGACGACCGACGGCTCATTCAGCACGATGCCCTTGCCTCTGACATAGATCAGGGTATTGGCCGTGCCGAGGTCGATCGCGAGATCGTTGGAGAGATATTTCCGAAAGTATCCGAACATGCCGGTTCCGGGTAAGTGATCCGGTGAAAGAAAGAGGGGGAGGCGGGTAAGGCCGAGGCTTTGCTGACGCGCCTTCGAAGTTGCCGCAGCATCCTCAGAAACGACGCGAATCATACCTTATAATCCCTTCAGATCACGCGATAAACAGGAGTTCCGCGCTGTCCCTCACCGCTACCGAAGTCGCCCGAATCGCCGAGCTTGCCCGCCTCGAACTGTCTCCCGATGAGGCCTCGCTGATGCTGGCGCAGCTCAACAGCGTGCTGGGGCTGATCGAATCGCTGCAGGCGGTCGACACCACCGGCGTCGAGCCGATGACGCATGCGGGCGAGCCTTCACTGCGTTTGCGCCCCGACCAGGTCACCGAACCCGACCGCCGTGCCGACTACCAGCAGGGTGCCCCGGCGACCGATCACGGACTGTATCTCGTGCCCAAGGTGATCGAATGACGTCGTCGCTGACACCCGACTGGCACACCCTGCCGATGTCGGCGCTTCGCAAGGCGCTCGACGCTGCAGAGGTCAGCGCCGAGGCGCTCGCAGCGCATTTTCTGCAACGCATCGAGGCCAGCTCCCTCAACGCCTTCATCGATGTCCGACCCGAGGCAACGCTTGCGCAGGCCCGCCTGGCCGATCAGCGGCTGGCCGCCGGCGAACGCGGGCCGCTGCTGGGCATGCCGATCGCGCACAAGGACATCTTCGTGACGCGCCAGTGGCGATCGACCGCCGGCTCGAAAATGCTGGCCGACTATGTCAGCCCCTTTGACGCCACCGTGGTCGAAAAACTGGCCGCAGCCGGGGCGGTCTGCCTGGGCAAGACCAACTGCGACGAGTTCGCCATGGGCTCGGCCAACGAAAACTCGTTTTTCGGTGCCGTCCGCAATCCCTGGGATACCGCTGCCGTGCCGGGTGGCTCGTCCGGCGGCTCGGCCGCTGCGGTCGCGGCAGGGCTGGCGCCGTTGGCCACCGGCACCGATACCGGCGGGTCGGTGCGTCAGCCCGCAGCGATGTGCGGCATCACCGGCATCAAGCCAACCTACGGACGGGTGTCGCGTTTCGGCATGATCGCCTTTGCCTCGAGCCTTGATCAGGGCGGCGCAATGGCCGCATCGGCGGCCGACTGTGGAGCGCTTCTTAGTGCCATGTCCGGATTTGATCCGCGTGATGCCACCAGCCTTGAGCGGGAGGCCGAGGATTTTGTTGCCGGCATGCTGGCGCCGGTGCTGCCGGCCGCGCGTGCTGCCAGCATCACCGAGTCCCGGCCGCTGGCAGGCCTTCGCATCGGACTGCCGCGTGAATATTTCGCGCAGGGCTTGTCGGCTGATGTCGAGCAGGCGGTTCGCATTGCGCTCGATGGGCTGGTTGCGCTGGGCGCCGAGCTGCACGACATCTCCTTGCCGCGTACCCAGCTCACCATCCCGGCCTATTACGTGATCGCCCCCGCTGAGGCCTCGAGCAATCTGTCCCGATTCGACGGCGTGCGCTACGGCCATCGCGCCGAGCACTACACCGATCTGCGCGATCTGTACCGTAAAAGCCGGGCCGAGGGTTTCGGTGCCGAGGTCCGCCGGCGGATCATGGTCGGCACCTATGTCCTCTCGCACGGCTATTACGACGCCTATTACCTGCAGGCCCAGAAGCTGCGCCGCCTGATCGCCGAGGATTTCGACGCTGCCTTCGCACTGGTCGACCTGATTGCCGGGCCGGTCTCGCCCACGGTCGCCTGGAATCTCGGCGAAAAGGGCGACGACCCGGTCAGCAGTTATCTTGCCGACATCTATACCCTGGGCGCCTCACTCGCCGGACTGCCCGGGCTGTCGATGCCGGTCGGCTTCGGTGCGGGCGGCCGTCCGGTCGGGCTTCAGCTCATCGGTCCGCGTCTTGCCGAGTCGCAACTGCTGGGTGTGGCCCATCGATTCCAGCTCTCAAGCGACTGGCACCTGCGCCGGCCGCCTGCCTGAGCCATGCTCCGCCGCTTGCGCTCCTGGGCGCTGGTTTGCGTCGCCCTGCTGGTGGCGGCTTGTGCCGGCCTTGGTCCCTCGACACCGATCCCCGATCGTCCGATCGACCTGTCGGCCAGCTGCGCGCAGACCGAAGAAGATGGCTTTCGCGAAAATGCCCAGCTGACGGTGCGTGCGAACCGGGTCGAGGCGCTGTCCTGGCAGCTGTGGGTCGGCAAGCGTGGCAGCTGCAAGTTTTCACTGACTGACTTCCGACAGGTCGCCACCCGCCCCTCCATTGAACTGACCGAGCGCAGCGGCGGCTCGTGCAAGCTGCTGATCTGGCAGGCGCCCGCCCGGGTGACGCTGGCCCATGCAGGATGCGAGAAATTCTGCAATGGCGGTATTTACGATGAGGCCTGGCCGGTGATGTTCGAGCCGTCCGGCGGCGGATGCGCCAAGCAATGACGAGGCAAGGATGAAAGGCTGGGAAGTCGTAATCGGGCTCGAGACACATGTCCAGCTCGCGACACGTTCGAAGATTTTTTCGGGCGCGTCCACCGCGTTCGGTGCGCCGCCCAATACCCAGGCCTCGCCGGTTGATCTGGCGCTGCCGGGTGTGCTGCCGGTCATGAATGCCGCAGCGCTCGAGTGTGCGGTCAGACTCGGGCTGGCGGTGGGTGCCCATATCGCGCCGCGCTCGGTGTTTGCCAGAAAAAATTATTTCTATCCTGATTCTCCCAAGGGCTATCAGATCAGCCAGTACGAGATTCCGGTCGTGCAGGGCGGCTCGCTGCCGATCGTCTGGCAGGGCGATCAGGGTCCGCGCGAAAAAACCATCAACCTGACGCGAGCCCACCTCGAAGAGGACGCCGGCAAATCGCTGCATGAAGACGCGATGCGAACGCTTGGCGGCGCGGCGCTTGCCGGCATGTCGGGCATCGACCTCAATCGTGCCGGCACGCCGCTGCTCGAGATCGTCACCGAGCCCGAGATGCGCTCGTCAGCCGAAGCGGTGGCCTATGCCAAGGCCCTGCACGGTCTGGTGACCTGGCTGGGCATCTGCGACGGCAACATGCAGGAAGGCTCGTTTCGGGTCGATGCCAATGTATCGGTGCGCCCGGTGGGCCAGGCCGAGTTCGGCACACGCTGCGAAATCAAGAACCTCAATTCCTTTCGCTTCATGGAGCGGGCGATCGAATTCGAGGTGCGTCGCCAGATCGAGCTGATCGAAGACGGCGGGCGGGTCATCCAGGAAACCCGGCTCTACGATCCCGATCGCGACGAGACCCGCCCGATGCGCAGCAAGGAAGACGCGCACGACTATCGCTATTTCCCCGATCCCGACCTGCCGCCGCTGGTGGTCGATGCCGCACTGATCGAGCGGGTGCGGGCCTCGATGCCCGAGCTGCCTGGCGCCATGCGCGAGCGTCTCATCCGCGACCTCGGTCTGTCGCCCTATGACGCGGTCACCCTCACCGCCACCCGCTCGATGGCGCGCTTTTTTGAGGACACGGTGGCGGCGCTCCCCGATCGGGCCAGTCAGGCCAAAACCGCCGCCAACTGGGTGATGGGCGATCTGGCCGCCCAGCTCAATCGCGAGTCACTGTCGATCGATGATTGCCCGGTCTCCCCAGCGCAGCTCGCCTTGCTGATCCGGCGGATTGCCGATGGCACGGTGTCGGGCAAGATGGCCCGTGAAGTGTTTCAGGCGATCTTCGATGAGCGACGCAGCGAGCCCGATGCCGCCGATCTGATCATCGAGGCACGCGGGCTCAAGCAGATCAGCGATACCGGCGAGCTCGACCGGATCGTCGACGAGGTGCTGGCCGCCAATGCCAAGTCGGTTGAAGAGTTTCGCGCTGGCAAGGAGAAGGCCTTCAATTCGCTGGTCGGTCAGGCGATGAAGGCCACGCGCGGCAAGGCCAACCCGCAGCAGGTCAACGACCTGCTGCGACGCAAACTCACCAGCTGACAGGCTTAGCGGCTGACGCCGTATCGGCGGCGGTACTCGGTGATCGCGGGCAGATGCTCGCCGAGTTGCGCATCGTTCTGCAAAAAGCCGAAGAGGTCGTCGAGCGAGGCGATCGACAGCACCGGAATGCCGTAGAGCGCCGCCACTTCCTGAGTTGCCGATGTCGGGCCGGGTGCCTCGGCCGTGCCGCCGCGCTCCTGGCGATCGAGCGCGATCAGGACTGCCGAGGGCGTGGCGCCCTGAGCCCGGATCAGTTCGACCGACTCGCGCACCGAGGTGCCCGCCGAGATGACGTCGTCGATGATGACCACCCGACCGCGAAGCGGCGCACCGACCACCGAGCCGCCTTCGCCGTGATCCTTGGCTTCCTTGCGATTGAAGGCAAAGGGCAGATTGCGACCGGCCTGCGCCAGCGCCACCGCGGTGGCGCTCGCCAGCGTGATGCCCTTGTAGGCCGGTCCGAACAGCATGTCGAAGGCGGCTTCGCCGGAGCGCTCGGCCTGCAGCAGGCGCTGCGCGTAAAAGCCCGCCAGACGTCCAAGGCGCGTGCCGTCATCGAAGAGGCCGGCATTGAAGAAATAGGGCGAATCGCGGCCGGCTTTGGTCCGGAAGCTGCCGAATTTCAGCACCCCGGCGTCGAGGGCGAAACGGATAAACTCGGTTCGTTCATTCATGGCTGGCGACTATACAAGATGCTGCGAATTGTCTCTCTCAACCTCAATGGCATCCGCTCGGCGCAAAAAAAGGGCCTCGAGTCCTGGCTTCAGTCGCATGCGCCCGATGTGCTGTGCGTGCAGGAACTCAAGGCCCAGCAGGCCGATCTCGATGAATCGCTCAGCACGCTCGCGGGCGCTGCAGGCCACTTCCATTTCGCCGAAAAGAAGGGCTACAGCGGCGTCGGCCTCTATTCGCGCAACGTACCGCAAGCGGTTCGCAGCGGCTTTGGCTGCGATGAGTTCGATGCCGAAGGCCGTTATGTCGAGGCCGACTTCGGCAAGCTCACGGTCATCTCGGTGTATGTCCCCTCGGGCTCAAGCTCGCCCGAGCGACAGGAGGCCAAGTTTCGCTTCATCGAACGCTTTGATACGCATCTGCAGTCATTGAAGGCAAGCGGGCGCGAGATCGTATTGTGCGGCGACTGGAACATCGCCCATCAGGCAATCGATCTGAAGAACTGGAAGTCCAACCAGAAGAACTCGGGGTTTTTGCCCGAGGAACGGGCCTGGCTCACGCGCATTTTTGATGAACATGGATTCGTCGATGTGTTTCGCAAGCTCGATCAGCGACCCGAGCAATACACCTGGTGGAGCGCCAGAGGTCAGGCCTGGACCAATAATGTCGGATGGCGGCTCGACTACCAGATCGCTACACCGGGCATCGCGCACACCGCACGCGCGGTAGCGATCCACACCGCGTCGCGCTTCAGCGACCATGCGCCGCTGACGGTCGATTACGACTTCGAGATGTGAGCTGACCGTTTCGAGGCTTTGAATCGGGCGCGTCTGGCGAGGCGTTCATTCTGAGCGGGTGGTCTGCCGCTGACGCCCCGCTTCGTTTGTCTCACGCTGATCCCATTTATAGGCAACCGCCTGGCCAGCGGTATTGAACCAAACCGTCAATTGCAGGTCTTCGGTGGTGATGCGTTCCCAAAGAGCCTTTGGGATCAAATAGATTTCTGCGAGGCCCAGCGTCATGAAACTGTCGAAACCGGCCTGTCCGGCTCGCGCCTTCGAATCGAGTCTGCCTTTGAAAGCGAATACCGAACTTGAGACCGCCAGTCCCGTAGAACTCACTACAGAAACCTGACGGTCTTTTTCCCACAGACTCAGTGCTTGTGCCGGAGCTTCCAGCCTCGTCGATCTCAGCGGCAACCCAAGCCGCTTTGTGATGTCTGCCGCCGTCGTGCCGGCTTCAACGACCTTTGGTTCATCTGGCGTCGACTGGAGAATCAAGGCTGCGCACCCGGCAAAGCAGGTCGCGATGCAGACGACTGAAATCAGGGCAGCGGCTCTTCGCATTGTCTTGGCGCCTGAGGTTTGAGTTGACTGGTGCCGGCGGCGGCGATCGGCCCCCCAATGCAATTAGGCAACTACTTCTGGGCAAGAAAGTACCCGACGATGGCGTTGGCATGACCGTGACCCATCTTGTGTTCAGTCTTGAGGAGGCTCACTAGCTCCATATGCCTGAGCGGTCCCGCCTGTTTCACGGTGTCAAACCAGTGCGTGATTGGCTTGCCATATGTTTTCTCAATAGAGGGGAAGTACGAAGCGGGGCCTTTTGCCTTGGGTAAAGTCGCCATTGATGGGTCCTCTTGTGTTGCACGACTGCCAATGTACGTCGGCCTGAAAGACTTCGCAGGCTGTCGATCGGTTGTAGGCCGCGGGGGTCTCCAAAGTGGATGTCAACAAACGGAATCAATCAACACAAACTGCTGACGGGTTGGCATGTCACTGACTCTTCTGCGAGGTATCGGAGGCGGTCGAATCGCCGGTTTTCGTCGCCTGCACCCGCTCGTAAAGCGGTATCACCTTGGGCAGCGCGCCACGCATACTGTCGATGCGGGTGGCATGTGACGGGTGAGTCGACAGGAACTGTGGCGGCTCGCCCTTCGAGGCTTCGGCCATCTTCTGCCACAGCGAGATGCCGGCACGCGGGTCGTAGCCTGCCCGCGCGGCGATGTCCATGCCGACCAGATCGGCATCCGACTCATCGCCCCGGCTGAAGCTCAGCAGGGTGAATTTCGAAGTCTGTGACGCCAGCAGGCCGCCGAGGTCGCCATAGCCCATAACTTGGGACAGCACCGATGCGCCGATCGTTGCCGCTTGCGCCACCTTCTGCTGACCGGCACGTTCGCGCCCGTGCTCGAGCAGCGCATGCGCCATCTCATGACCCATCACCATCGCGATCTCGTCATCGGTGAGGTTCAGCTTCTCGATGATCCCGGTGTAAAAAACGATTTTTCCACCCGGCATGACGAAGGCATTGACTTGCTTTGAGCCGATCAGGTTGACCTCCCAGCGCCAGTCGTCAGCGCGATTGCTGAAGCGATGGGTGTAGGGGATCAGCCGACTGGCGATCGCCTGCAAACGCTGGAGCTGGGGGTAGTCGGTGGGTGCCAGTGCCTTTTGCGACGCCGCCGAGTCGAGCAGTTTTGCGTATTGCGCAGTCGCCTCGCGCTCGAGCTTTTCGGACGACGCCAGCGATGCGACGCGGCTCTTTTTAGGCACCGGGATGCCCTCGGCGTCAGCCGCAGCCGATCGCGTTGACGATTTGGCGGCCGGTGCGTCGAACGGCTGCTGTTGCGCGGTCGCCGAAGTGGCGACGGCAATGAGCGCCGCCAGGACGAAACAGATTGATCTCATGGATGCCCCCGGGTGAAGTGGGTCTGAGGCCTGCTAGGCTCGCTACTTTATCGCCTTTCGCTGCCCGTCATGTCTGCGCCTCTGCCCGAACCCCCCTCGAGTCTGCCGGCGATCGCGCAGGTTTTCGTCTCGGCACGCATCGCTGCGATGCTCGGCCTGGGCTTTGCCAGCGGTCTGCCGTTGGCCTTGTCGTCGGGCACCCTGCAGGCCTGGCTGACGGTCGAGGGTATCGACATCAAGACCATCGGGTTTTTTGCACTGGCCGGTTTGCCCTATACCTTCAAGTTCGTCTGGGCACCGCTGCTCGACCGTTTCGAGCCGCCCTGGCTTGGCCGCAGGCGGGCCTGGCTGCTGATCACGCAGCTGCTGCTGGCCGCCGCCTGCTGGGCGATGGCCCACTTCGATCCCAGGACGTCGATCGTCGCCCTGGGCGCACTGGCCGTGACGATTGCGTTTCTTTCGGCCTCGCAGGATGTGGTCTTCGATGCCTACCGAACCGATCTGCTCGATGCCCCCGAGCGCGGCGCCGGTGCCGCGGTGTCGGTGCTCGGCTATCGCCTGGCCATGCTGGTATCGGGCGGCCTCGCCCTGATCCTGGCTGACCAGTGGCTCGGCTGGCCGGGCGCTTATCGTCTGATGGCGGTCCTCTTCGTGCTGATGGCTGGCATCACGCTGCTGGCGCCTCGCACCTCAGTCGATGACCTGCGCATCCGCAGCGATGCGCGCGGTGAGCTGGTCGGGTTCGTGGCGATGGTTGTGGCCGGCGCGATTGCCTGGTTTGCGCTTGACCGGCTGATGGGCGCGATGTTGCCGGTCAAGCCCGATCGTTTCCTCAAGCTTGCCGCCGACACCGTCACGCTGATGAGTGCCTTTGGTGCCGCGCTGTGGGCGGCTCGCCGGGCGGGGTTCCCGTCATTCACCAAGCCCTGGGACGCTTTTTTCATGCGCCGTCGCGCCATGGCTCTTTTGGGTCTGATCGTGCTTTACAAGCTCGGCGATGCCTTTGCCGGCAGTCTGTCCACCGCCTTTCTGATCCGCGGCGCGGGCTTTACCGCGACCGAGGTCGGTGCCGTGAACAAGGTGTTCGGCCTGATTGCCACGATTGCCGGCGCCCTTGCCGGCGGCGCGCTGCTGAGCAAGATCAGTCTTTACCGCGCCCTGATGATCTTCGGCATCCTGCAGGCGGTGTCGAATTTCGGCTATTGGCTGCTCGCGGTCAGCCCGAAAAACGACTGGCTGATGGCCGGTGTAATTGGCGTTGAAAATCTCTGCGGCGGGCTTGGTACGGCCGCCTTCGTGGCCTTTCTGATGGCACTGACCGACCGTCGGTTTTCGGCTGCGCAATATGCCCTGCTGTCGGCGCTCGCCGCGGTCGGCCGGGTCTACGTCGGCCCGGCGTCAGGGGTTCTGGTCGAGGCTTTCGGTTGGCCGACCTTCTTTCTGCTGACCGTTGTCACAGCGCTCCCGGGGCTCGGGCTGTTATATTGGCTAAGGCCCGAGATCCTTGGTCTCGACACACCCCGCAGTGACTCGCTGGAGCCCTCATGAACGATATGTCCCGCCACCAGGACCTCTCGCCGCAAGCCGCCGTCGGCAGCGACCTCGACGCTTTCTGGATGCCGTTTACCGCCAACCGGCAATTCAAGTCGGCGCCGCGCATGCTTGATCGCGCCGAGGGCATGTACTACTACACCCCCGAGGGTCGGCGCATCCTCGATGGCACCGCAGGTCTTTGGGCGGTCAATGCCGGTCACTGCCGCAAGCCGATCGTCGAGGCCATCCAGAAGCAGGCTGCCAAACTCGATTTCGCGCCCACCTTCCAGATGGGCCATCCACTGGCCTTCGAGCTGTCCAACCGACTGCTCGGCATCCTGCCGCAGGAGTTCGGTCAGGTCTTTTTCTGCAACTCCGGTTCCGAGGCGGTCGATTCGGCGCTCAAGATCGCGCTGGCCTATCACCGCATGCGCGGCGAAGGACAGCGCACCCGCCTGATCGGTCGCGAACGCGGCTATCACGGCGTTGGCTTCGGCGGCATTTCGGTCGGTGGCATTGCCGGCAATCGCAAACACTTCGGCCCGATGCTCGCTGGCGTCGACCATCTGACGCATACCCACAACCTCGAGCACAACGCCTTTACCAAAGGCCAGCCGCAGTGGGGCGCGCATCTGGCCGATGACCTCGAAAAAATCCTCGCGCTGCATGATCCCTCGACCGTGGCTGCGGTCATCGTCGAACCGGTGGCCGGCTCCACCGGGGTGCTGATCCCGCCGGTCGGCTATCTGCAAAGGCTGCGCGACATCACCTCCAGGCACGGCATCCTGCTGATCTTCGATGAAGTCATCACCGGATTCGGTCGTCTGGGTTCACCCTTTGCTGCCCAGCATTTCGGCGTGATTCCCGATCTCATGACCATGGCCAAGGGTCTGACCAGCGCCACCGTACCGATGGGCGCTGTGGCCGCTCGCAAGGGCATTTACGAGACCTTCATGCAGGGTCCCGAAAAGGCGATCGAACTCTTCCACGGCTATACCTATTCGGCGCATCCTCTGGCGTGTGCTGCCGCGCTGGCCACACTCGATGTCTATCGCGACGAGGGGCTGCTGACCCGTGCTGCCGAGCTTGCGCCGCAGTGGGAGCGCGCCATGCACGGTCTGCGCGATTGCCCGAATGTGGTCGATATCCGCAACATCGGCTTGATCGGTGCCATCGAGCTGGCGCCGCGTGCCGGCGCCCCGGGCACCCGCGCCTTCGATGCCTTCACCCGTGCCTTCCACGAACAGGATCTGCTGACCCGGATCACTGGCGACATCATCGCGCTGTCGCCGCCGCTGATCATCGAGCCGGCCCAGATCGATGACATCGCGGCCAGCCTTCGTCAGGTCCTGACGACGCTCGACTGACCGGCTTCATCGCGACGCTGACGCCGGGCAAGGAATGGCAAGGATCCGAATCGCAGCAGTCAGCGATATCCATGGCAATGCGCCGGCACTGCGTGCAGTGCTGGCCGATGCCCGCAAGCGGGGTTATGACCTCCTGGCGCAGCTTGGGGACGCTTTCTCCGGCCCGCTTTGGCCAAGTCAGACGGCCGATCTGCTGCGCGGCATCGATGCGGTGCATGTGCGGGGCAATCACGACACCGCCCTGATCGATCCCTCGCTCGAGCCGCCTGCCGATGCCGACCGGTTTGCGCTTGCCGAGCTCTCCTCCGAGGTGCTCGACTGGGTTCGCAGTTGGCCGTCAGCCTTGCCGATCGGCGGCGAAGCCTTGCTGTTTCACGGCTCGCCGCGGTCAGCCAACTACTACCTCTTCGACGAAGCCCCGCATGGCGATGCCCGCCTGCGGCCGGTCGCCGATATCGAGCGTGACCTTGCCGATGTCACCGCCCGGGTCTGCATCGGTGGACACAGCCATCTGCCGCGACTGGTCGAGTTCAGCGATGGCCGGATCGCGGTCAACGATGGCAGCGTCGGCCTGCCGGCGTTTTTCGATGCGCAGGGCCCGGTTGGGCGTCGCCACGAGAACGGCAGTCACCATGCCCGCTATGCGCTGGTAGAGATCGGGCGCGACACCGTCTCTGTCTCCTTCATTGCGGTCGACTACGATTGGCACGCTGCCCGCGACAAGGCCGCACGCGAAGGTTTTTCCGACTGGGCGCAATGGCTCTCGGGTCGAGTCGGCCCAATGCATCGCACTTAGAGAATCGACTGATGACCGACAAGACTGTCTCCACGCTCTCAGATGCCGTGGCTGGCGTACCCGATGGCGCCACCGTGCTGATTGGCGGGTTTGGCGGCGCCGGCCAGCCCGCTGACCTGATCGACGCCCTGATCGAGCAGGGCGCACGTGACCTGACCATCGTCAACAACAATGCCGGCAACGGCGAGACCGGCCTGGCTGCCCTGATGAAGGCGGGTCGGGTTCGCCGGATCATCTGCTCGTTTCCGCGCCAGGCCGACTCGCATGTCTTCGACCGGCTCTATCGCGCCGGACAGATCGAGCTCGAGCTGGTGCCGCAAGGCAATCTGGCCGAGCGCATCCGTGCTGCCGGCGCCGGGATCGGTGGCTTTTTCACCCCGACCGGTTTCGGCACCCAGCTTGCGCAGGGCAAAGAGACCCGCAACATCAACGGTCGCGACTATGTGTTCGAGTATCCGATCAAGGCCGACTTCGCGCTGATCAAGGCGCAGCGTGGTGACCGCTGGGGCAATCTGGTCTATCGCAAGGCAGCGCGCAATTTCAATCCGATCATGGCGATGGCCGCTGCCTGCACCGTGGCTCAGGTCGATGAGATCGTGCCGCTTGGCGCGCTTGACCCCGAGCACATCGTGACACCGGGCATCTTCGTTCACCGTGTCGTGTCACGCGCCGCGTCGGCGCCTGCCTTGCCCGCCACATCACAGGAGCCGACCCGATGAGCGTTCAGAGACTCTCACGCGATGCGATGGCCGCGCGCGTGGCCCGCGACATCCCAGAAGGCGCCTATGTCAATCTCGGCATCGGGCTGCCCACGCTCGTGGGCAATCAACTGCCGCACGATCGCGAGATCTTTCTGCACAGCGAGAATGGCATTCTCGGCATGGGCCCTGCGCCCGCCGCCGGCGCCGAAGACTGGGACCTGATCAATGCCGGCAAGCAGCCTGTCACCCTTCTGACCGGTGGTGCCTATTTCCATCATGCCGACTCGTTTGCCATGATGCGCGGCGGCCATCTCGATATCTGCGTGCTCGGCGCTTTCCAGGTGTCGGCAAGCGGCGATCTTGCCAACTGGCACACCGGTGCCCCCGATGCGATTCCGGCGGTCGGCGGCGCGATGGATCTGGCGATCGGCGCGCGCAGCACCTTTGTGATGATGGAACATGTCACCAAGAGCGGTGAGCCCAAGATCGTGCGCCAGTGCACCTACCCGCTGACCGGCATTGGTTGCGTCAAGCGCATCTACACCGACCTCGCGGTCATCGATGTCACGGCGCAAGGGCTGTATGCCATCGAATGGGTCGCGGGACTCACCTTCGAGGCGCTTTGCGATCTCACCGATGCGCCGCTGCATTGTGTCGACGGTGGCAAACGCTGAATCATCAACACCCGGGCCCCTCAGGGCCCTTCATTCGGAGAGCAGACACATGAGCAATCAACAGGCCCTGGTGGCCGAACTCGACGCGGCCGAAGATCGGCGCTGTGCCGCCGCCATCGGCAAGGACCGTGCAGCCCTTGAGGCCCTGCTGGCCCCCGACCTGCAGTATGTCCACACCTCGGCCACCCTCGAAGACCGCAACACCTATATCGAACGGGCCTGCACCGGCTGGTATGACTACCGCGTCCTCAAATCGCTCAAGCGCGACTGGCGCATCGCCGGCGATATGGCGATGTGCAACGGTGACGTCCAGATCGACGTGGTGGTGCGCGGCACGCCGAAGGCCTTTGTCAGCCGCTATCTGCAGGTCTGGCGTCGGGGTGCTTCCGGATGGCAGCTTGCTGCCCTGCAGTCGGTTCTTTTGCCGCAGACCTGAGAGGCCAACATGATCGATTCAAAAGCGATTGAGCTTCTCTTTACGAAGGCTCGCACCCAGAACGGCTGGCTCGACAAGCCGGTCAGCGACGATCAACTCAAACAGATGTTTGAGCTGTTGAAGATGGCTCCTACGTCGGCCAATTCCCAGCCTGCAAGGTTCGTGTTCTTGCGAACGCCTGCTGCCCGTGAGCGTTTGAGGCCCGCGTTGTCCGGAGGCAATCTCGACAAGACCATGTCGGCTCCGGTGGTCGCGATCGTTGCCTACGATGTCGATTTTCATGAGCACATGCCGCGACTGTTCGCGCATGCGCCCGTCATGAAGACGATGTTCGATGGCGAAGAAAAGCGGGCGATGCGCGAGCACTTTGCCTTTCGCAATGGCTCGCTGCAGGGAGCCTATCTGATGCTCGCAGCACGTGCGGTCGGTCTGGATGTTGGGCCGATGTCGGGTTTTGACAATGCCAAGGTCGATGCCGAATTTTTTCCGGACGGGCGATTCAAATCAAACTTCCTGTGCAACATCGGCTATGGCGATCCTTCCAAGGTCATGGAGCGTCTGCCTCGATTCGGATTCGATGAGGTCTGCACGCTGCTGTAATGACTCTCGCAACTTAGTGCGCGCGCCTCAGTTGTCGGGCGCATTCGCAAATCGTGCGTGCAGAGCGCTTGAAATTCAGTGTCATGGCGCATAACTCGGTGAGACGGGCAGCAAACCTGCTGCCCCACTCATTCAGGAGCATCGCCATGACCCGAATTTCTCTCTACGATCCTTTGTCCGACGTTTTTCCCACGCTGTTTCGCAGCTTCCTTGCTGACCCAGCGCTTGCCCGCGAGACGGCAGCGACAGCGCCTGCACGAGCCGCTGCGCCACGTATCGATGTCATCGAGCAGGAAGGCGGCTATGTGCTTCGCGCTGATATGCCCGGCGTTGCCAAGGACGCGATCAATATCGACATCGAAGCGAACCGCGTGACGATTCGTGCTGACGTCAAACGCGATGAAGCCGCTTCAGGCAGCGATCGCATTTTGCGAAGCGAACGCTATGTCGGCGCGCTGGCGCGCAGTGTGGTACTTGCCGATGAAGTTGACGAAGCCGCGGCGACCGCGACCTTCGAAAACGGTGTGCTCGAACTGACCTTGCCGCGCAAGGCTGGCGTCGGTCCCAAGCGCGTGACGGTCCAGTAAGACGCGTATGCCGCTGCGGCGCGCGCAGCGACACCCCTCTCCAACCGCAGCCTGAGTCCTCGCCTGGAACTTAGGCTGCTCTTCTTACAACCTAAGGAATTAAAGGGGTCGCAAATCGAACATGGCTGATCAAAGGTCGGCTTGCCGTCCGACGAATGGTCGATTTGCGGATTTAAGTGGTCTGTGACTTCTGTCACATCCTTTCGGAATTTCGAGGCTAAAGTTGCGTTCAGGCGAGGAACGCAATGAAAAAACCTGAATTTTTTCGAGACGAGGCAAGCTTTCTCAGACAAACGGTCGGTGATTTCCGTTCGTCGGGCGTGAATTTACGTTCCGATGTGCGGTGGGCCTCATGGAGGTTGTGCCGCACGCTGCTGCTCCCGTTCGTCGTTTCGATGGTGACTTTTTCGCCTGCGATGGCCGATATCCGCCAGGACTCATGGGTCGGGATGGACAAGGCCAATCACTTTGGCGTGTCAGCGCCGCTTGGCATGTTCGGCGCGTCAATGGCAAGCAAATCTGGCGACACCGCCGACCAGGTTCTGTTCGGAACGCTGATCGGGGCGCTGCCAGGGGCCATGAAGGAGATCTACGACATCGGTCATCCCGGATCGACCGCCTCCCTGAAGGACATGACGTGGAACCTGCTCGGCGCCGCCACCGGGTCGATGTCCTCGCGGTGGTTCGCGGTGACACCGATGACCTACCGAGACCGTGTCGACGGTTTTCGAGTCCAGATCAGATTCGAATTCTGATCCGGACCCGGGCGTTTCAGGCCCTCTGATCGGGCCCGATCAGCGCGGCTGCCAGCGCAAGGTCAGATAGCCCTCTCTGCCCGGCTGGTTGTAGCCATAGACCGTCTGATAGGACTTCTCGGTCAGGTTGTTCAGCCTGACCCCGACCGTCCATGATTTGTTGATCGGGTAATCAGCACGCAGGTCGATGGTCGTGAACCCACCGACTTCGTAGGTGTTGGCCAGATCGCTGTAACGCGAGGACCAGGCAGACACCGTGCCGCCGATGCTGAAGACACTCACCATCCAGTCGATGCTGCCGCGCAACGCCTGGCGAGCGCGCCCGGGCAGTTGATTGCCGTAGTACGCGTCACCGCCGGTGGTATTGCGCGGGTTCAGGTTTTCGTAGGACGCACTGGCCATGACCGTTGGCCAGTTGCCTTGCCACGCCATCACCAGGCCATCGATCTTTGCGGTCCCGACATTGACCGGCAGGAAGTCGGCATCCAGCACGATCGCATTCTGGATGCGGGTATCGACCCACGCCGTCCTCAGGCTTTGCCCACCGCTTGCCCAACGCAGGCTCACCTCCGCGCTCTTGCCCTGCTCGGGCGTGAGGTTCGGATTGCTGTAGCCCGGGTAGTAGAGGTCGGCAAAGCTGGGCGCTACGAAGCTCGTGCCGTAGGACGCGCCCAGCCGCCATTGGGGCGTCAGGGCATAGCCATAACCGATGCTGCCAGTCGTCTGGCCGCCGAACTGCGAGTTGACGTCCCGACGCACCGCGGTCTGCCAGGAGTGCTGCTGCGCTTCGCCGCTGAGGCCGACGCCAAGCCCGTCGATGTTTCGCTGCGTCACGGCGTACAACTGCACCGGCTGCGTCAGGGTTTGCGTCGTGCGTTCAAGCAGCACCATCGCCGTCCCCAACGCTGTCATCGTGGTGTTTTCCCAGGTGTACTGGCGCTGATCGCTCTTGAATTTGCCGGGATACTCATAGGGGTTTGCGGTGGCGACGGCCTCGCGCGTGTCCGATGACCAGCCCACGCTCAGCCGGGTTCGCCAGTTGTCGGCAAGCTTGCCGTTCAGCGCAAGGGTCTGGACCGCGTTGGTGATCTTCTGCTTCGAATCGACATCAGGCCCATCGTCGATATGCCGGGTTGCCTGCGCACTCATCGCCGACCCCTCGATGCGCCAGTCGCTGTTCAATTGCCAGCCCAGACGCAGGTTGCCGCTGTTCTGGATGAACGGGTCGCGGTCGGGGTTGTAGTAGCCGAAGGGTTCGTTGGGCGCTGTCGCCGAAAACGCATTGGTGCTGACCCGCGAGAGCTGGACTGCGCCATTGAAGGGACCCTGACCGAAGGCCGCGCCCCCGCTGATCTGGTAGAACTGATTCGATCCGATGGTGGCGCTGGCATTCGGAGAAAAGCCCTCGCGGGCCTGCCGGGTGAAGACCTGGATGACCCCGCCCATCGCCTGACTGCCGTAGAGCGATGAGAGCGGTCCGCGCACGATCTCGACCCGATCAATCGAGTCGAGCGGAATGTTCGACATCGAGGGCAGATTGAAGTCGGCGTCGCCCATCGGCACGCCGTCGATCAGCAGCAGCGTGCTTTGCGCACGCAGGCCGCGAACATAGACCGATGAAAACTGCCCGAGCCCGCCGGTGTTGGTGAACTGGATCCCCGGCTGTCGGGACAGCAACTCGGAGAAAGTGCGTCCGGTAGCCCGGTCGATGTCGGTGCGATCGATGACCGTGGTTTCCGCGATCGTGTCGCTGACCCGTGACGGGATGCGAGTGGCGGTCACATTGACCGGGTCGAGCCGATTGGGGTCAGTCTGCGAAACAGGCACCGAGGGGTTTTGCGATGGGACGGGTTGTGCTTGAGCCATGACGGCAGTGGCGTGAAGCATCGGCACGATGCTCACACTCAGCGCGAAGCGACGCGCAGGCAGGCGTAAACGCATGATGGAAGGACTCCGGACAGCGCTCCCCGCAGCTTCCCCGCTGCATGGAGCCTCAGGCGATCGCTTGCGCGAATCGCCACCTGTGTTGGCCGGTATCCGGGCTGGCGGATCGGCTCGTGCGGCCTTCCCGGAGAGCAAGTCTCCAGTGACCGTTTTGCACGCGCTGGAACGATGTGATGTTCCGTCCGCTTACCGTTGCGGGGGCAGCGCAGGTTGGACGAGTCTCGGCGAGAGACCCACCCTCCTGCTTCCCGTTTACCCCAAGCGACGACGATGCGTCGATCAGGCACCAACGACTCGAGGCTATCACGAGGTCATGTGGCAAAGGCGCGGGCGTCGGTCTGCCGATTGTCGATCGCGCCGCCCAGAGGGCACAATCGCGCCTTATGACACCCCTATCCGTGTGGCTGCAGTATCTGCTGCCTAAGCACCTTCTGACGGTATTTGCCGGTCTGATCGCGTCGGCGCGCGCCGGACGACTCACACACTCCCTGATTCGCTGGTTCGTGAATCGCTACGGTGTCGACATGGCCGAAGCGGCACAACCCGATCCTGCCGGCTATGCAAGCTTCAATGAATTCTTCACGCGGGCCTTGCGCGACGGGGCCAGGCCGCTTGCCGAGGCGGACTGGATCTGCCCGGTCGACGGTGCGATCAGTCAGTGCGGGGTCATCGAACACGATCGTCTGTTTCAGGCCAAGGGCCATCACTACACGGTGAGCGCATTGCTGGGAGGCGACTCGGAGCAGGCCGCGCATTTTGTGGGCGGGCGCTTTGCCACGCTGTATCTGAGTCCGCGTGACTATCACCGCATCCACATGCCCTGCGATGCCCGCCTGATTGAAATGACCCATGTGCCGGGCACGCTTTACTCGGTCAATCCCGACACCGCTCGTGCCATCGCGGGCTTGTTCGCTCGCAACGAGCGCGTGGTGTGTCGCTTCGATACCGCACAGGGCCCGCTGGTGATGGTTCTGGTGGGTGCCACCATCGTCGGCAGTATGGCCACCGTCTGGCACGGAACGGTCAATCCACCCCGGCCCGGCGCCATCAGACGCTGGCACTACGAGCAGACCCCGATCGATCTGAAACAGGGCGATGAAATGGGGCGTTTCATGCTCGGCTCGACCGTGATCTTGCTTTGGCCGGCCACCGACATGAGCTTCGCGCAGGGCTGGGAGGCGGGCGCAAGCGTGCGCATGGGTGACGCGATGGCCACAAGGATGACGTTTTGAGCGCATTTTCAAGCGATAAAGCTCACCCCCGTACTTGTTTTCGTGATTAAAATCGCACACCGCGCGCAGCGATGCGCTCGCCGGCGCTCTGAATCAAGCCGCTTTTCACCATCAAGTAAACACAGGAAACCACTCATGGCCACCGCATCCAAAAAGCCCGCTGCCAAACCTGCAGCCGCCAAAAAGCCCGCAGCCAAAGTCGCTGCAGCGAAAAAACCCGCAGCCAAGAAGCCTGTTGCCGCTGCCGCAAAAGCGCCGGCCGCCAAGGCTGCAGCCCCGAACCTCAAGCCCGCTGCCATGAAGCCGATCCCCAAGGCGCTCAGCAAGCAAGCGCTGATCGCCCATCTGGCCGAGCACGCATCGGTTGAACTCAAGGCGGTCAAGGCAGTCGTGGCCAATCTCGAAGCCACCATCTTCGCGTCGCTTCACAAGAAGGGCGCGCGCAATTTCGTGTGGCCTGGTCTGTTCAAGGCAACGGTTGTGTCGGTGCCGGCAAAGCCCTCCCGCAAAGGCATCAACCCTTTCACCAAAGAACCGCAAGTCTTTGCCGCCAAGCCCGCCAGCACCAAGATCAAGGTGCGGATGCTGAAGAAGGCCAAAGAAGCCGCGAACTGAGTCGTTTTCGACGACTGGCGCCCGGCCGCTGACTGCGGCGGGCGCGCGCAGCGGCTTGACGCCTGCTGACGCATACACTAATGTATGGCGCGCTGTGGCGACAATTTGTTTGTGGAAATTCCCACGACGAATCGCCGGGCGACGCTCTTGTTCGATCTCCCTCGCGTCATCCTTGTTCCGCAGCTTCGGCGCTCGGGCCTGATCACCCGCAGCTGATTTTTCACCGAGGCGCTTATGTCCCGATTCTCGAAGATCGTCCTGTCGCTGCTCGCGCTGCTCGTTGTTGCCGCAGCCCTTGCCTGGTGGCAACGAGGTGCTTTGAGCCTGTGGGCCATGTCGCGCATGGTCACGCAAGTCACTGCCAATGCCGATCCGCTTTCACTGATGACCGATGGTCTGCATGTCGGGCTGTGCGGAGCAGGATCGCCTTTTCCGGATGATCGGCGCAGTGGGCCGTGCACGGTCGTGGTGGCCGGACGCCAGATGTTTGTCTTTGATGCCGGCTCGGGCGCGGCGCGCAACATCACCCGCATGCGTCTGAACAGTGGACAGATTGAAGCGATCTTTCTGACCCACTTTCACTCCGACCATATCGATGGCCTCGGTGAGTTGCTCCTGCAACGATGGGGTACCGGCAATGCCAGCACGCCGGTGCCGATCTATGGTCCGCAAGGACTCGAGCAGGTCGTACAAGGATTTCAGCAGGCCTATGCGCTTGACCGCGGCTATCGCGTTGCCCATCACAACGATCAGATCATGGTGCCGGCGGGATTCGGTGCCACACCGACGACCTTCGAATTGCCTGCCGATACCGGGCGAGCGGTGCTGATTGCGACGCCCGATCTCGAAATCGTCGCCTTCCGTGTGAATCATGCGCCGGTCGAGCCGGCGGTTGGGTATCGCATCCGTTACAAGGACCGCGTCGTGGTGATCAGCGGCGACACCACGCCGACCCCGGCAGTCGAACGAGAAGCCAAAGGCGCCGATCTGCTGATCCACGAAGCGCTGTCGCCCAAGCTGCTGCGCGTACTCGAGGACGGCTTTCGCAAGGCCAATCGCGGCAATCTGGCCAAGATCATGCATGACGTCCTCAACTACCACACCACACCGGAGCAGGCAGCCGAGATCGCCAGCAAATCGGGTGTCAGGATGCTGCTGCTCAACCACATCGTCCCGCCGCTGCCGATGAAAACCCTTGAGCCGGCCTTCCTCGAACGGGCCCCCGAGCTCTTCAGCGGACCGATCGTGATCGGTGTCGATGGCGACTGGTTCGACCTGCCGGCTGGCAGCATTGCGATCGACGTCGGACGCCGTCCATGAGCAAGGGTTCGGATGCACGCGATGCACCGCTGCGTGCCGGCGTGCTGCGCACCCCCGAGGTCGCCTTCGAGCAGGTCCCCGACTTTGCCTGGACGCCGCGCTACAGCGTTGTCGACGGCCTGCGCATCGCGCATCTCGACGAAGGACCGGCTGACGCGCCGGTCGTGCTGCTGATGCATGGCGAGCCTGCCTGGTCGTTTCTTTATCGCGAGATGATCCCGCCCCTGCTGGCTGCCGGCCTGCGTGTGGTGGTGCCCGATCTGGTCGGCTTCGGTCGGTCCGACAAACCCGCGAAGATGGCCGATTACAGCTATCGCCACCTGGTCGACTGGATGACCGCCTGGATGCGTGGCGTTGACTTGCGAGGCATCACGCTGTTCTGCCAGGACTGGGGCTCGCTGATTGGCCTTCGCATGGTGGCTAACGATCCGGATCGTTTCGATCGGATTGCGCTGGCCAACGGTGGCCTGCCGACCGGCAGCCAGCGACTGCCCCGCGCCTTTCGGGTGTGGCGCGCTTTTGCGCGCTTCAGCCCGATGTTTCCGGTGGGCGCGATCGTGAATCTCGGCACGCGTCGCAAACTGAGCGCCGTCGAGCGCGCTGCCTACGAGGCACCGTTCCCCACCAATGCCTACAAGGCCGGTGCACGGGCGATGCCGAGGCTGGTACCGGGCTCGCCGGATGATCCCGAGCACCTTGCCAATGAAGCCGCCTGGGGGCTGCTGGAGTCGTGGAACAAGCCCTTTCTGACACTGTTCAGTACCGGCGACCCGATTACTCGCGGCGGCGAGCGCTTCTTTCAGAGTCGCGTGCCGGGAGCACAGGGCCAACCCCATCACCTGATCAGGGGCGCCGGGCATTTTCTGCAACAGGATCAGCCCGACGTGATTGCCCGACGCCTGATTGCACTTGTCCGGGATAATCCGGCCGCGACGGCCAAGTCCGACCGCTGATCCGCGGTATTCACTGGAGTTTTTTTTCGATGATCAAACGAATTGCGATTGGACTTGTGGCCCTTGCGTTGCTGGCTGCGATCGGCTTTGTGGCCGCTGGGGGCCGTGAAGGCGTTGCAGTGCTGGTCGTCAAATATTTTCTGCGCAAAGACCCTGCACCCAATCGCGAGGTCACCTGGCAGGCAGGGCCCGCCGAGCCGGCACCTCTTGCATCAGGTCAGAAACGGCCGCCGAACATTATTGTGATCGTCGCCGACGACCTCGGCTACAACGACCTTACCCTGGCCGGCGGCGGTATCGCCGACGGCACCGTGCCGACGCCCAACATCAACGCGATCGCGCAGGGCGGCGTGAATTTCACCGCGGGTTATGCCGGCAACGCCACCTGCGCACCGTCGCGGGCCGCGATGATGACTGGCCGTTATGCGACGCGTTTCGGGTTCGAGTTCACGCCGGTACCGGTGCAGTTCTCGCGCATGGTCGGCGGCCATCAGGTTGAGGGGGCCTTGCGGCCAATGATCTACCACGCTGATCGCGAGCGCGACATGCCGCCCTATGAGGATCAGGGCCTGCCGGCCAGCGAAATCACGATCGCCCGCATGCTCAAGGGCGCCGGCTATCGCACCCTGCAACTTGGCAAATGGCACCTCGGCGACAACCCGCAGTTCCGTCCGTATTCGCATGGTTTCGACGAGTCGCTGGCGATGCAGCATGCCGCGATGATGATGATGGACGCCAAGGATCCGGGCGTGGTCAATGCCCACCAGCCCTTCGATCCGATCGACAAATTTTTGTATGCCGCGCATCCCTTCGGTGTCCGCTTCAACGACAGCGAGCTTTTTGCGCCGCGCGGCTACTTCACCGACTACATGACCGATGAAGCGATCAAGGCGATCAGTGCGAACCGCAACCGCCCCTTCTTCATGTATCTGGCCTACAACGCGCCGCACACCCCGCTGCAGGCTACCCGGGCCGACTACGACGCCCTGCCGCAGATTGCCGACCACACCACGCGGGTCTATGCCGCGATGATCCGCTCGCTCGATCGCAACATCGGACGCGTGATGCAGTCGCTCAAGGACCAGGGGCTTGATGACAACACTTTGGTCGTGTTCACCAGCGATAACGGTGGTGCGCACTATGTCGGCATCGATCGGCTCAACAGCCCCCTGCGCGGCTGGAAGGCCACTTACTACGAGGGTGGCATCAGGGTGCCCTTCTTCATGCGCTGGCCTGCGGCAATGCCTGCCGGCGCAAGCTATGCGCAGCCGATCAGTCACTTCGATATTTTTGCGACCGCCGCTGCTGCCGCCGGCGTCGCGCTCCCCACCGACCGGATCATCGACGGCGTCAATCTCGCGCCCTTCGTGCGTGGGGAGTCGAGCGGCGTGCCGCATGAGCGGCTGTTCTGGCGCGGCGGCGACTATGTCGCGGTGCGTGAGGGCGACTGGAAGCTGCAGATCACCGCGACGCCGCAGCGCGCGATGCTGTACAACCTTGCCAAAGACCCGGGCGAAAAGAGCGATCTGGCGGCGGCTCATCCCGAGCGGGTCGAGCGACTGCAGGCGCTGATCGTCGAGTTCAACAAGGCCCAGGCCAAGCCCTCGTGGCCGGCGTTGATCGAAGCGCCGGTGCCGCTCGACAAGACCCTGAAGACGCCGCAGGCGCCGGACGATCTCTATGTGTATTTTTCGAACTGATGTGACGGGTGATGAGCAGGCGATCTGACGGTCTGATTTTCGGTCTCACGGTTTTTTCGAGCTCCTTTCTGCTTTTTCTGATCCAGCCGATTGTCTCGAAGTACATCCTGCCCTGGTACGGTGGGTCGTCGGCCGTCTGGACGACCTGCATGGTGTTCTTTCAGGTCATCCTGCTGCTGGGCTATGCCTATTCCGACTGGGTGAGCCGCTCCCTGCGCCCGACAGTTCAACTGGCGCTGCACGGCGGGCTGATCATCCTCAGTCTGGTGACCCTCAAGATCCTGGCCGATGTCGGCGACAAGCCCGACGGGCTGCAGGATCCGACCTTCTCGATCCTGATCCTGCTGGCGTCCACGATTGGCCTGCCTTATTTCCTGCTGTCGACCACCGGACCGCTGATCCAGAGCTGGGCGTCGCGCGCCGGCGCCGGGCCCGAGGTCTATCGTTATTTTTCGCTCTCCAACCTGTCATCGCTCGTGGCGTTACTGAGCTATCCCTTTCTGATCGAGCCCAATTCGACGCTGGCCAGGCAAGCCAGTGTGTGGTCGATGGTTTATGTCGTGTTTGCCGGCTTCTGTCTCCTGGCGGGTGTCCGATTCAGCATGACGGCCGACAGGCAGGGACCGCCGCTGCGCGATGCGTCGGTGGTGATGACTGAAGAGGCGGCGAGTGCGCCGCCCGCGCTGTCACAGCAGTTGCTCTGGATCGCCCTGTCGGGCATGGGCTCATGGCTGCTGCTCTCGGTGACCAACCATCTGACTCAGAACATCGCCCCGGTCCCGCTGCTTTGGCTGCTGCCACTGTGCATTTACCTGATGACCTTCACCATGGCCTTCGAGAGCGACCGCTGGTATGCCCGAAAAGCCTATCTGCCGGTCCTGCTGCTGCTGATCGTGGCCTGTGCATTCGGGCTGCAGTCATCGAGCTGGCCCGATACAAAAACCGGCATCCCGCTCTATCTCATCGGTCTGTTCGTCGCGTGCATGTTCCTGCATGGCGAGCTGGCCTCCAGGCGTCCTGCCACCCGCTATCTCACGCGCTTCTATCTGATGATCTCGCTGGGCGGGGCCCTGGGCGGCATCACGGTCGGTCTGCTGGCACCGCGATTTTTCGTCGGCTACTACGAACTCGGTCTGGGCTTTGTCATCGTCTTGCTGCTCGCCATGGGGCTGACCCGCAAGCAGCCGCTTGCACTGATGGCGACCAGCGCGGGCGCGCTGGCCTGCGGTGTTTTCCTCACGCTCCAGATCATGGGCGATACCGCCGATGCCCGTGTGCTCAAACGCAATTTCTACGGAACGCTCGAGACCAACGACGCCGGCATCAAGGGCAGCCAAGACGAAATCAGGGAGCTTTATCACGGTGCGGTCAACCACGGTGAGCAATACCTGTCGCCCCAGCGCCGCCGCGAGCCGACCAAGTATTACGGTCGCTCCTCGGGCGTCGGTCTGGCCATCGAGAATGCCCCGAGCGGCCCGCGACGACTCGGACTGATCGGTCTGGGTGCCGGAACCCTGGCGGTCTATGGCCGGGACGGTGACTCTCTGCGCTTTTACGAGATCAACCCCGATGTGATCGAGGTCGCGCAGACCGAATTCACCTTCATTGCCGACAGTCGGGCCAAGGTTGATGTCGTGCTTGGCGATGCGCGACTTGTGCTCGAAAAAGAGCCCGCCAATGAATTCGACGTGCTGGCTATCGATGCCTTCTCAGGCGACTCGGTGCCTGTGCATCTGATTACCGTGCAGGCGGTCGAGCTATATCTGAAACATCTGAAGCCCGATGGTGTGCTGGCCTTCCATGTGACCAACCGTTTCCTGTCGCTGGCCCCGGTGCTTGATCGGATCTCGGCCAGGCTCGGGCTCCATTGCGTGCTGATCCATGATGAAGCGGCCGGCGCCAATCTCTATCGGACCGACTGGGTGCTGATGGCTCGCACGCCGCAAGCGCTGTCGCCCAAGGCGATTCAGGATGCGGTCAGTCCGATTGTCGGCATCGAGGGGCTGACTGCCTGGACGGACGATTTCAACAACCTGGTGAAGGTCCTCAAGTAGGACCGAATGGCGTGGCCTTGACCAGGCGGCTGAGTTCGGCAGCCCGGTAGGGTTTACCCAGGAATTCATCGATGCCGGCTTCAAGACAGGCCGCGCGCTCATCGTCCAGCACATTGGCGGTCACCGCGATCACGCGTGGCTGATGCGCAAGCGGCATTCTGCGCAGCGCGCGAGTGGCGCTGATGCCGTCCAGACGAGGCATCTGAACATCCATCAGGACAAGGTCATAAGGCTTGGACCCGAGCAGGTGCAAGGCAGCCTCACCATCCTCCACGACATCGGGGCTGATCCCCAGCCGCTTGAGCAGCGCGCAGATCAGCGCCTGGTTGACCGGGTTGTCCTCGGCCACCAGGACCCTCAGCCCGGCGACCTGATCGTCAGCGTGTGCTGTCCGTGAACGGACTGGCTCAGGAAGGCTCTGCTGGGTGTTCGGGCTCCATTCGAGCGCGAAGACGGATCCTTGCCCAGGGGCGCTTTGAACCGTGAGCCGGCCGTGCATCAGATCGGCGATGCGTTTGCAGATCGCCAGCCCGAGGCCGGTGCCGCCGAATCGCACGGTGGTGTCGGTCTCGGCCTGCTCGAAAGGCTGGAAGATCGCCTGCAGGCGATCTGCTTCGATGCCGATCCCGGTATCCGTCACGCTCAGGCGCAGAGTGATCTGCTGGTGCTCATGCCGGCCCAAGGCCTGGAGCCGAACCGTGACGCGGCCAGTCGCGGTGAACTTGATCGCATTGGCGGTCAGATTCAACAGGATCTGCCGCAGACGCATATCGTCGCCGATCAGGATCGCCGGTACGTCGTGATCGCAGCTCACCTCGAAGGCCAGGCCTTTGTCTTTCGCACTCACGTCGAGCATGCGGGCCACGGTATTCATCGCGACACGAATATCGAAAGGCAGGGTGCTCAACACCATGCCGCCGGCTTCGATCTTCGACAAGTCGAGGACATCGTTGATGATCGACAAGAGCAGCTCGCCGCTCGACTCGATGGCCAGCGCGTGTTGGCGCTGCTCGGGTGCGAGCGTGCCGTCGAGCAGCAGCTGCGTCATGCCGATCACGCCATTGAGCGGTGTTCGCAGTTCATGGCTCATTGCCGCCAGAAAGGCCGACTTGGCGAGAGTGGCGACCTGAGCCTGATGAAGCGCGGCCGCCAGCTCCCGGGTGCGGTCCGCGACCTGTTGTTCGAGGGAGCCTGCGAGTTCAGCGAGATGGCGATTGGCCTGGTAGAGCTCGAGACTCTTGGCTTCCAGCA
The DNA here is from genome assembly GCA_903903975.1 of uncultured Burkholderiales bacterium. GTDB lineage: Bacteria > Pseudomonadota > Gammaproteobacteria > Burkholderiales > Burkholderiaceae_E > UBA4615. Next base: position 86,261 of record CAIVAS010000222.1, read on the forward strand.
GCGATTCGGCCTGCTTGCGTGCTGCGCGCTCTCGATCGGCGCGCAGCCTCAGTACATCAGGGTCCTGGCTCACGCCCGTGTCAGGGTGAAGCGCGTGCCGTCAGCCTGCGTCTTGCCAAGCGGCCGGCGAGCTAGCGTGACCGGCTCATCGAAGTGCGCGATGCAGGCGTCGATCAACCCGTGTGCAAGGTCATCCATGCAGCGTGGCGAGTGATAGTCGAGCACCAGCTCGTCGCGGCCATGCTGCATCACCTCAAAGGATGGCAATTCGGCATCGGGATACAACTTGCGGACTTCGGTGTGGATGACCGACTCGATGCCGACCAGCACACTGAAGGCGTTGTCCTTGCCGGCGAAAAAGCCGGGATAGGCGGTCGACAGGGTCACAAACAGGTTCTCCCCGAACCAATGGAGCACCTCGTCCACCGGTTGTTTGGTCTGTCGGCTGAGTGCAACCACCAGCGTAACCATCTCGCGATGATCATAGTTGCCGACCGAGGTGTAGATGCCGCCTGAGGGGAGATCGGCATTGGCGGCCAGCGTTTCGGCCAGTTCAGCCGAGTGGGTCCTTTCGACCAGTTCGAGAAACTCGGTAAAGATCATGCCCTTCATCGCGGCCTGCCCTGAATCATCGTCATCAGCGGCATCGTTGCGATGCAGCATGTCCAAAACGCTTTATATGATGAACGGCGAAGATCGGCAAGCGATCCCGGTTATCTGACTGAGACTGTGTCCGGCGGGGCATCGACCCCGCTCGCTTAGTGCTGCGACGCGAGCTTCAGCGCGTCTTCGCGGGTTGAATCATGCAGTGCGTGGCGCAGGTCGATGAATTGCACGAGGTCCTGCTCGGCCAGGGGACGCGAAATAAAGAAGCCTTGCACTTCATGGCATCCCAGCGTCTTAAGCCATTGCATCTCTCGGTAAGACTCGACCCCTTCGGCGACGACCCGCAGACCCATGCGGGCGCCCATGTCGATCATCGACTTGACCATCGCCTGATTCTTTTCGTTCGAAGCCAGTCCGCTGACAAAGGAGCGGTCGATCTTCATTTCGTCGACCGGCAGATGCTGCAGCTGCTTCAGGGTCGAGTAGCCGGTTCCGAAGTCATCGATCGAGAGTTTGAGTCCGGCGCTCGACAGTTCCGACAGGCTGGCAATCACACTGTCGGTATCTTCGATCAGGCCGCTTTCGGTGACCTCAAGGCATAACTGGCTGGGCAGGATGCCTTGATCGCGAACCACCTGGTTGACGAAGGTGACAAAGCCTGCCCGTTCGACGTCCTGGGCGGTGATATTGACCGAAACACACATCTCCGGCCTTCTTGCGCAGAGTGTTTTCGCAAACCTGACGCCCTCGGCGACGACCCACTCGGTGATGCCTTGCATCAGACCGTTCTCCTCGGCCATCGGAATGAACTGATCCGGAGACACCATGCCTTTTTTAGGGTGATGCCAACGAATCAGCGCTTCTACGCCTGTGAAGAGGCCGGTTTTCAGGTCGAGCTTGGGCTGATAGACGAGGAAGAGCTGGCGTTCGGCGATTGCCCGGGACAGATCCGATTGCAGCGACAAGCGTTCACGCGAATCGTTCAATTGGGTCGTGATCTTCGAATCGAGATTTGCTTCGAAGAAGAAAGAGGCGGTGCGTTTGCGACTCGAACGCTCGGCGGCCAACTGCGCATGCAGCAGCAGATTGGTCTCGGAATTGGCATCGTCCGGATACTGCGCAGCACCCAGTCCGACTTCAATGTCGACGGACTCGCCATCGATCAGCAGAGGGGGTCTGGCCGATTCTGCAATCCGGTTCAGGACTGGCTCGGCGTGCTCCCGGTCTCCGCGCACGAGAAGGGCGAAACGCTCATCGCCCAGGCGCACGACGATGTCTTCCTTGCGCAACTCGCGCCGCAGGCGACGCGCGATCTGGTTGATTGCATCGTTGCTCTGACCGGGGCCAATCATTTCGGCGATCTCCTTGAACCGGCGGATTTCGACGATTGCCACGCAGAAGCGCTCGGCGGATTCGGCGTGGGTTTTGATGGCGAGACTGATGCGGTGGCTGAGAACCGTGCGATTGCCAAGTCCTGTGACCGGGTCCTGCAGGGCGGCTTTGAGGATCTGCTTTTCGCGCTCGACCGCCATCGCGATCAGGCTGCTGGTGTGTACAGCAAGGCAGTCGATCAACTCCAGCACGCCGGCATCGTTTGAGTGCGAGGTGATATTCGGACGCGCATGCTCGAGCTCGGACAATATGGCCTCGAGTTTGCGTTTGACCCGGCCAAGGCCTGATTCGAAGACGCGCAGCAGCGTGAGATAGCAGGCAAAGGCACTCACGCCAAGAATGATCAGCGACGCTGTACCCCAGTGGGTCTGGTGCAGCAAAAAGGCCGCAAGCCCTGTCTGCGCCAGCAGTACAACGCCCAGCCAGACGAACGGCGCCACCGAGCGCCGGCTGCGCGCGCGTTGTGCCCGTCCTGATTTTTCCGAATTCAGCGAACTCATGCTCCGCTCTGATGCAAACGAGATTGCAAACTTGACTGATCAACGTCCATCGTAAAGAGGGTGTCTCGGCCGGTGGTCTTCGAACCTGGCATTCGGCGGCTTTGAGCCTGCAAGCGGTCGGCAAGCCGCCAAAAAGTCAGCGAAAACTCGCGGTTTTTACTTGACACCTGTGTTTGGTCGGCGTGCTAATATTTTTGGCTTGAAAATCAGGAGACGCCGTCATGAGCTCAGTCCTTGAGACACCTGCCTTTGCCGTGCCGCGTTCGGCCGCAGAATCAGCCGCCGCGCGCGCACTCGTCCAGGCGCTCCCGCTCGAACAGCTCAATCCTGCCGATGTGCAGGGCTTCGTCGATGACACCGTCGGTTTTACGCTGGAGCGTCTGCGCCGCGAGTCGCCGGTGCATCGCTCGCGCAGCCCGATCGAGGGCGTGGGCGACTACTGGTCGGTCACCCGCTACAAAGACATCATGGCGGTCGACACCAACCATGCCGTCTTTTCGTCGGACTGGACCCACGGCGGCATCACGCTGGTCGATCAGGTCGGCGAGCAGCAGTTGCCGATGTTCATCGCCATGGATCAGCCCAAGCATGACGACCAGCGCAAGGCGGTCAGCCCGATCGTTGCGCCGAGCAACCTGAACAACTGGAATGACCTGATTCGAGAGCGGACCATCAGTGTGCTCGAGAGCCTGCCGCGCAACGAGACCTTCGACTGGGTCGACAAGGTCTCGATCGAGCTCACCACCTTCATGCTCGCGACCCTCTTCGATTTTCCGCTCGAAGACCGGCGCCTGCTCACCTTCTGGTCGGACATTGCCACCGCCAACAAGGCGACCAACCCTGACGCGCCCGAGCCGGAGGTTCGCATGGCCGAGCTTCGCAATATGCTCGGCTATTTCATGCGTCTGTGGAACGAGCGGGTCAACGCACCGCCCAAGACCGACCTGATCTCGATGCTGGCCCACAGTCCGGCCACCCGCAACATGGGCCCCCAGGAATTCATGGGCAACCTCGTGCTGCTGATCGTGGGCGGCAACGACACCACCCGCAACTCCATGACCGGCGGATTGCTCGCCCTGCATCAATTCCCGCAAGAGATGGCCAAGCTGCGCGCCAATCCGGCCCTGATCGACAGCCTGGTGCCCGAGATCATCCGCTGGCAGACCCCGCTGGCCTATATGCGACGCACTGCGTTGCAGGACACCGAGCTCGCCGGCCAGCAGATCCGCAAGGGCGACAAGCTTGCGATGTGGTACCTGTCGGGCAACCGAGACGATGCGGCAATTGCCGAGCCCGATCGCTTCATCGTCGATCGCGAGCGGCCGCGCCAGCATCTGTCCTTCGGTTTTGGCATTCATCGTTGTGTCGGCAATCGGCTGGCCGAGTTGCAGCTCAAGATCCTCTGGGAGGAGCTGCTTGCGCGCTTTCCGGTCATCGAAGTGGTGGGTGAGCCGACACGGGTTCGGTCTCCCTTTGTGCGTGGGTTTACCAAGCTGCCTGTTCGCATCCCCGGATGAATTGAGCTGCCCGCATGCAGGTCATCATCCTCGGCAGCGGCTCGCCGCTGGTGACACCCGACCGCGCCGGCCCGTCGACGCTGGTGCGCATCGGCAAGACCGACCTGCTCTTTGACTGCGGCCGCGCGGTGCTGATGCGGGGCGCAGCGGTCGGCATGAATGCGCGCGACCTCACGGCGCTTTTCGTGACGCATATGCACAGCGATCACACCACCGACTACAACGACGTGATCACCACCCGCTGGATTTCGAGCCCGCAGTCGAACCCGCTCGTGGCCTACGGGCCGGCCGGATTCAAACGGTTCACCGAAGCCACGCTGGCGATGCTCGACACTGACGTGCACTACCGGATGTCGCACCACGATGATCTCAATGAGGCCCCGCAGGTCTCGGTGCATGAAGTCGCCCCCGGGCTGGTCTTCGAGTCCGAAGGCATTCTGGTGACGGCCGAGCCGACCGACCACAGCCCGGTTCATCCGACCATGGGCTTTCGCATCGAGGCGCAGGGCAAGGTGGTCGCCATTGCTGGTGACACCGTGCCCTGTGAAGGGTTGAGCCGGCTTTGCCGCGGTGCCGATGTCTATGTCCAGACCGTCATCCGCCGCGACATCATCGAGAAGGCGCCTTTCAAGCGCTTTCGAGACGTGCTCGATTACCACTCCGACGTCGCCCAGGCCGGCAAGACTGCCGCCGACTGCGGCGTGCGAACGCTCGTGCTCAACCATCCGGTGCCGGCGCCACAGCCCGGCTCCGAGCCGCAGTGGATTGCCCTGGCCAAGGCTCATTTCGCTGGCGAAGTGCTGCTCGCCACCGACCTTCTGACGGTCGACGCCTGAGTCTTTCTGGCGAATGCCCCAGAATGACGGGATGAAAACACCTAAGCGACTTCAATCGCTGCTCGACGAAGGGCTGATCGACACTGTCGTCAGGCAGCTGATGAGCGGCAAGGAAGCGACGGTCTATGTGGTGCGCTGCGCAGGCGAAACCCTGTGCGCCAAGATCTACAAGGACGCCACCCAGCGCAGCTTCCGGCAGGCGGTCGACTACACCGAGAACCGCAAGGTCAAGAACAGCCGTCAGGCGCGGGCTATGGCGAAGGGCTCGCGCTTCGGGCGCGAATCTCAGGAGGCGGCCTGGCGAAGTGCCGAGGTCGATGCGCTCTACCGGCTGGCCGCAGCGGGCGTGCGCGTGCCGGCGCCACGCAATTTCTATGAAGGCGTCCTGCTCATGGAGCTGGTCACCGACGAGCATGGCGATGCCGCACCGCGACTCAATGATGTGATCTTCACGCCGGAAGATTCGGTGGTCTATCACGGCGGTCTGATCGGCGAGGTGGTCCGCATGCTATGCGCCGGCATCGTTCACGGCGATCTCTCCGAATTCAACATTCTGCTGGCGGCCGACGGGCCGGTGATCATCGATCTGCCGCAGGCGGTCGATGCTGCGGGCAACAATCACGCCAATCGCATGCTGCTGCGCGATGTTGAAAATCTGCGCGATTTTTTCGGTCGCTTCGAGCCGTCGCTGCTCGCCACCGACTACGGCAACGAGATCTGGGATCTTTATGCGCGTGGCCTGCTCACGCCCGAATCACCGCTCACCGGCCGCTTCGAGCATCGCACCGGGCCGGTCGATGTGCGCGATGTCATCGCGGTGATCGAAGATGCGCAAGTCCAGGAGGCGGCAAGACTGGCGCGAATCACGTCGACCTGAGACCGGCGCGCGAAACCCCGGTGCGATGCACCAGACTTTCTGTACATCGAGGCAAACCCATGCTCGAATCAAGCAGTGATCCGTACGACATCCTCGGTGTGCCGTCGAGTGCCAGCACGGCCGATATCAAGCTCGCCTTTCGAAAAAAAGCGTCTTTTTTTCACCCCGATCGCAATCCGGATGCCGATGCCGCGGCGCGTTTTCGCGACGCGCAGCAGGCCTACGAACTGCTGATTGACGAGGATCGGCGCCGGGCGCATGACCAGAAACGACGCAAGCATCTTCTCGAGAATCCGCTCGAGACGGCGCGCGCCATGTTCCAGACCTATCTCGAGCAGATCCGATGAAACTTTCCGACTATTTCTTTGAGCTCGATGAAAGCTATCGAGCCGACCTCGATGACCTGCGCTTCGATTCCGACGGCCGCGATGTCCTGCAGTCCAGGCTCAAGGACAAGCGCAGTCAGCTGTCGGCGCTCCTGCCGATGATCGGATTCGACCCGGTGCTGGTGGCGCCGGTTTTTCACGGTGCCTTTGAATTTCCGGCGGGCGGCCATCAGTGCGTCGGCGATCTGCTGGGTCAGTCGCCCGGTGAATTCTCGCCGTGGCAGGATGTGGCGGCAGCCGTAACGGTGGCTGCCTGGGCGCAGCCGCTGGTCAAGACCGTGCTGGCCAATGCCCATGGCGAGGATTTTCTGGCGACCGTCGTGGCGCTTGAATTTGCGCTCTCGCGTCGCCTCGGGCCGCGCAGCGAGCAGGCTGCCGATGACGGCGATGATCGGGAAGAGGGCGATGATCGCGAAGACGGCGATGATCGCGAAGACGGCGATGAGGACGAACAGCTGAGCGAGGATTATCTCGAGCAGCAGGGCTTTGACCGCAGGAGCAGCGAATGACGCATGCGATCGTGAGCACGGTGTCGAGCCTGGTCTACGAGGGCAATATCGACAGCGCCGAGCGGGCACTGGCCACGGTGGCCGATGCCGAGGGCGATTACGCGCTGGCCAAGGTGATCGACGAGATGCCCTCGCGCGATGTGGTGGCCATCCTGCGCGAGCACGACAGTTCGCGCAGCTCGATCATCAGCGAGCTGATCTCGCCCAAGGCGTTTCTCGCCGCAGTGGTGCTGGAGCGTGAATATCGTGAGCGCAACCACGAGTCACTGAAGGGCATGATCAATTCGGTGGTCTTTGCCGACGAAGACCGCACCGATGAATTCATCGAATCGCTGGGCAGCACCGCCGATGGCGTGAGCGCACTGGCCGATTATTTTGTCGAACGCCATGAAGAGGTGGAGTACTTCTTTCGCAATGGCACCTATTCCCAGCTCGAGGGCGACGAGTCGGCGGGCATTCCGACCTCCAATGGCGATCTCGACCTTGGCGATCCGGGCGACTACCAGCGCGGTGAGATCGTCGCGCTGCGCGAGGTGCAGGACCAGGATTGGCGCGAGCTGTCCTGGCGGCTGCGCTGCGAACACTACGAAATTTTTCGCGAAGTCCTCGAGGTGCTGCGAGCGCGGCATCAGCGCTCGCTCGAGGTGCCGGTCGCGCTCCCTAAGTCGGCGCAGGCGCAGGCACTGGACGACGACGATGATGAGGATGACGTGCTGTGAACTGGGTCGCACATCGGGATTCCCGCTCACTCTTTGAGCGCGCGTGGCTGCACGGTATTGGCTCGGGCATCATCACCCCTGAAAATCAGGAGGCGGTCAGCCGCGAAGGCACGCGCGCGATCCGCAAGATCGCCAGCGTCCTCGGCTCCGAAAACCTGCGCGCCGATCTCGAGCGCGCGATGCGCAGCATGCTCGGGCTGGTCAATCTGCATCTCGAGAAGATCAGCCAGGGCGACATCCGGCTGGCAGCCCGCTCGATTGCCGACAACGGGCTGCTCTTTCATACCCGTGGCGCCTCGAATGACATCAAGCGGATTCTGGCGACCCGCGACGGCGTCGAGCTCGAGGACATCGACCCGGAACAGAAGCAGCAGTACGAAGAAGCGGTCGTCTCGTCGTGGGCGCAGTATTCGTTTACCGACTTCATGCAGCAGTATGAGGACGCCGAGCGGGTGCGCCGCAGGCGTGATGCCGCCGGCGCGATTGCGCAGGCCCTGCAGGGCGAGGCGCCCGATACCGACTTCGAGCCCGAGCAGATCATCATGACCGCGCTGCTGATCATGGTCTACACGCGAAAGATGACCTGGATTGCGAATCAGCAGGGCCTGGAAAAACTGATCGAAGCGATTCGCAAGTCACCGCGCAAGCTCGCTGCGCCGCCCGAGGGCCTGCCCGAACGGTATCGCGCAGTGATCGAGGCGGTCTGGGCTGAACGCGCACCGGCGCTCAAAGCGGTGATTGTCGATTCGGCAACCCCTTTGCATGTGCTGGTCGCGGGTGACCCGTCGGTCAACCGGCTCCATGAATTGCTGGTGATGCCCGAAAACGCGCTGGCCGATGTCGACGATCACGACGACCGCACCACCTCGCACTGGAAAAAGCTCACCGGCGGCACCAGCGACGAAGCGCGCCTGCTGGTCATCATGCTGCAGGGCGTGCTCGGGGTGACCGACAAGCCGCCTTTCAGCCAGCGAACCGCAAAGCGCCTGCTCGATACCGTGCTCATCAAGCGGCCAGACGATCGGCTCATCGCCGACTGGCTCGAGGCCAATGCGCCGCATCAGAATCAGTCGGGTCTGTTCGAACTCTGGAACGATTTCTGGGACGAGCGCGAGTCGACCCTGCATGAGGATGCCGGCAGCGACGATTACCAGTCCTTTGCGACAACCTGGCTGCCGATGCAGGCGCCGCGCAAGAAGCCGGCGGCCAAGTCTTAGGCCGGGGCGCGGCGCACTGTTTCACCTCGATTGACCATGTCCGCCGCCCGACCCGCCCATTCAGAAGTCGGTCATTCAGCACGGCTCACGCCGAGGCAGCGCAGTGCCTGCGCCATGGCGGCGGCCACCCTCCTCAATCTGCCTTTCGGAACGATTTACGCGTTCAGCGTGTTCCTCAAGCCGATGGAGGCGATGCTTGGTATCGGGCGCGCCCAGATGGCGCTGGTCTTCTCGGTGGCCTCGGTCTGCCTGACGCTCGGCATGCTTGCCGGGCCGGTGCTCTATCGGCGATTTGCACCGGTGGGGCTATTGCTGTGCGCCGGCCTGTGCAGCGCCATCGGTTTGCTGGTGGCGGCCAGCGCCACCGGCATCGGGCAATTGATGCTGGGATACGGCCTGCTTTTCGGGCTGGGCGGCGGGGTGGCCTTCGTGATGATGCAGCAGGGCATCAACCAGACCGTCGAGGCGATGAGCGGCCTGGCCAATGGCTATGTGGTGAGCCTGTATCCCCTGGGCGCGATGATCGGTGCGCCGATCTTCGGCTGGTCGATCGCCGCCTTCGGCTTGCGGTCCACGCTGGTCGGGCTGGCGATCACGGTCTCGCTGGCAACCGTGGCGGCGGTGCTGCTGCTGCGCCTGGCCGACATTCGCATGCAGGACGGCCAGGCCGGCGCTCAAGGCAGTGAAGATCGACGCTGGAGCCTTTTTGCGCGTCTATTCGGCGTGTTCTTCCTGGCGGCGGCAGCTGGCCTGATGGTGATGAGCCAGTCGGCCGGCATCCTGCAGGCCTATGGCGCGGCCACCGCGTTTGCCCTGGGCGGCACGACCTTCATCACCGGCGCGATCGCGGCCGCCCGAATCGGTGGCGGCTGGCTGGTCGATCGCTTCGAGGTGCCGTGGGTGGCCTGTGCCGCCCATCTCATCGCGCTGTCGGGCTCGCTGTTGCTGCTGGCGTTTCCCGGGCCGGCCGTGGCGGTGCTGGCCATGACCCTGATCGGCATGGGCTACGGTTTCATTTCCGGACTGACCGCCGGGGCGATTGCCCGCTACTGGCACAAGAATGACTTCGGCCGCGTTGCCGGGCAGCTCTATATCGCCTGGTGCGTGGCGGCGGTCAGCCTGCCGGTGGTGGCAGGCTGGCTCTTTGACCGCACGCAGGCTTATCACGGGGCAATGATGATCGCGGCAGTCGGCAATCTGCTGGGCGCCATGCTGGCGACCAGTCTGCCGCGCAACAGGGAGGGGACGCGATGAAATGGCATGTGCTGTCCGGTGGCCGACTGCGAATGCGCAAAGGCGTTTATTTTCCTGATGCCGCGCGCGACGAGACGATCGATCTGCCGGTGATCTGCCATCTGCTGCGTCACCCGCAGGGCAATGTGCTCTTTGACACCGGCTGCCATCCCGACATCGCGATCGATCCGATACCGCGCTGGGGCGACAAGTCGAAGGTGCTGGTGCCCCTGCAGGGGCCGCGCGACAACGTGATCGATGAACTGGCGCTGCTGGGGCTCGGGCCGCTCGACATCGATCTGGTGGTCAACTCGCATCTGCATACCGATCACTGCGGCTGCAATGCGTTTTTTACGAAGGCCACGGTGGTCTGCCATGCCCGCGAGCTCGAGACCGCCCGTGCCGAGCTCGGTCCGAAGATTGGCATGATGCCGATCGACTGGGATCAGCCGATGACCTTCGAGACCTTCGAGGGCGAGCGCGATCTGTTCAACGACGGGCGCATCGTGCTGCTGCCGATGCCGGGCCACACCCCCGGCATGAGCTGCGCGATGGTCTCACTCGATCGCACCGGCAGTGTGCTGCTGACCTCGGATGCGGTCGCGCTGCGCGCGAACCTCGAGCAGGGCATTCATCCGCGTCAGACCTGGGATCACGAGGCGGCAACGCGCTCGATGGACGAGATCCGGCGCATCGGCGAGCGCGGTACCACCGTGATCTTCGGCCATGACGAGCAGCAGTGGCAGGGGCTGCAAAAAGGCGCGGCGTTTTACGACTGAGTTTTCCTCAGGCGGCCCCCGGGCTTTCAGTTCGCAGGCGATTTTGTCGCAGCGCGTCGGCGGATGCGCTCAAGGTCTGCTCGATCGCCTCGCGCACCATCGCGAGCCGATCGCCGCCCCAGTAGAGCTGCTCGTCGAAGATCATCATCGGGACACCGAAAACACCCAGCGTCTCGGCCTCGTCGGTCACACGCTGCAGACGCACCGCGCCATCGCTCTGAACGAAGCGCTCGAAGTCGGCGCCGGATGCGCCCAGTGCCTCGATATGGCGACCCATCTCCTCATGGGAATCGATATCGAGGTCGTGGCGCCAGAAGCGCTCGAAGGTGGTTGCGTGATACGCCTCGAAAAAGCCGTGATCCTGAGCGAACAGCATGCCGATGCTCGAGAGCTTGCCGCTGTAGATGTGTCGCGGCCCTTTCATGATGAGACCCTGACGGTTGGCGATGCGGCGCGCATCCATGTAGCCATAACGGACCTTGCGCCAGTTGTGCACGGTACGCGCTTCGACGGTTCCCATGAATTCCTCGATGCGCAATGTGTAAGGTCGCCAGTCGAGATGGATCGGGTACTGCAGGGCGATGGCCCGGATGGCGGCGTCGGCCACAAAGGCGTAGGGGCTCTTGTAGTCGGTGTAGACGATCAGGCTCGGCAGTGTGTTGGTCATTTCGTGCCTCGAAAACACGATGACAACACAATCACTCGGCAATGGTCCACGCAGTGGCGCAGCCCGGCGGTCGATTGATCCTTAGGAATCAACGGTTGAATCGTTTTCAGTCACGATACGAAACAATGCCGGCTCAAAATTGCGTGGTCGCCGATGACGGCATCCACTGACGATTGAGGATTCAATGAAACTCTCTTCCAAGCTTGCTGCGAAAGTCAGCATCGGCGTGCTGGCGTCGTTGATTTCCGCCTTGGCGTCAGCAGAGATGACGGCGGCACTGCCATCCGATACACCGAGTCCGATTCTGAAGTTCACGATCGTCGGCACCGATTCGGGGATCAATTGGGCGAGCGCCGACATCGGTTTGTCGCTCGATCGCAGCAGCGGTGATTTTTCATTGGCCTCACCCTATGCCTTCTCGGCCGGTCGCAGGGTCACGGTTGATGGCGTCGAATTGCCGGCATTCGTGGTGAAGGTCGACCCGACCGATTCGCAAGGCAATCGGGTCTTCGACCGCGTCACCGGCGGCAATGTTGATCCATTCATGAGCTACGCCTACAGCATCACCAACAACACCTCTGGGGCCCTGGCGGTGAGCGCCTATTTCACGTCGCCGATCATTCCCGCAGTCAATGGACAGGCCAACACCGTGAGTGCTCGCGCATCCGGCATCCTGGTCGATGCCACCGGCAACGGCGCGTCGCTCACCTACAGTCCGGGGACCGCGAGCTTTCAGAGTTTCGCGCTGTCTTCGATGGTCAATGCGCCTCAAGGTGACGCTTCTTTCGTGAACGCAGGCGTGGATGTCGGCGACCAAAAGTCGATTGCCGCCGGCGCGCCCGGTTCGATGGCCTTCATCAACACCGTCGAGTCGGGTGTCGTCACAGGCCCTCAGGGAGTCTGGAACACCATGCAGATGTATGCGCACTTCACGCTGTCGGGCAGCGGCGACATTGCGCTGGTGACCGGCTATGGCGAGATCATCCCGGTTCCCGAGCCTTCGGACCTGGCCTTCATGCTTTCCGGGCTGGTCGTCACCGCGTCGATGATGACGCGCCGTCGTCGGGCATCCGCCAACCGCTGACGAATGCGCTTGGCCGGTCTCGCAAACTTGGGGGATGATTCGGGGTCATCAACCAAGCGTGGTTCCCATGTCTGCCATCGACCGCATTGCCCTGTTTCATGACGAATTGACCGCCTTCCGGCGCGATATCCATGCCCATCCCGAACTCGGTTTCCAGGAGTCGCGCACCGCAGAACGGGTTGCGCAGGCCCTCGAGGGCTATGGCATCGAGGTGCATCGCGGTGTGGGCAAAACCGGCGTCGTTGGCGTCCTGAAGGCGGGGTCTTCGACCCGATCGATCGGACTGCGCGCCGACATGGACGCGCTGCCGATCCAGGAGGCCAACACCTTCGATCATCGTTCTCAGCATGCCGGTCGCATGCATGCCTGCGGTCACGACGGGCACACCACCATGCTGCTTGGCGCCGCCCGATATCTGGCGGCCACGCGCAATTTCGATGGCACGGTCCACTTCATCTTTCAGCCGGCCGAAGAGGGCCTGGGCGGGGCGAGGGCCATGCTCGACGATGGCCTGTTCACGCGCTTTCCGTGTGACTGGGTCTTCGGCATGCACAACCGCCCGAAATTGCCGATCGGGCAATTTTGCGTGCGCTCGGGCGCGATGATGGCGGGCGGTGCCTTTTTTGATATCGACATCACCGGCGTTGGTTCGCATGGCGCGCGTCCCGAGGCCGGCATCGATTCGCTGATGGTGGCCGTGCAGATCGCCTCGACCCTGCAGACCATCGTCTCGCGCAATGTGCGCCCGGTCGATACCGCGGTGGTGTCGGTCACCCAGTTTCATGCCGGCGATGCCTACAACGTGATTCCGCAGACTGCGCGCCTGTCGGGCACGGTGCGGGCCTTCTCCAAAGACGTGATGGCGCTGGTCGAGCGCAATATGCGCCGCATTGCCAGTGGTGTGGCCGAATCGATGGGTGCCACGGCAAGTGTGGACTTTCGCGTGAACTTCGGGCCCACGGTCAACAATGCCGATGAAGCCGACTTTGCCGCATCGGTGTGCGCCGAGCTGGTCGGTGCCGACAAGGTTGATCGCAACCCGCCGCTCATCATGGCTTCGGAAGATTTTTCCTTCATGCTCGACCGCGTGCCGGGCTGCTTCGTGAACATCGGCAATGGTGACGGTGACGGTGATTGCGAGGTGCACAACCCGGCTTACGATTTCAACGATCAGGCGATCCCGCTGGGCGGTGCGTTTTTTTCGCGGGCAGTTGAACGCAAGCTGGCATTGGGCTGAACGCTGCGCGATCAGCGCAGTATCAGCCCGATAAGAGCGCTGCATCCTGGCGCGCCGTGAACATCTGGGGCGGGATGATGAGCCGGCCACGTCCCGAAATGTGATGCCTTCGTGGGGCTCGCCCGGCCATCGGTGGCATGATTCGAGGCTGCCCGCCTGTTTGATGGCACTGCCCGGCGACTGGCGCTGACCCCCAATCCCAGACAAGGAGACATCCCATGACTGAAGCTTTCATCATCGACGCCTGTCGCACCCCGCGCGGCATCGGCAAAGTCGGCAAAGGCGCCCTCGCCGACATGCATCCGCAGCATGTGGCCGCCAATGTGCTCAAGGCACTGGCCGCGCGCAACAACCTCAATACCGCCGAGATCGACGACATCATCTGGGGCACCAGCTCGCAGCGCGGGCCGCAGTCGATGGACCTGGCCCGCATGGCCGCACTCGATGCCGGCTTCGATATCCGCGCAAGCGGCGTGACCCTCGATCGATTCTGCGGCTCGGGCATCACCTCGGTCAGCATGGCGGCGGCGTCAATCATGGCCGGCATGGAAGACCTGATGATTGCCGGCGGCTCCGAGATGATGTCGATGACCGGCCGTCGCGCGCCCGATGAAGGCCCGGCCCTGATGGATGCCGGCAATCTGCGTCTGCGTGCGTCGCATCCGCAGTCGCACCAGGGTGTGTGTGCCGATGCGATCGCCACCATCGAAGGCATCTCGCGCCAGGCGCTCGACGAGCTCGCCCTGGTCAGCCAGCAGCGCGCCGCGCACGCCATCGCCAATGGTCACTTCAAGAAGAGCCTGATCCCGACCTTCAAGGCCGACGGCACGCTGGCACTCGACCATGAAGAGTTTCCGCGTCCGCAGACCACGCTGCAGGGCCTGTCCGAAATCAAGCCGGCCTTCCCGGCGCTGGCCGATGTGCCGCTCGACGACAAGGGCAATACCTTCCGCAGCCTGATCCTGGCGAAGTATCCCGGCCTCGATATCAAGCATGTCCACCACGCCGGCAATTCGTCGGGGGTGGTCGACGGCGCGGGCGCCGTGCTCCTGGCATCGCCTGCCTATGCCAAAGCCAAGGGCCTGAAGCCGCGCGCCCGCATCGTGGCGATGGCCAATGTCGGTGATTGCCCCACGCTGATGCTCAATGCGCCAGTGGCGGCGGCCCGCAAGGTGCTGGCCAAAGCCGGCCTGACCCTCGATGACATTGATCTGTTCGAAATCAACGAGGCGTTTTCGGTGGTGGCCGAGAAGTTCATCCGCGACCTCAAGCTCAATCGCGACAAGGTCAATGTCAATGGCGGCGCGATGGCGCTGGGCCATCCGATCGGTGGCACCGGTTCGATCCTGATCGGCACCATCCTCGACGAACTCGAGCGTCGCGATCTGCGTCGCGGCCTGGTCACGATGTGCGCCGCCGGCGGCATGGCGCCGGCAATCATCATCGAGCGACTCTGATCGCCTGATCCCTCACTGATTTCAAAGGACCCGCAAGATGGGTGCAGCACTGGTATTCGACGAAGCACAATTGATGTCCGAGCATCCTTATGCCCGGCCGCTCGAGGCGGTGGGGCATCGCCTGCATGGCGGCTTCGATTCGGCAGGCGCCTACCAGTCGCCGCGCACGCTCGAGCGCTGGCCGGCGGTGCGGGGCTGGCAGCAGTCGCTGGCTGCCCGCGGCTGGCCCCTGATCGATGCCTCGGGCGCCTTGCTCACCATGGGCAACTATCCGAGCTTCGAGCAGCAGCGCCTGCTGCTGCAGTGGGGATGCGGGCAGACGCTCTGGAATTCGCTGACGGTCACCGGCGTGGTCGAGGCGCGCGGGCGCATTCTGGCGACGATTCCGGTGCCCGATTTTCAGGCCATCATCGAAGAGGACCTCAGCCAGACCACCGTCGGCCATCTGGGCAAGGGGCTGTTCAGAGCGCACGGTTTCGATGAGGGCGGTGTGCCCGAATCAGGTATCGGCGGACACGACACCATGTGGTTTGCGGTGCGCGACATGCTCTTCGGACGCGACGCCTGGCCGATGCCCGAGGTGCCCCCGTCGCTGGCGCGGCCCGCTGGCGACCGGTTGCTGCCGATGATCGATGCGCCCTATGAGCAGATCATCGTCATGATGATGAACGTGCTCATGATCGAGATCCGCGCCGAGGCCTTTTTCAGCTTCTGCACCCGGGTCATGCGCGATCCGGCCTGCTTTGCCGATCGCCGCGAGACCGCCGAGCAGGCCGCGGTCATGGTCGAGCGCATTCGCGAAGACGAGCAGATCCATGTGGCCTATCTGCAGTCGGCGATTTCGGAGTTGCGCAGCTTCACCTTCAAGGCCAATGACGGTCGGCGCATTCCGGGTGAGCGCCTGCTCGATCCGCTGTGGCAGGGCTTCGTGCGCTGGCATTCGGTCGATACCGTGCAGCACACGCGCGCGCAGGCACGTGCCGCGATCGAAGCCACGCTGCGCGCCATGCCGCAAGGCGAGGCAAAGCTTCAGGCGTTTGCGGCGCTGGAAACTTCCGGCGCCTGAGCATCCCTTAGCAGACCCCGGCAAAGTTCGGGGCTGACCCCTACACGAGGACGAGGAGGAGACACCATGACCTATGAAGATGTGCTGTACCGGGTTGAGGACGGCATTGCCGTGATCACGCTCAACCGCCCTGACAAGCTCAATGCCTGGCGCGCCGAGATGGACCGTGATGTGCGGGCCGCCATGAAAGCGGCATCGTCTGACGACGCCGTGCGGGTGATCGTGCTGACCGGTGCAGGGCGCGGGTTTTGCGCCGGCGCCGACATGAACAACCTGCAGTCGCTTGCCGGCAGTGGCGGCGGTGCGCCGCGTCCGCGTCCTGCGGTGCCCGAGCCCTTCGATGCCTCGGCGAGCGAGGACTTCAAGCGCCAGTACTCCTGGTTTCCGTCGGTGCCGCGACCGATCATCGCTGCCATCAACGGCCCCTGCGCAGGTCTGGGCCTGATCATGTCGCTCTATGCCGACATGCGCTTTGCGTCCGACAAGGCGGTGTTCACCACCGCCTTTGCACGACGCGGCCTGATCGCCGAGCATGGCGTGTCATGGCTGCTGCCCCGTCTGGTCGGCATGGCCCATGCCTGCGATCTGCTCTATTCGGCCCGCACCGTACGCGCCCCCGAGGCGCTGGCCATGGGTCTGGTGAGCCGGGTCATCCCGGAAGACCAGTTCATGTCCGAAGTGATGGCCTATGCCCGCATGCTGGCCACCGAGGCCTCGCCGCGCTCGATGCGCGAGATGAAGCGCGAGATGTGGCATGCGCAGTTCCAGACGCTGGCTCAGGCGATCGATGAGGCCAACGGCGACATGGCCGGCAGCTTCGCCTCGGCCGACTTCAAGGAGGGCGTGGCCCACTTCGTCGAGAAGCGCAAACCGCAGTTCACCGGCCGCTGACGCGCTCATCGATGAGCGCAATGAATGCACCGGTCGATGTGCTGATCATCGGCGCGGGTGCCTCGGGCGCGGCGGTGGCCTGGAGCCTTGCCGAGACACGGATGCGCATCCTGTGTCTGGAGCAGGGTGACTGGGTCAAGCCCACCGACTATCCGAGCAATGGCCGCGACTATGAAGCGCGGCAGATGGGCGAATTCCATTTCAGCCCCAACCGTCGCGCCAGCGATGTCGACTATCCGGTCAACGAAGACGACTCGCCGATCAAGGTCGCCAACTTCAATGGCGTGGGCGGTGGCACCGTGCTGTATGCCGGTCACTTTCCGCGTTTTCATCCCTCTGATTTCCGGGTGCGAAGCCTCGACGGTGTGGCCGACGACTGGCCGATCGACTACCGCACGCTCGAGCCCTATTACGCCGAAAACGACCGAATGATGGGTGTCTCGGGGCTGGCCGGCGATCCGGCCTATCCGCCCAAGACGCCGGTGATGCCACCGCTGCCGCTGGGTCGCACCGGCATGGCACTCGGCCAGGGCTTCAACCAGCTCGGCTGGCACTGGTGGCCATCCGACAGCACGATTGCCACCCAGGAATACGGTGGCCGTGCGCCCTGCATCAATCTCGGCCAGTGTATCGGCGGCTGCGCCCAGGGCGCCAAGGCCAGCACCGACATCACCTACTGGCCCGAGGCCCTGCGTGCGGGCGTCATGCTGCGAACCCGCTGCCGGGTGCGCGAGATCACCACCAACGAGGCCGGCATGGCAAGCGGGGTGATCTATTACGACGAGCACGGCATCGAGCAGTTCCAGCCGGCCGAGGTGGTGATCGTGGCCTGCAACGGCATCGGCACACCGCGCATCCTGCTCAACTCGGCCTCCTCACGCCACCCCGATGGGCTGGCCAATTCGAGCGGCATGGTCGGACGCAACCTGATGTTCCATCCCTATGCCGGTGTCTATGGCCGCTTTGAGGCGGCGCTCGATGGCCATCGCGGCCCGATCGATGCGGTCTGGAGCCAGCAGTTTTATGAGACCGACCCATCGCGCGGTTTCGTGCGCGGCTATACCTTCGAGACCACCCGCGGCCGCGGCCCGGTGCAGACCGCCCTGATCGGCATGCTCTCGGGCAAGCTGCCGATGGGTGCCGGCCACCATGCCGCCTATCGCGGTCTCTTCGATCGCATCGCCGGGCTGGTCGCCATCTGCGAAGACCTTCCGGAAGCCCACAACCGGGTCACGCTCGATCCGGTGCTCAAAGACTCCAGCGGCATTCCAGCACCGAAAGTGTCCTATACGCTGAGCGAGAACAGCCTGAAGATGCTGGCGCACAGCGTGGCACGGGCCACCGAGGTGCTGCGTGCAGCCGGTGCGGTCGATGTCTCGGTGACCTCGCCGCTGTCGATCGGCGGCTGGCACAACATGGGCACCGCCCGCATGGGGACCGACCCCGAGCGTTCAGTGGTCAATGAATGGGGCCGCAGCCACGACGTCAAAAATCTTTTCATCGTCGACGGCAGCATTTTCGTGACCTCGGCCGGCGTCAATCCGACCAGCACGATCCAGGCGCTGGCGCTTTATGTCGCCGACAACATCAAGCGCCGTCTGGCCAATCTTTTCGACTGAGCTCATGACGCCTGCTGCCATTCAAAGCGCTGCGATCGATTCGCCGCTGTCACCGGGCCAGAGGCGCTCGCTGCTGGCGGTGCTCGGCTGCATGATTCCGGCGAGCGAGGCCTTCGAGGTGCCGGGCGCCGACGATCCGCTGATCGTGGCCGACCTCCTCAATTCGCTCAAGGCGCAGGCCGCTGCACTGATGACCGCGCTCGATCGGCTTGATGCGCTGTGCGGGCAGAACTTTCACACGCTGGCCCCCGAGGCGCAGCCGCAGGCACTCGATGATTTCAGGCGCGCCGACATGAAGCACTTTGCGCTGCTGGTGACCCTGTGCGTGCAGTGCTACTACCGCGATGACCGGGTGATGCAATCGCTCGGCATGGAGGCGCGCGCCCCCTTTCCCAAGGGCTTCGAGGTGCCTGCCGGCGACTACGACCTGCTGGATCCGGTGCGTGCGCGCGGCCCGATCTGGCGCGACGTAGCCGGCTGATCCCGCTCGAGCCCGGTTCAGGTCACCGCATGGCGTTGGGCAAAGCGCGCCTCGCGCCACTGTCCGCTTTGCATCACCTGATGCAGCTGATCGACCGCCTGCCAGACATCGGCATGACCGGTGTAGAGCGGGGCAAATCCGAATCGCAGGATGTCGTGCTGATGCTTGCCGTCGCCGGCGCGAAAGTCGCCGATCACGCCGCGCTCGATCAGGGCCTGCACGATGGCCCAGGCACCTTCTGCGCGGCTCAGACTGACTTGCGATCCGCGTACTGGCTCATCGGTCGGCGTGACGATCTCAAAGCCATGCCCCGGCAGCCGCTCCTGCACGAGGGCCATGAAGAGCGAGGTCAGCGCGAGCGATTTGCGACGCAGTGCTGCCATGCCGCCGAGGTCTTCGGCCGCGAGCAGGGTGTCGAGTCCGCCGTCGAGTGCGACAAGGCCAAGGATCGATGGTGTGCCGCTCTGAAATCCATTGACGCCGGCAGCAGGGATGTAATCGGTCGTGAACGCAAAGGGCGCCGCATGGCCCCACCAGCCGGTCAGCGGCTGCCTGATGCGATCGGTATAGCGCGGATTCATCCACAGAAAGGCCGGGGCGCCGGGGCCGCCATTGAGGTACTTGTAGCCGCAACCGACGGCAAAGTCGGCCCCCGCCGCATGCAGGTCGACCGGCACTGCGCCGGCGCTGTGAGCCAGGTCCCAGACGCTGAGGATGCCGGCTGCATGAGCCTGGGCACACACGGCGACCATATCGTGCATCGCGCCGCTGCGGTAGTCGACATGGGTGAGCATCAGCACGGCGACGTCGTCGCGCAATGCCGCGTCCAGCTCATCGCGCTCGACCAGGCGCAGCGTCAGTCCGCGATCGTGGCACAGCGACTGCGCGATATAGAGGTCGGTCGGAAAATTGCCGCGCTCGCTCACGATCGCAGTTCGGCGCGGATCATCGGCGGCGATGTTCAGCGCCGCGCTCAGGGTCTTGTAAAGATTGATCGAGGTGCTGTCGGCAGCCACCACCTCGCCCGGACGCGCGCCGATCAGACGCGCGATCTTGTCGCCGACCTGCTGCGGCAGGCTGAGCCAGCCGGCGGTGTTCCAGCTGGTGATCAGGCCCTTGCCCCATTCTTCGCTGAGCGTCTGTGCGACGCGCCCGGGGGTGGCCACCGGCAGCGGCCCGAGCGAATTGCCGTCGAGGTAGATGACGCCCTCGGGCAGTGAAAACTGCTCGCGCAGTGATGCGAGCGGATCCTGGCGATCGAGGGCCTCGCAGTCGGTGCGAGTGATGCTCGCCCGACTCATCCCGCGCCGTTGCGCGGCACGTCGCGATAGGGCTTATCCGAATCGATGCTCGGCTCCTTCGGCATGCCGAGCACGCGCTCGGCAATGATGTTGCGCTGGATCTCGTCGGTGCCGCCGGCGATCGAGGTGGCCGGCACCGACACCAGGATCTCGGCGATCGTGCCGGCGTGCGGGCCATCCGTCCCGGCCAGCAGGGAGTCGGCGCCACTCAGCAGGGTATGCACCCGTGCCGCCGCGCGCGCGATATGGCTGGCGGCAAGCTTGCCGAGCGAGCCTTCCGGGCCTTGCGGGCGACCCTGTTCCTGCGCGCTGCGCGCACGGCGTGCGGTCCATTCAGCCGACTTCGACAGGGTGAGCAGGCGGGCGATTTCCTGGCGCACCGCCGGGTCGTCGAGCTTGCCGGTTTCTTTCGCCCGCGGAATGATCAGATCGATTCGCCCTGCGCGATTCGGATACCACTTGTAGGGCGCAAGCGCGATTTCGGCTTCGGCGCGCTCCTCGTCGAAGATGCGCCCCGGGCGATCCGATTTCGCAGCCCCCCAGGAGCGCAGCGAATCGGCGGCGCGCCGCTCGTGCATCAGCGTGGTGGTCGCCACCGCCCAGCCCTTGCCTTCGCCTGCCACCAGCCAGTTGGCGGGTACGGTCGCGTCGGTGAGGAAGACCTGGTTGAAGGTGGCATGGCCGTTCATCTGCTTGAGCGGCAGCACCGAGACGCCGGGCTGATGCATGTCGATGATGAAAAAGGACAGACCGGCATGCTTGGTCTTGTCCCAGTCGGTGCGCGCCAGCAGCAGAGCAAAGTCGGCCTTCTGTGCGCCCGAGGTCCAGAGCTTCTGGCCGTTGATGACATAGTGGTCGCCCTTGCGGTCGGCGCGGGTGACCGCACCGGCGGCGTCCGACCCGCTGCCGGGTTCACTGAAGAGCTGGCACCAGGCTTCTTCGCCGGTCATGCTTGGACGCAGAAAACGTTTTTTCTGTTCGTCGGTGCCATGCTCGAGGATGGTCGCGGCCGCCAGCACGCGAATGCCGACCCGGGCCACGCCGACCGCACCGATGCGCTTGAATTCTTCTTCGACGATCGGCTGCAGCCCGACCGGCAGGCCGCGGCCATACCATTCGGTCGGCCAGTGCGGTGTGCCCCAGCCGGCGTCCATCAGCTTGTTGCGCCAGTCGACCAGGCCGCTGTCGGGGTTCCAGTTGGCTTCGAGCCAGGCACGCACTTCGGCGCGCACGGAGGATTCTGTCTGTTCGGTCATGTTGTGTGTCTCCTCAGGCGGTCGCATTGCTGGCAACGGTGGGCGCGGCCATCTGCGCCATCATGCGTTCGCGGTGCAGATGCGCATCGCCGAACAGCGCCTCCGAACTCTTGGCCCGCTTGAACCACAGATGCGTGTCGTTGTCCCAGGTAAAGCCGATGCCGCCATGAATCTGGATGGCATGGATGGCGGTCTGCAGATAGGTGTCGCTCGCGCAGGCCTTGGTGAGTGATGCGGTCACCGCGATGTCGGCATCCTGCTCATCGAGCGCGGCGGCTGCGAAATAGGCCGCCGATTTAGCGAGTTCGACTTCCAGCAGCATGTCGGCCTGCTTGTGCTTCATCGACTGGAAAGCGCCGATCACGCGGCCGAACTGCATGCGCATCATCGCGTAGGCAAGCGCGTCTTCACGCAGGCGCGCGGCACCACCGACCATCTCGTTGGACAAGCAGATCGCAGCCTCGATCATGGTTGTTTCAAAGGGCGCAGCACCCTGGCCTTCCTCGCCGAGCAATTGGGCCTCGACATCGCTGAAGGTGAGGCGCGCAAGCTTTCGGGTCGGATCGAGCGTGGTGAGCGCACGGCGCGACAGCCCCGACGCCGCACCCTGAACCGTAAAGAGCGACAGACCGTCGTTGCCTGATGTGCCGGGGGCGCGGGCCAGCACCACGATCAGGTCGGCGCTGTGGCCATCGAGCACGAAGCTCTTGTGGCCATTGAGCTGCCAGCGGTTGCCCGACTTCGTTGCGGTGAGCGTTGTCGCGGCAGCGTCCCACGAGCCGCCGTCTTCGGTGCTCGCCAGGGTGGCAATGGTCTCGCCCGAGGCGATCCCGGGCAGCAGCGCCTGCTGCTGCATCGGCGTGCCGGCATTCAGGATGGCGCCGGCGCCCAGCACGGTGGAGGCGAAGTAGGGTGCGCACAGCAGGGCGCGGCCCATTTCTTCGAGCACGATGCAGTGTTCGCCGAAACCGAAGCCGTGCCCACCCATGGCTTCGGGAATGCGCACCGCGCATAAGCCGAGTTCACTGTTGAGCGCCTTCCAGGCATCGCGATCGAAGCCCGACTCGGTGTCCATCAGGCGGCGGACTTCCTTGGTCGGCGAGCGATCGGCAAGAAAGCGGCGCACGGCCGCCCGGAATTCTTCCTGTTCGGATGAAAAGCTGAATTTCATGAGGTGTCCTGTGGCGAGCCCGGCGAGCATCATGGCCCATGTGCCGAGTCGGTGCTCGGCGGTGCAGGGAAACTCGGAATGCCCTCTATCGGGATACCCCTTAGCGGAACACCCCTTAGCCTTCCAGCCGCCCGATGCCGTCGCGGACCTCGAAGCTGCGCAGATCGCGCACACCGGTGTCAATCCTGCTCGGGTCGTCGATGCCACGCATCGTGACCCGCGCCCGACCTGAGTCGATCTGCATCAGGCCATAGCCGCGAAAGCGGCCCTCACCGTATTTCAGCTGGGGGCTCTCGGCCAGCATGCTGTCGATGCGGCTCTGTGCCCGGGCCTGCGAGGTGATTGATCCGCCGACGAACTCGACCATGGCCGGCTTGTCGCCGGGGCGGTCGGGGTCCTCGTGCAACTCGCCCGCGTAAAAGATGTGGACGTCGCCGCCGAGCGCGACCGGATTGGCCGCGCCACTGCCGCGCACCATCTCGAGCAGACGGCGCCTGGCCAGCGGATAGCCGTCCCAGCCGTCGGTCCACCAGGCCTGCTCGGGGCCGGGCTTCATGTCGGCGCGCGAGATGAGGGTTTGCTGTGCCAGCAGATTCCAGCGCGCCTTGCTGCTGACGAAGGCGCGCGTGAGCCAGGCCTCCTGCTCGGCGCCCAGCATCGTGCGGCTCGGGTCGGCGAGTGCCAGGCAGTCGTTGCCCACCACCCGCGAACCGGCAAACCCCGGTGCGGAGCAGGCCTGCGGTGAGCGGTACTGGCGGACGTCGATCAGGTGGAGCCTGACCATCGCGCCCCAGTCGAGGGTGCCGAAGATCGGCATCGACGGGCCCTTGGGTGCCATCGACCAGGGCAGGGGCATGTGCTCGAAATAGGCCTGATAGGCGGCCGCTCTGCGAAGCAGGAAGCGATCGGGTGGCGTGCCGCGCTCCGACAGGTCGTTGGCGTAATCGTTCTCGACCTCATGGTCGTCCCAGGTCGGCAGCCAGGCGCAGGCGGCGTGTGCGGCCTGCAGGTCGGGGTCGCCGCGATAGAGCGCATGACGGCGGCGATAGGCTTCGAGGGTCTGTGGCACGCCGGCATCGTGCTTGCGCACATGATTGCGACCCCATGACGACTCGTAGATGTAGTCGCCCAGGAAGGCCACCAGATCGGGCGAATCGGCGACCGCATGTCGCCAGGCACCAAAGAAGCCCTGCTCGTATTGCTGGCACGAGGCAAAGACCAGGCGAAGGCTCTGTGCCTGGTCGGCGGCCGGTGCGGTCCGAAATTGACCCTGCGGGCTGACCGCACCGGCGCACATAAAGCGATAGCGATAGACGCGATGCGGCTTCAATCCCTTGAGCTCGACGCGCACCGAATGCGCCCACTGGGGCAGTGCGTCGAGTGTCCCGCTTTGCACCGGTGAGGTCCCGCCTTCTTCGGTGAGCTCCCACCGAACCGTGATGGCCACCGGGTCGAGCCCGGCGTTGTCCTGCATTGGCTGCGGGGCGAGTCGCGTCCAGATCACCGCGCCTTGCTCGGTCGGCCAGCCGCTGGCCACGCCGAGGGTGAAGGGGTCAGAGGTGAAGACACTTTTGGAGTCGGCTGCGGCCGCACTCGCCGCAGCGCAGGCCGAAGTCAGCCCGACGCCTGCCAGACCCAGGGTTTGCGCCATCCATTGGCGGCGCGATGACTGCGGCTTCATCAGTGTGAGTTCCTTGTGGATGGGGTGGGCTGGCGGCTGATCGGGCGGTGCTCAGTTAGGTGCTCAGTTAGGTGCTGATACGGGCGCGAATGCCGCGGGTCAAAGGCATGGGTATCATCTCGGTGGCTTCACCAACCCTCATTCAAAGGACACCGACAATGGCTTTCAGCATCGAATCGACCGTGGGCGACCTGCTCGACAACCCTGGCCCGCGCGCCGTGCTCGACAAGATCATGCCGCAACTGGCAACCAATCCGCAGATCGACATGGCCCGCGGCATGTCGCTCAAGATGGTGGCCGGCTTTTCCGGCGGCAAGATCACCGACGCGCTGCTGGTCGAGGTTGATGCCGCGCTCGCGAAGCTCTGATCCCAACAGGCGCCCGTCATGAACAAGCCGGTCTGTCTGATTCTGGGTGCCGGAGCCGGCATCGGCGGCAATGTTGCCAAGCGCTTTGCGCGAGACGGCTATCACGCCTGTGTGGCCCGACGCAGCGACAAGGCCGGCCTCGACCGGCTTGTTGCCGACATCGAGGCCCAAGGCGGGTCAGCGACCGGTTTTATTCTGAATGCGGTCGAGGCCGACAGCATCGAAGGGCTGGTGGCCCATATCGAATCGAATATCGGACCGATCGAGGTCGCGGTGTTCAATCTGGGCGCGCAGATCGGCGACCGTTCGCTGGCCAGCACCACGCTCAAGGCCTTCGAGATGGGCTGGCGGCTGGCCACCTTCGGTCTGTTCCGGCTGGCGTCGGTGCTCTTTCCCTACATGGAGCAGCGCGGCAAGGGCGTCTTGCTGGTGACCGCCGCGACCGCTGCAATGCGCGGCAATGCCGGGCAACATTCGCATGCGTCGGCGATGGCCGGCCGCCGGATGCTTTGCCAGTCGCTTAACGCGCAGTTTGCGTCGAAGGGCATCCATGTCGTGCATATCCTGATCGACGGCGCGGTTGATGCGCCCGATACACTCGGCAAGATGATGGGGCCGGAGCGTTTCCAGGCGCTGCGCGAACGCAAGGGCCTGGAGCACGACGGGCTGCTGTTGCCTGCCGAAGTCGCCAACACCTATTTCTATCTGGCTCATCAGCATCGGTCGGCCTGGACGCACGAGCTCGATCTGCGCGCATATTCAGACCTTGCCTGGTGGAACCATGCGAGCAACCCCAGCTGACATCAGGTCCGCCAGCATGGCCTTTCCTGAATCCTTCCCTGATTACCCGCTTGAATCGCGCACCATCGGCAGAGTTCTCGCCGACAAGGCGCGGCGAATTCCCGAGCGTCCCTTCCTGTTGTGGCAAGGCCAGCGCTACACCTACGCCGAACTCGAGGCGATCACCAATCGTTATGCCAACGGATTCGCCGCTCATGGCGTCAGTCATGGCGATCACGTGGCAGTGCTGCTGCCCAATTGCCCCGAATTTTTATGGGTGGTCTGGGGTCTGGGCAAGCTCGGTGCAGTGGCTGTACCCCTGAACACCGCCGCCAAGGGCGACATGCTGGCCTATTTCATCCGGCAGTCCGATTCGAAGATGCTGATCGCCGACAGCGAATGGGCCGATCGCATTGCCGCGGTTGCCGGCGCACTGCCCGAGCTTGGCACCTATGTTTTCAGGGGCCCGATACCGGGTGAGCTGCCCGCAGCGGTCGGGTCGGCCGCGCAGATGCTGCCGCTGCAGGCCTTCGAATCGGACAATGACACCGCACCGCCGCTCGATCGCGTGCGCCATGACGACGCCCA
>CAIVAS010000223.1 GCA_903903975.1 uncultured Burkholderiales bacterium
CGCCCGGCTCACGCGACCGCCCCTGCGGCGGTCGGCGCCGATGCCATCCCTGATGCCCGCGGCAGCAATCTCTATCGGGCTGATCCGATGGCCGCAGCGCTCTTCGGGCTCTATCTGCCACCGGCGCTCTTTGCGCATCTCGAGCCGCATTTCGACCGTCTAGGCGCTCTGGCTGGCGGGCCGCTCGACGAGCTCGCCTCAATCAGCGACAAACACCCGCCGACCCTGTCGGTGCGCAACCGCCGGGGTGCCGACGAGTCGCGGGTCATCAAGCATCCGGCCTATGTCGAGATGGAGCGCATCGCCTATTGCGATCTCGGTCTGGCCGCGATGTCGCACCGCCCGGGCGTACTCGGCTGGCCGCAGGTCATGCCGGCGGCCGCCAAATACGCCCTGACCTATCTGCTGGTGCAGGCCGAATTCGGTCTGTGCTGCCCGGTCTCGATGACCGACTCGCTCGCCCGCACGCTGCGCCGCTATGGCGACCCCCAACTCGTCGAACGCTGCCTGCCGCTGCTCACCGCCCTCGACTTCGACGCCCTGCACCAAGGCGCGATGTTCATGACCGAGCAGGGCGCGGGCTCAGACGTCGCCAGCACCGACACCCTGGCGCAGCAGCGCCCCGACGCAAGCTGGGCGCTCCATGGCGACAAGTGGTTCTGCTCCAACCCGGACGCCGGCTTTGCCATGGTGCTGGCCCGCAGCGAATCGCCCGATACGCACCCCGGCCTCAAGGGCGTCTCGCTCTTTTTGCTGCCGCGCACCCTGCCCGACGGCAGGCCCAACACCTATCGCATCCTGCGCCTCAAAGACAAGCTCGGCACGCGCTCGATGGCCAGCGGCGAGATCCGCCTCGAGGGCGCCACCGCCTGGCTGGTCGGCGAGCGCGGTCGCGGCTTTCAGCAGATGGCCGACATGGTCAACAACTCGCGCCTGTCCAATGGCGTGCGGGCGGCCGGCCTGATGCGCCGTGCGCTCACCGAAGCCCTGCATGTGGCCCGTCACCGGGTGGCCTTCGGCAAGCCGTTGATCGAGCTGCCCCTGATGCGCCGACAGCTCCTCAAGATGATGCTGCCGACCGAGCAGGCCCGCACCATGGTCTTTCAGACGGCCAAGGCGCTGGCACGCGCCGACGCCGGCGAAGCCGGTGCCGCTGCGCTCGCGCGCATCCTCACGCCGCTGATCAAGTTCAGGGCCTGTCGCGATGCGCGGCGGGTTACCGGCGACGCGATGGAAGTGCGCGGCGGCTGCGGCTATATCGAGGAGTGGTCGGACGCCCGATTGCTGCGCGATTCGCACCTCGGCTCGATCTGGGAGGGCACCAGCAACATCGTGGCCCTCGACGTCCTGCGGGCCATCCGGCGCGACAACGCGCTGCCGGCGCTGCGTGCCCATGTCGATGCCCTGCTCGCCGATGGCGAGCCTGCCGGCCCCGAGATCGCCGCCCTGCAGGCGCAAACCATCGACCGCGCCTTCTTACTGGCCGCCGATGCCGCCGCGCAAGACCATGCACATCTGGCCCGTCAGGCAGCCTCTGGCCTGTATCACGCGGTGACGATGGCCGGGCTGCGCTGGGAGGCGCGCCAGGCCCGGCTGCCGCAGCGGGCCACGCTCGCGCGGCTCGTGCTCACCCACCGGCTGGCGCCGCGCGACCCGCTCGCCGCCAGCGCCGACGAACTCGACGCCGATTGCGGCCTGCTGCTGCAGGCGACCTGAGCACCGAAAAACCGTCATCTTCGACTGGCATCCTGCGAAAAATTGTCTTGCGGCTGCAATGGCCAATCATTGCAGCCATTTTTCAGGAGTCAGAATGCGTCAACTCGACAACCCGGCCTCGTCCCTGCCGACTACCTCGGCAAGCAGCCTTTCCGATGCCCTTGAATTTCTGAAGGCCTTCCTTCGCGACCCGAATGCCACCGCAGCGATCGTGCCGAGCTCCCGGTTTCTGATCGGGCGGGCGGCAAAGAATGCGCGAGTCAGCGAGGCAAAGTGCGTCGTCGAACTCGGCCCCGGCACCGGCGGCAGCACCCGCCTCCTGCTGGGTCAGATGTCGCCCAAGGCCCGGCTGCTCACCATCGAGATGAATGCCGACTGTCACGAGCATCTGCGCCGCAATGTGATCGATGCACGCCTGCAATCCGAATGCGCCAGCGCCGAAAAACTGGCCGAACTGATCGCGGCGCATCGCCTGCCGGCACCCGACGCGATCATCTCGGGCATCCCGTTTTCGACCATGCCGGTGGAGGTCGGCGACCGGATTGCCGCCGCGATCGCCGCATCGCTGGCCCCCGGCGGGCGCTTCGTTGCCTATCAATGGACGCCGCGCGTGGCCGACCGCACCATCCCTTATCTGGGCGAACCCAAGCGCGAGTGGGAGCTGCTCAATATTCCGCCGATGCGCCTGTTCACCTGGGTCAAGCCCGCAGCCTGAGTGCGGTCTGGCCGGCACGCCCCACGCCGGTCACCAGGCCTCGGTTCGAGCCGCGGCGCATGTCTGTCCCGCAGCCGCTACTGGGTCTGCACGATCTCGTCGGTGATCCGAAAGGCACCGTCGAGCCAGGCCACGATCTCGCGGGCGCCGTCATGGTCGATGCCGGCGTAACGTGCGCGCAGCACCGCCGCCTGCTCGCCCAGACGATCAAGGCCAGTGTCCTGCAGGGCAATCAGATCGCCCACCACCTGTTCGGCCAGCGCCTCGCCCAGCACCGCGCGGCTGGCCTCGCGCAGCGCCGCGCCATAGGCATAGCGGTCATCACCCAGCCGGTAGCGCGCGGCCAGCGTGATCGCCGGAATGCAGCCCAGGACCGGCTGCAGCGCCGGGTTGATCGCATGACCGGCGAGCAACGGTGCATTGGCTGCTGGCCGACCGGTCGAGGCACGCAGGTGCAATGACTGCGACATGCGCTGGCCATCGTTGACCGGATAGTTGTCCCAGAGCACCGGTCTGCGCCCGAGCGTCTGAGCCAGCTCACGCAGATGCGCGGCGCCATATTCGCGCGAACACACTTCCTCGCCAGTCCAGAAGACCGCCACCGCCGGATCGAGCAGACGCCCCAGCTGCGCGAGATAGCCTGGCGGGCGACGGCCGAACACCCGATCGAGCACCGGATCGTCGCTGTAGTAGCTCGGGCACACAGAGAGCCGCCCGGCCCGCATGCGCTCGCCCACAAACGCCGCGATCGCAGCCTGGCGGGCGGCAAGCGTCGGATCATCGCCACGGATGTCGTCAAAGAGCAGCGCGAGTTCATCGATGCCGACCGCCGAGTCGAGCAGCTGCATCCGCGCCGCCAGCCGGCCCCAGTCGGGGCTGTCCGGCGCATCGTCAAATTCTTGAGGCGACAGCCCGACACCGAAGCGAACCCCCAGCGAACGACAGTGCCCTGCAAACGCAGCAAGATCGTCGAGGTCGGACTCGCGCACCGGATCGCGCCAGCCGCGTCGCAGCAGTCCGGCCGCCTTGGGCGCATACAGAAAGAAACGATAGCCATGAGGCGCGAGCGTCGCGATCACCTGCGAGCGTTGTCGCCAGCTCCAGGGCCGGCCGTAATACCCTTCGATGATGCCCAGATCGACGGACAATGACGGCATGGTCTGAATGGCCCTCCTGAGGGCACTGTGAAGGATGAGCTGGAGGAAAGCACCGACGCGGATCGGTCGATGTTACGCCGCCCGCATCGAGATCGTCCTGACCGGATGCGTTACCCTTGCAGGCTTGATGAAGGATTTTCAGATGACCCAGTCCCTGCGTCGCACCGCCAGCCTCACGCTTGCCGCTCTCCTGCTCATCATCGGATGCGGCTGTGCCGGCGCCGATATCCAGGTCATCAATACCGATCCCAACTACCCGTATTACCAGTGACGGATGATGGCGCCCGACTATTCAAACCCCTACTTCATGGGCAATGCCTGGACCCCCTACTGAGCTGTCGCGTCACCCTGCAGACACACACACCATGAAACCTCTCGAAGGCATCCGGGTCCTCGACCTCTCAGCCGTGGTGTCCGGCCCGATCGCCACCGCGATCATGGCCGACCAGGGCGCCGAAGTAATCAAGGTCGAAACCCCCGGCGGCGACCTGAGCCGACGCATCGGACCGGCCAAGGGCCAGATGTCGGCCACCTTCATCGCCGCCAATCGCGGCAAGCGCTCGATCGTGCTCGACCTCAAGCAGCCCGCCGCCCGCGAGGTCCTCACCGACCTGATTCGCCGCGCCGATGTGCTGGTCGAAAACTTCCGCCCGGGCGCGATGGACCGGCTCGGTTTCAGCGCCCAGACCCTGGCCGACCTCAATCCGATGCTGGTCAATCTGTCGATCACCGGTTTCGGTCAGACCGGCCCGTATGCCGATGGTCGGGTCTATGACGCGGTGATCCAGGCGGTCTCGGGCATGTGTGCCTCGCACCGCGAACGCGAAACCCAGGACCCGGCGCTGGTCTCGACCCTGCTGGCCGACAAGCTCACCGGTCTGACCGCAGCGCAGGCGGTCACCGCCGCCCTGTTTGCGCGCAGCCGCACCGGCCGCGGCGGCCGGGTCGAGCTGTCGATGCTCGATGCCGCCCTCGCCTTCCAGTGGCCCGATGCGATGTACAACCATCTCTTCATGGACTCACCGCCCGATCGCTTTCCGCGTGTCGGCATGACCATGCGGCCCTACAAGACCCGCGACGGTTTCGTGGCGATCATGGCCCCGCAGCAAGACGAGTTCGAATCGATGTGCGAAGGCTTCGGCGACCCCACAATCGCCAAGGACCCGCGCTTTGCCACCACGCCGATGCGCGCACGTCACGGCCCCGAACTCAGAGCGATCTTCGAGCCGCTGGCCGCGCAACAGGACACCGACGAGTGCGTGGCCCGCATGCGGGCTGCCGGCACACCGATCGGGCGCATCAACGAGCACGATGATGTGCTGACCGATCCGCAGGTCCTGCACAACGACAGCATCGTCGAGGTCGATCACGGTGAACTCGGTCGGGTGCGTCTGCTGCGCGGTGCGGCGCGCTTCAAGGATAGCGAGGCCCATGTGCCGCAACCGGCGCCCTGGCTCGGCGAACACGGCCGACAGGTGCTCGAAGAGCTGGGTTATGACGCCGCGCGAATTGACGCTCTCACCGCTGGCGGTGCGGTGCATCTGCCCAAGCCGGCAGTCAAACCTTAGTCGTCAAGCCGCCGAGCAGCGAAGCCCGCTGCGAGAGTTCGATGAAGTTACCATCGGGGTCGCGCACGAACGAGATCACCGCCACCTCGCCCATGCGGCGCGGGGCAGCGCCTTCGGTGCCGCCGCGCTCGAGCACGCCGGCATGCTCGGCAAGGCAATCGGTGATCTGCACGGTCATGTAGCGCCAGCCGGTGCCGCGCCAGCTTTCTGATCGTCCGACCTTGCCCTCTTCGATCACCAGGATGCGCGAATCACCGCACACATAAACCCCCGGTGAGGGCGAGTCGAACTGCATTGCCTCGCGCCAGAACTGCTCATGCGCATCACGGTTGTTCACCCGCAGCTCGATGCCAAGCCCGACCACACCTTCATGGCCGGATGGCACCAGCGACAGGCGATTGCCATCGGGATCGGTCATCGATGCCGGCGCATCGAGCCCGGGCCTGGCAATGCGCATACCGACAATGCCCGAGGCCTCGGTCTCGGTCAGCGGATCACGCGAATGATTCACCTTGAGCACCGATCCGTTCACATCGAATCGGTGCTGCTGCATGCCACCGCCAAGCTTGAGCATGTGGTCGAAATGCAGCCCAACCCGGGTCCCCCAGAAGTCGAGCTGCGGTTCGATCTCGCGGGCAAACAGCCCCACATCCAGATGCTGCTTGGCGAGCTTCATTGCAGGCGCCTCTCAGTCGAAGGTCGCGTAACGCTCGAGGTGATGGTCGGCGTCGCCAAAGCGCTGCGCGATCATCGTGAGGCGACGGAAATTGTGCGAGACCTTCAGCTCCTCGGTCATGCCCATGCCGCCGTGCAGTTGTACCGACTCCTGGCTCACTTGGCGGGCCGCATCGGCAATCTTGACCTTGGCAGCCGACACCGCGCGTTTGCGGGCACCGGCATCACCGCCTTCGTCGACCTTGGCCGCGGCAAAGATCGCCATCGAACGGGCCTGCTCGCACACCACATACATGTCGACCATGCGGTGCTGCAGCGCCTGAAACGAGCCGATCGGCGCACCAAACTGCTTGCGGTTCTTCAGGTATTCGAGAGTCGCGTCATTGGCGTTCTTCATGGTGCCGATCGCGTCGGCACACAGCAATGCGGTAGCGAAGTCGACCGCTTCCTCGATCAGCGGCAGTGCACCGCCAGCCGTCCCGATGAGGGCTTCGGCAGGCAGCTTCACACCGGTGAAGGTGACGTCGGCAGCACGCTGGCCATCGACGGTGCGACAGGCATTGATCGACACCCCTGCCGCATCGGCATCGACCAGGAACAGGCTCGTGCCATCGGGCTGACCGGCCACACCGGCGGTATGGGCCGATACGATCAGCACGCGCGCAGACGGCGCACCGATCACCACCGACTTCTCGCCATCGAGCACCCAGCCGCCGGCCTGAGCGCGGGCGGTGGTTTTTTGCGCATCGAGTTCGTAGCGACGCCCGTGCTCGAGATAGGCAAAGGCCAGACGATGACGACCATCGACCAGCCCCGGCAGCAGTGCTTCGCGCTGGGCCACCGATCCGCCGCGCGCCACCAGACGCGCCGCCAGACCAACGTTGTCGAGCAGGGGCTCGACCACCAGCGCTTCGCCGCAGGCTTCCATCGCCGCCATCAGGTCGACCGCGCCGCCGCCGAAGCCACCATCGGCCTCGGGCAGGGCGAGTGCGGTCAGGCCCATATCGGCGAAGGTTGCCCACACGGTATCGCTCACGCCGCTGGCCGATTTGACAATCGCCTTGCGTTTTTCGAAGTCGTATTCATTGGCCAGATACTTGCGCAGCGATTCGGCCAGTTGGGTCTGCTCTTCTGAAAATTCGAAATCCATTGTGCTGTCCTCGCCCTTACAGGCCCAGAGTCATCTTGGCGATGATGTTGCGCTGGATCTCATTGGATCCGGCATAAATCGATGTCTTGCGATAGTTGAAGTAGCGCGGTGCCATGCGGGCGCGATACTCGTCGACATGGCCGTCCTCGACGCCGACAAAGGGCTGGGCATCCGGCCCGAGCGCCTGCATCATCAATTCGGTGATCGCCTGCTGCAGCTCGCTGCCCTTGAGCTTGAGCATCGAGACGTCGGCACCCGGAGGCTGGCCGGTGCGGCGCATCTTGTCGAGAAAGCGCAGCGAGGTGAGTTCGAGCGCCTGCACCTCAACCTCGACGCGGGTGAGCCGATCGCGAAAGCGCGCATCCTGCATCAGCGGCTTGCCGTTCTTGATCTCTTTGGAGGCCAGCTCGCGCAGGGTCTGCAGTTCGCGCTTGGAGGCGCCGACATTGCCCGAGCCCATGCGCTCGTGACCGAGCAGATACTTCGCAACCGTCCAGCCCTTGTTCTCGTCGTGGATCAGGTTCTCGGCCGGCACTTCAACATTGTCGAAGAACACCTCGTTCACTTCGTGGCCACCATCCATCAGGATCAGCGGGCGCACGGTGATGCCGGGGGTCTTCATGTCGATCAGCAAAAAGCTGATGCCTTCCTGGCGGATCTTGGCATTCGGGTCGGTGCGCACCAGGCAGAAGATCCAGTCGCCGTAGTGGCCAAGCGTGGTCCAGATCTTCTGGCCATTGACGACAAATTTGTCGCCCTTGCGCTCGGCGCGGGTCTTGAGCGAGGCGAGGTCGGAGCCCGAGCCCGGCTCGGAATAACCCTGCACCCAGAAATCATCTCCGCTGCGGATGCCGGGCAAGAAGCGGTTCTTTTGTTCGTCGGTGCCAAAGCGCATCAGCACCGAGGCGCACATCGCCGGGCCGAAAGGCGCGATGCCGGGTGCGCCGGCCAGACCGAATTCATCGTTGAAGATGTAGCGCTGGGTAATGTCCCAACCGGTGCCGCCCCATTCGACCGGCCAATGCGGCACGGCCCACCCTTTTGCGGCAAGGATCTTGTGCCAGCGAACCAGGTCTTCTTTCGACAGATGCTGATAGGCCAGCACCTTCTCGCGCAGATCTGCCGGCAAATTGTCTGCCAGCCAGCCGCGTACTTCGTTGCGAAAGGTCGTTTCTTCCGCTGAATAACCAAGATCCATTGTTTTCGCTCCTGCTGTGTGACCAGTCAGCCTCGATCGGCTGGGGTCGCACAGTGTCCGTCAGGCCGACACTGCGACGCAAGTGCGCAACCGTCAGGCCGATGCAAAGCGGAACACCTGTGTAGGTCGGATACCGCCTTGCTCATGCCAGCACGCGTCAGACCTGCGTCAGACCCGACCCCTAAGGCTCTGAGGCTCAGAGCCCGAGCGTCATCTTGGCGATGATGTTTCGCTGGATCTCGTTGGAGCCGGCATAGATCGTCGTCTTGCGATAGTTGAAATAGCGCGGCGACATGCGCGAGCGATAGGCATCGACGCTGCCCTCATCCACGCCAACGAAGGGCTGGGCATCGGGCCCGAGCGCCTGCATCATCAGTTCGGTGATCGACTGCTGGATCTCGCTGCCCTTGAGCTTGAGCATCGAGACCTCGGCACCCGGCGGCTGGCTGGTGCGGCGCATCTTGTCGAGAAAGCGCATCGAGGTGAGCTCAAGCGCCTGCAACTCGATCTCGGTGCGCGTCAGGCGATCGCGAAAACGCGGGTCCTGCATCAGCGACTTGCCGTTCTTGATCTCGGTGGCGGCCAGCGCGCGCAGCGCCTGCATCTCGCGCTTTGAGGCACCGACATTGCCCGAACCCATGCGCTCATGGCCGAGCAGGTACTTGGCCACCGTCCAGCCCTTGCCTTCTTCGTGCACCAGGTTTTCAGCCGGCACCTCGACATTCTCGAAGAACACCTCGTTCACTTCATGGCCGCCGTCCATCAGGATCAGCGGGCGCACGGTGATGCCGGGGGTTTTCATGTCGATCAGCAAAAAGCTGATGCCTTCCTGACGGATCTTGGTATCGAAATTGGTTCGCACCAGGCAGAAGATCCAGTCGCCGTAGTGACCCAGCGTGGTCCAGATCTTCTGGCCATTGACGACGTACTTGTCGCCCTTGCGATCAGCGCGGGTCTTGAGCGAGGCAAGGTCGGAGCCCGAGCCCGGCTCGGAGTAGCCCTGCACCCAGAAGTCGTCGCCCAGGCGAATGCGGGGCAGGAAGCGGTTTTTCTGGGCGTCGGTGCCAAAGCGCATCAGCACCGAGGCGCACATATTCGGGCCGAAGTTGGGCAGATTAGGCGCGCCGGCCAGGCCGAACTCTTCGTTGAAGATATAGCGCTGGGTAATGTCCCAACCGGTGCCGCCCCATTCGACCGGCCAGTGCGGCACCGACCAGCCCTTTTCGGCCAGGATCTTGTGCCAGCGCATGATGTCTTCCTTGGCCATCGACCGATAACCGGTGACCTTGCCGCGGATGTCTGCGGGCAGATTGTCGGCGAGCCAGCCTCGCACGTCGTTGCGAAACGCCTGTTCCTGTGGCGAATAAGCGAGGTCCATCTTGGGTCTCCTGGTGGATGCGTCAGTGTCGTGCGTGATTTCGAGCGCGGGAAGCAATTACCCACCGACACCATGCACTGTCTCTCATTGACCGGCCGATGCGCAAGTCCGTCAGAGATGACGCCCGACAGCTTGTCGAGCTGATTTTAATGTTATAGCATACAAACATTGGTCGACAAGGCAACTTCGGAGACATCATGAGCACCAGAATTTTCTCCAGCCGAGACTTCACCCGAGACGTCGCCGCAGCCAAGGCTGCTGCCCTCTCGGGTCCTGTCCTGATCACCGACCGCGGCCATCCGGCCTTCGTCATGCTCAACATCGACGAGTACCACCGCTTGCAGGGCAAAGCGCCTTCGCTGTTTGCGCTGATGCAGCAACTCCCCGAGCTTCCCGACGACGTCGTCGCGATTGAGCGCCTTGAGATCGAATTCCGTGACGTCGATTTGTGAGTCTGCATGATCATTCTTGACACCAATGTCATCTCTGAGCTGCGCAAAAAGCCTCACCTCCAGGATGCCAGGGTCTGCGCCTGGTCGCAGACCCTTCCGGCGAGCGCCTGCTATCTGACGACCTTGACGATCATGGAGATCGAGCGCGGCACGCTGATGGAAGAGGCAAAGCAATCACCCCAGGGGCCGGTCCTGCGAAGCTGGCTCAACGCGCTTCGCATCGCCTATGCGGGCCATGTGCTGCCCTTCAACGAAGGAGCCGCCATCCGCGCAGCGCAACTCGCTGGCGGCAACCGGCCATCGGTTGACCTTATGATCGCGGCCATTGCGCTCGAATTCGGCTACGCGATCGCAACCCGCAATCTGGCGCATTTCAGCTTTCCCGGTCTTGTCGTCGTCGACCCCTGGGCCTGAGCCAGCGCAGTCGACACTCGACATCGCAACGCGCGCGCCTCGTCCACCGCGCAGGCCTCGTCCATAATCAGTCGATCTGCCAAGCAGCCGATCCCATAAGGAGACACCCATGGACTACAGCCAATGCAAGACCATGCGAATTGCCATCGCCAACGGCATCGCGCGCGTGACCCTCGATAACGGCGAGATCAATCTCTTTGATGGCCAGATGTTCAAGGAGATGTCGCAACTCGCCGGCGCTTTAGCCGAAGACGATTCGGTGCGGGTGGTGATCCTGCATTCGGCCAACCCGGATTTTTTCATCGCGCACTTCGATGTCGGCCAGATCCTGAAATACGCGCCCGATCGCGAGGTTTCTAGCACCGATCTCAAACCCTTTCACATCATGTGTGAAGCGTTTCGCACCATGCCCAAGGCCACGATCGCGGTGATCGAGGGGCGGGTCGGGGGCGGTGGCAGCGAGCTGACCCTGAGCTGCGACATGCGCTTTGCGCTGCGCGGCAAGGCGGTCTTCAACCAGCCTGAAGTCGCCCTCGGCATCCTGCCCGGCGGATCGGGCACGGTGCGCCTGCCGCGCCTGATCGGACGCTCGCGTGCACTCGAGGTGATCCTCGGCTGCGACGATGTCGATGCCGATCTGGCGCAGGCCTGGGGATGGGTCAACCGCACGCTGTCTGCCGAAGAACTCTGGCCGCATGTGAACCGACTGGCCGCGCGCATCGCCTCCTTTCCGCGCCATGCAGTCATCGCCGCCAAAGCCTCGGTGCTCAATGCCGACAAGGCGATTCGCGATGATCTGATCGCCGAGGGCGTGCTCTTTCAGGGCACGCTCGGCGGCGAGGGCACACGGCAGGCGATGGAGCGCTTCATGTCCGGCGGCGGGCAGACACCGCAGGGCGAAGGACGTCTTGGCGCGCTCGCCGGCGAGCTGCATAAACCGGGCTGATCTCGTCAGTCTGATTGCGACGGCCTGATTTTCCCGGTCTGGATGAGCCGGATTGGACTCCCCGACCTGATCGCGCCAGGCTGAGCGCCCGGGCCTGATCGCCCCGGGCTATTTCGGCTCGAGCCACGCATTAAAGCGCGGTGTGCGCTTTTCACGGAAAGCGCTCACTCCCTCCTTTGCATCCGGATGATGGTCGGTGATCGCGGTGCGCGCGGCGATGTCCTCGAGCGCATGCGCCCAGGTCTGCTCGGCGGCGTTAACCATCGAGCGCTTGAGCATGCGCATCGCCACCTGCGGCCCGTTGGCAAACTCGGTCGCCCATTCCATCGCGGTGGCCTGCAAGTCGGCCAGCGGGACGACCTCATGAACCAGGCCGATGTCTTTGGCCTGCGCCGCATCGACGATGCGTTTGCGCATGATGAACTCCATCGCGCGTGACAGGCCGAGCAGTTGCACCAGCAAATGCTGACCGCCTTCATCCGGCAGCAGGCCAAATCGCAGGGTGGCACTGCCCAGCCGCGCGGTATCCGCGGCAATGCGGAAATCGCAGGACAGCGCGAGCGACAGCCCGGTCTGGATCGCCACCCCGTTGATGGCGGCGATGGTGAGCTTGTCGAGGTTGCGCACCGCAGTGTTGAGCGCCTGCGAAATGGCGCGCAGCCCGTTATAGGTGCCGGGCGCATTGTGATGACCGGGATGGATCGGCGCGG
This sequence comes from uncultured Burkholderiales bacterium, assembly GCA_903903975.1. Classification (GTDB taxonomy): domain Bacteria; phylum Pseudomonadota; class Gammaproteobacteria; order Burkholderiales; family Burkholderiaceae_E; genus UBA4615. The sequence goes on from CAIVAS010000223.1 coordinate 12,080, forward strand.
TCAGCGCATCACCCGCAAGCACACCGTCGCGATAAGCCTTGAGGTCATCGCCGGCACAAAACGCCTTGCCGCGGCCGGTAAAGACCAGCACGCGGACTGCGTCATCCATCTGCGCCTGCGTGATGCATTCGATCAGATCGCGCTTGAGCGAGGCGGTCATGCCATTGAGGCGCTCCGGGGTGTTGAACTCGAACCAGGCGATGCCGGGTTCGCGCAGCGACAGATCGAAGCCCGGGAACGAGCCGGTCGGGATGCCCATGGTGTGTCTCCTTGTGTTGTGGATCGAGCTTAGCAGCGCAAGGCCTTGCAGGCAGACGCAGACCTTTCACGATGAAACCGCATCAAACCGACGGACGCCATCAGCCAAGCTCAGCCAGCTATCATCAGCCGCGCGAGCGCCCCATCCCTGCTGCGATGACCGCGCATCGCACCCCATCACACATCAGGAGAACGACCCCATGGCGACATCCCTTTACGACCTGAGCGTCGCAAGCTATCTGCAGATCCTGCCGGCCGTCTCCGGCTTTCTCGACAAGGGTCTGGCGCACTTTACCGCCGCCGGCATCGACCCCAATGAGATCGTGCAGGCCCGACTTGCACCCGACATGCTGCCCTTCAGTTTTCAGATCGACGCGGTCGTGCATCAGTCGCTCGGCGCAATCGATGGCCTCAAGGTCGGCGTCTTCGGCCCGCCCGGCGAGCTGCCGGCCCGCGATTACGCCGGACTCCAGACACTGGTCAAGGACACCATCGCCGCGCTGCAGGCCATCAAGCCCGCCGACATCAACGCACTGGAGGGTCGCGACATGGCCTTCGAGATGCGCGGCCGGCAGGTGCCCTTCACCGCCGAGACCTTCGTGATGTCGTTCTCGCTGCCGAACTTCTATTTCCATGCCGCCACCGCCTACGACATCCTGCGTCAGAAGGGTGTGCCGCTGGGCAAGCGTGATTTCCTGGGCCCGATGCGCACCCGGCCGCAGGCCGCCTGAGCATCGCAAATCATAGCGACCAAGCCAGCGCGCGGCGTGGTTGCCCGCGGCTGCGCTCAGCCGCGACCCGCAGCCCGCTGGTGGCGGATCATGTAGACGCCGGTCGCAATCAGCAGGCTGATCCCGATGAGGCCCCATGCATTCGGCAGGTCTCCCCAGACGAACCAGCCGATCAGCAGGGCCCAGAAGAGGCCCACATACCGGAAGGGCGCGACCACCGACATCTCGCCCTGGCGCATGGCGGCGATGCTTGCGTAGTAGGCGGTGGAGAGGAGTACTGCGGCGATCGACAGCAGGCCGACGTCGCCTGCGCCCATGGGCGTCCACCCTTGCACCGCCAGCACGCCGCAGGCCATCAGCCACACGACGCTGGCGGTGGTCAGGGTCACCAGAATCGACGGCGTGGCCAACAGCGTCATCCAGGCATAAAGATTAAAGCCATCGAGCCGCGGCTGGATGACGGCGAGCACGCCCAGGAAGCCGATGCCGATGGCGATCCAGCGGCCGGCATCGACCCGCTCCTTCAGGAGCACCATCGCCAGCAACGCGATGAAGAGCGGCGACGACTGGTTGATCGCGCTCACATTAGCGAACGGCAAGTGAAAGAGGGCCGCCAGATAAAGGAAGGTGCCCAGCCCCTCGCAGACGGCGCGCAGGATGACCCAGGGGCGAACCACATCGGGCAACTGGCTCATCGCGCCCATGCGCCAGGCCACCAGACTGATCAGGCTGATGGCCATGACACCGCGCACCACGATGATCTGCGCGGCCGGCAGGTGTTGGCCGATCGACTTGGTTATCGCATCGTTGGCGATGAAGGCAGTCATCGCCAGCACCATCCAGGCAATGCCAGTGCGGTTGGCGCGGGCCTGGTCGGCCGTGCTCAATGCGGCCGCTGATGCAATGTGCCGGCCTGAGGCTCGTCGGCTGAACGCATACTGGTCTCCGTGTTGTGTGCTGCATGAGTGCCGCATCAGTGCCGCATCAGTGCCGCAGTCTGTCAGGCTTTGGCATTCCTGGCTTCATCAGACAGCTGCCTGACCACCGGATGGTACTGGTCTCGTCAGGCTGCTGCGCAATGGCGAGCGCAAAGCGGTACCAATGACGAGCCGACCGAAACACGCTGCCTGGACGCTATCTCACAGCACACGCTAGACTGATTTTTTCTCGCACGACAGGCAAACCATGAGCGCGCACCCCAATGACCATGCGTTGATCGACCGCATCCTGGCGCATGTCGACCGGCAATCGACCGACAAGGGCTCGACTGTGTGGCGCGAGCCTGCGGCGAACTATGTATCGCCGCAGCGATTCGAGGCCGAACTCGATGTGATGCGCCGTGTGCCCATGGCGTTTTGCCCGTCTGCGGCGCTGTCTGACCCCGGCTCTTACATTGCACGCACGTCGCTGGGCACGCCGCTTCTGGTGGTGCGCGGCACCGACGGCATCGTGCGCGGGTTTCGCAATGCCTGTCGTCATCGCGGCATGAGGGTCGCAGAAGGCGAAGGCTGCAAACGGGCCTTCTCCTGCCCTTATCACTCGTGGACCTACGGCCTGGACGGCGCGTTGCGCCATATCCCTGCAGCCGACGGCTTTCCGGGGCTCGACAAGGAGACTCACGGGCTCGTGCCTGTGACGGCAATCGAGAAGGGCGGCATCGTCTTCATCACGCAAGAGGCGCCGATTTCGGACGGGCCCTTGCCTGACATGCCCGACCTCCTGCCTTCCGACTACGTCCACTTCAACACGCTCGAGTTCAACGACAATGCCAACTGGAAGCTGATCGGCGAGACCTCGATGGAGGGTTATCACATCAGGTCGCTGCACAGCCAGTCCTTCTATCCCTACGGCTACGACAACCTGAATGTTGTCGAGCTGCACGGCTGCAATTCACGCATCGTCTTTCCGTTTCGCCGCATCGAGAAATTGCGCGACACGCCACGCGAAGAATGGGACGTCAAAGGTCGCGTTACCGATGTGCACCAGCTCTTTCCCAACAGCCACGTGACCTTCCTGTCCAGCCACGCAATGCTCGTGATTCTGGAGCCGGTGACGCCGTCGCAAACCCATTGGGTGATCTATCAGCTCGCCCCTCGGATCAAGCATGGCAAGCCACTCGATATCGCCGAGGCGCGGCGCGATGCAAACTTCGTGCAGGACTCCGGACTGACCGAAGATCGACAGGCCGCCTGCGCGATCCAGGAAGGGCTCGCGTCAGGCGCCAACAGCCACTTCACCTTCGGTCACTACGAGCAGGCGATCGGCCATTTCCACAAGCATCTGACCGAGCATATCGAGAAGCTTCAGGCGCTTGCGTGAACCCGCCGCGCAGCGTCGATCAGACCTTTTTTCTTCGCAGGGCTGCAGCCAGCGCGAGTCCTAAGCCTGCCAGCGCAAACGATGTCGGCTCCGGGACTGTGCTTGAAATCGGGTTGTCAGGAATCGGGTTGTCGGGCGTGGCAGCCACTGCGATCCGAAAGACCAACCACTCTCCTGCATCACATCCGCCGAGGGTCGGGTTGTTGCGATTACAGCTGCCCGCTGCATACCAGACCCAGCTTGCCAGCGAGTCGATGCCGGACATCGCGCCCCAGGGAGAACTGCCATTGGCGCCCCCAGCGGTAAAGCTGCGCCAGCCTTGTGATGGGTTACCGCCCCCATTGGCGTCCTGGATCTCGTTGCTGAGCAGCTGCAGGTCCGCTGCCGACCCTGTGTAGGGAGCATTCGGGCCAAGGCCTGTCGACATGACCTGCCACTGGGGGTTCTGGCTGTAGAACTTATAACCACTGGTCTGGTTTTCGAATTGACCAAGGAAGCCCTGGGCTTGAGTCAGGTCTGACGCTGTCACGACGTAGAGATAGGCGTCACGGGCGAGATTGAAGCTGTAGCTTTCGACGGATGGCCAGTTGCCGTCCGAGCCCACGAACGTCGTGGCCGCGCTACGGTTACCGACAAAGAGTGCATAAGCATTGTCGACAGTCATCGACACTTTAATTGCATCGGCGTGTGCGGTTTGGGAGACAAGCAGTCCGACACAAGCCGCCAGGACGCCCGCAGTGAGAGTTGATTTCATGTCTGATTTCCGGATGATTTTTGACGTTGGTGTGATTGAACCGACACGATCCGGATCCGGCGCGACGTTGGCTACCCATGTTCATGGGGGTATTCGCAGTGCATGCTCACGGCTAAGCTGTTTGATTGTTTTGGTGTGCGTGCCCGTCCATGCCCGAAGAACTTGTCCAGACTGCGCCGCATGAGCGCTGGCGAATCGTCCTGCTCGAAGACGATGAGGCGTCACGACAGTATTTTGAAGCCAGCATCCGTGAGCATCCCGGGCTCGAATTGCAGGCCTCATTCAACCGCCTGCGCGACGCTCAGGCGTGGCTGGAAACCCATGCCGCAGACCTGCTGCTGACCGATCTGGCCCTGCCTGACGGACATGGGCTCGAATTGATCTACCGCCTCAAGGCCTTGCAGCCGGCTTGCGAGACGCTGGTGATCTCGGTACTGGGCGACGAGGACACGGTTCTTGCCTGCCTGGAAGCAGGCGCGGTCGGCTACATCCAGAAGGATGCCCGGCCCGACGACATCGGCCGGATCGTCCTGGAAGTCAAACAGGGAGGCTCACCGATCTCGCCCATGATCGCGCGCAAACTGCTCGAGCGATTGAAGTCGCAGCAGCCCCTGCCTGAACAGCGAGCAGCCGATGCACCACAAGTGCAGTTGACCGCGCGTGAATCCGATGTGCTGCGACTTGTTGCGCGCGGCTACACCTATGCCGAAATCGCCGACATGGAGGGCATCTCGATGCACACCGTGCAAATGCACATCAAGCATCTGTATCGCAAGCTCGAGGTGCATTCCCGCGGCGAGGCGGTCTACCAGGCTGGCCTGATGGGCTTGATGGATCCCCAGGGGCATACGGAATAGCGCCGATGGGCCACGCGCGGCGCGCGGCGCGCGCTTGCCACCATCGGTATCGGCTTTGGGCTTGGCTGGGATTGTGGCTGCTCTTGCCAGGCGCCTGGGCACAACCCGCGCCAGTCATGATCGAAAGCGCGCAAATCCGAATGCTCACGCCTGATGGCGACGAAGCCCTGCGCACCGAGTCCCTGCCGCTGCACTGGGACCTTGCCAACCGCGGGCTTTCTGGGGTGCTTGAGGTGCGCCTGTCGTTTGCACGCCCTTCTGGTGCCGCTGCCGGGTCCTGGGCGGCGGTCATCCCTCGCGTGGGCAATGCCTGGCGCATCGAACTCAACGGCGAACGGCTGGCCGAAGCCGGTCAGATCGACATCCCCAACGACAACTGGGCGGCCAAGCGACCGGTCTGGGTGGCCTTGCCGGAAGCCCTGCTCAAGCCGCAGAACGAACTTCGGATAGTGCTGCGAGCCGATGCCGGACGACGGGCCGGGCTCTCGCGGGTCATGGTCGGCCCCTCGGAAATGATGCGCGCTCAGTGGTCCTACCAGGAATGGTTGCGGATCACCGCGCCTCAGGCTGCCTCTGTGTTGAGTCTGCTGGTCGGCGCGTTCTGTGCGCTCTTGTGGCTGCAGCAGCGCGACCCCCTTTATGCGGCAGCCGCCGTCGGCGAACTCGCATGGGGCCTGCGCCTGGTGGACACCTGGTGGGAGGCCTCGCCGCTGGCCTGGCCAACCTGGGGCATGGTGGTGCTGTGCCTTTTCGTGATCTGGTCAGGGGCGCTCTATCTGATCATCAAGACACTCTGGAACGATGCCCGACCGCGAATGGAGGAGCGGTGCATCCTGATGCTGCTGGTGACCGGGCCGATCAGTCTGGCGCTGTCGTGGTGGCATCTCACACCAATCTGGGTGGCGCTCTGGATGCTGGCCTCTCTCGCGGGATGGGCGCTGCTGACGCTGCGTCTTGCATGGGAGGTCTGGAAGCAACCCGATGGTTTGCGCGGGCTGTTGGTTCTGGCCACGGCAGCCTGCGTGTTTGCGTTGGCACGTGATGTCTATGTGGGTCGTGCGGACGCGCTGTATTTTGAAGAGTCAGCGTACGGAAAATATGCGACGGTGTTGCTCGCGATGTGCGTCCTGACCATCGTCAGCACGCGCTTCAAGCGCGCCCGCGACGACCTGGTTCAAGTCAACCGCTCCATTCAGGCACGCATTGAAGCGCGCGAGCGCGAGCTGAACCTGAAACATGCTCAGGTAACCGCGATGGAGCGCGACAAGGCGACCGCCGAAGAGCGCACCCGCGTTTTGCGCGACATGCACGACGGCGCCGGCGCCCACCTGATCACAGCCATCCGGCAGGTCGAGCGTGGTGACGCGTCACGCATCGAGCTTTTACAGACCCTGCAGGAGTCACTTGACCAGTTGCGGCTTTCGGTCGATGCGATCCACTTGCCCCAGGGCGATATCAACGCGCTGCTCGCGAGCCTGCGATTCAGGCTGGAGCGGCGGATCAAGGCGGCCGGCCTGGACCTGAAATGGCGTGCCGATGAGCTTCCAGTGCTCGCCAATTTTCACGCTACACAGATGCGGCATCTGCAGTTCATGCTGATGGAAGCCATCTCGAATGTCATCCAGCATGCCCAGGCCAGCCATATCGCCCTGACCGCGGTCGCCGAAGGCCAGAACATCCGGATCGAATTGCAGGACGATGGCGTGGGCATGGGCGAGGCCAAGGGCAACGGGCGGCGAATCATGCAGGAGCGGGCCGCGCTCATTCATGCCCGCCTGTCGATCGACTCCACGTCGCAGGGAACCTGTCTGCGCATCACGCTGCCTGGCGCAACGATCGAGCCTCAGGCCTGACACGGTCTTTATCGGCGATCGATCTTTATATTCCCGATTGCTCCTATCATCGGAGCTCTGCTTTGCACGAGCTCATGGTTGAACGAGCGCATCGCCCCTTCGGCAAATCATCCCAAGCCCATCGGTACAACCCCATCAGGAAACCTGCATGAGTCTTCAGGCCCGCATCGACCACCTGCTCAGTCAAGCCGCCCAACGCGGCGATATCCCCGGGGTGGCGGCGATGGTCACCTCGTCCGAGCGCACGCTCTACGAAGGCGCTTTTGGCATTCGCAGCCTGGCTCGCAGTGAGCCGATGACGGTCGACACCGTGGTCGGCATCGCCTCGATGACCAAGGCGATCACCTCGAGTGCCGCGCTGCAACTGGTGGAGCGCGGTCTGCTCGAGCTCGATGCACCGGCCAGCGCGGTGGTGCCGGCACTCGGCGATGTGCGCGTGCTGACCGGCTTCGATGCCGATGGGCGGCCGCTGATGCGCGCGCCCCGTCGGGCCATCACCCTGCGTCATCTGCTGACCCACTCGGGGGGCTTCAGCTACGAGATGTGGAATGCGAGGATCCAGCGCTTCAAGACCTTGATGCAGATCCCCGGGGTCGAGACCCGCACTAACGAGTCGATCAATATTCCCTTGATTGCCGATCCGGGCGAGCGCTGGGAATATGGCGTGAATACCGACTGGGCCGGCAAGATGGTCGAGGCCGCCAGCGGCAAGCCGCTGGGCCAGTATTTCCAGGACCACCTGCTCGGCCCTTTGGGCATGAGCAGCACCGCCTACCGTCCGAGTGAGGCGATGCGCGCGCAGATGGCCAGCATGCATCAGCGCACTGAGGTCGGGTCGCTTGCGCCGATCACCGGCATGGGCCCGCCACCGCCGCCGGACGTCGACCAGGGCGGCGGCGGCCTGCTCAGCACCGCGCGCGACTATCTCAAGTTCACACGCATGATCCTCAATCACGGTGCCGGCAACGGCGAACGCGTACTGCGCCCCGAGACCGTCGCACTCATGGGCATGAACCACCTCGGCGACAGTCGGGTGACGATGCTGAAAACCGTCAGCCCCACCCGCTCCAACGATGCCGAATTCTTTCCGGGCACGCCCAAGACCTGGAGCCTCGCCTTTCAGATCAACCTGCGTCGCGCGCCCACCGGGCGGGCCGCCGGATCGATGTCCTGGGCGGGTCTGACCAACTGCTACTACTGGATCGACCCGACCAGCGATCTGGCGGGCGTCCTGATGACACAGATCCTGCCCTTTGCCGACGTCAAGGCACTGCCGCTGTTTGAAGCCTTCGAGACCGCGGTCTACGATGCACAGACTTGAGTTGAGCGCCTCGACACCAACCACACACAACGACAAACAACGGAGACGACATGGCCCTGCAGAACCTCTTGCCGATCAATGACCAGCTTGCCGACATCATCGTTCGCGCGAACGAACCCTGGATCGAGACCAGCCCCGGCATGGCCTGGACCAAGGTGCTCTGGACCGGCCCCGAGACCGGCCGATGGGTGGCCCTTTATCGCTGGAAAAAGGGCTTCGTGGCCCCGCCGCACAAGCATCTGTCGGATGCCCACACCTATGTGCTCAAGGGCAAGCTGCAGGTGCGCGACGGCATTCTTGAAGCCGGCGACTATGACTACGAACCCAATGGCGTGCTGCATGGCACGACCACCGCGCTTGAAGACACCGAATACCTCTTCGTGTGCGAAGGGCCGGTGGTGTTTTTCGACGAAAACGGGATCACCGCCTACAAGGGCTGGGAAGAGCTGCAGCGCCTGAAGGAATCGGCTGCGAAGCAGTGAGTTCGCGCCGGGGCAAACCGGGCTGAGGGCCATCACACCGGCGCGCCGATGATCAAAGCGGTCGCGTTGCGCCTTAAGCCCCGCGCCCGACCTATTTCAGCACGCAGTTCTGTGCGATTTGTCACATTCGGGGACTAGGGTCTCAGGCTGGTCTGGCGCCTCACATCACGCCACTCGTCAATCCATCCCACCCCGGAGTTTCACACCATGCAGGCCCTGTTCGCTGCGTCGCCCGTTCGCGCCAATACCCCCAAACCCGATCTTCCGTCTCGCGCGCAGCGCATCGCTCTCGCTGTGTGTGGCGGCGATGTTTGCGTCGGGCGCTCAGGCCGCACCGGGGCTGCTCGCCATCGGCAGTCTCAACGGCTCAAGCGATCTGTCCGGACTGACCGGGCCGCTTGAAAACGGCCTTCCCGGCAATGTGCTCGGCGGAATGGGGTCGGGCATGGCCTGGGCAGGCGGCAACACCTTTGTGGCATCCCCCGACCGGGGCCCGAACGCGCTGTTGTATAACGCTAACGTCGACGACACCGTCAGCTATATCAGCCGATTCCAGACGGTGAACATGACGCTGGCACCCAGCAGCAGCAGTGGCGGGCTGCCGATGACCCTCATCCCTGTCATCACCCAGACCACCCTGCTGTCGAGTCCACAGGCGTTGGTTTATGGCACTGGTGCGGGCCTTAACCTCGGCACCGGGGCGCCCGCCAGCAACACCGCAAGCATCTTCTATTTTTCCGGTCGATCCGACAACTTCGGCGGCTCGAACTCGGGCAATGCCACCAGCGCCCGCTTCGACCCCGAGGGCATCCGCGTCTCGGCCGATGGCCGCTCGGTGTTCGTCTCCGACGAATACGGCCCCTATGTACGTCAGTTCGACCGCACGACCGGTGTGCTGATCAAGACCTTCGAGCTGCCCGCCAAATATGATGTGGCGAATCAGTACCCGGTCGGTGCGACCGAGATCTCGGGCAACACCAGCGGACGGGTCGCCAACAAGGGCATGGAAGGTCTGGCGATCACGCCTGACGGCAAGACACTCATTGGCATCGTTCAGGCGCCCATGATTCAGGATGCCGCGATCACGGCCAGCAACAAGCTGCTGCGGATCATCGCCATCGATGTCGCCACCGGCGCGATCAGGGGCGAATACGGCTACAAGCTCACCACCGGCACGGGCGTGAGCGAGATCACCGCGATCAACGACCATGAATTCCTGGTGCTCGAGCGCGACGGCAAAGGCCTTGGCGACGGCACCAACGCCGCAGTCAAAACGCTGTTCAAGATCGATCTGGCCGGCGCCACCGACATCAGCAGTCTGAGTGGCAGCGCGGCCGCCAATGCCGCAGTCGCGAAGACCTCATTCCTCGACATCGTCGCGGTGCTGGGCGCCAATAGCATCACGCCAGCGAACGTGCCGGCCAAACTCGAAGGACTCGCGTTCGGCACCGACATTACGGTCAACGGCACGCTCACCCATACCCTGTGGCTGGCCAATGACAACGACTTCCTGCCAAACGTCGCCGGCCCGAACAACTTCTATGTGTTCGGCGTGACCGATGCCGATCTTGGCGCGTCGAAGTATGTCGGCCAGTCGATTCCGGTGCCCTCTACGCTGGCCCTGACGCTGCTGGCACAGGCGGGTCTGCCGGCAGTGCGCCGTCTGCGTCGCACGAAGGGCTGACGCAGCGTGAGAGGCAGGCCTTGAGGTAAAGCTCGAGGTAAAACTGATTGCGCGCGGGGGCACCGCGCGCAATCGTCCACCACCGCTACATATTCCGCCGGTACTGCCCGCCCACCTCAAACAGGGCATGGGTGATCTGCCCGAGCGAACAGACCCGCACCGCGTCCATCAGCACCGCGAAGACATTGTCGTCGTCGATCACCGCCTGACGCAGCCGCGCCACCATCGCCGCCGACTCACTGGTGTGACGTGACTGGAAGTCGGCCAGGCGCGCCAGCTGCGACTGCTTTTCCTCGTCGGTGGATCGTGCGAGCTCGAGCTTTTCGGGGGTCGGGTCGCCGTGCGGATTGCGGAAGGTGTTCACGCCGATGATCGGGTACTCACCGGTGTGCTTCAGATGCTCGTAGTGCATCGACTCGTCCTGGATCTTGCCGCGCTGATAGCCGGTCTCCATCGCACCCAGCACGCCGCCGCGCTCGGCGATCCGCTCGAATTCGGCCAGCACCGCTTCTTCGACCAGCTCGGTCAGCTCATCGACGATGAAGCTGCCCTGCAGCGGATTCTCGTTTTTCGCCAGACCCCACTCGCGATTGATGATCAGCTGGATCGCCATGGCCCGGCGCACGCTGTCTTCGGTCGGCGTGGTGATCGCCTCATCGAAAGCATTGGTGTGCAGGCTGTTGGCATTGTCGTAGGTGGCAATGAGCGCCTGCAGCGTGGTGCGGATGTCGTTGAACTGGATCTCCTGCGCATGCAGGCTGCGCCCGCTGGTCTGGCAGTGATACTTGAGCTTCTGGCTGCGATCGTTGGCGCCGTATTTGTCGCGCATGGCCACCGCCCAGATGCGCCGCGCCACGCGGCCGAGCACGGTGTATTCCGGGTCCATGCCGTTGCTGAAGAAAAAGCTCAGGTTGGGCGCGAAATCATCGACCTTCATGCCGCGCGCCAGATAGGCCTCGACGAAGGTGAAGCCATTGGACAGCGTGAAAGCGAGCTGGCTGATCGGGTTGGCTCCGGCCTCGGCGATGTGATAGCCGCTGATCGAGACCGAATAGAAATTGCGCACATCGTGCTGCACGAAATACTGCGCGATATCGCCCATCACCTTCAGGCTGAACTCGGTCGAGAAGATGCAGGTGTTCTGACCCTGGTCTTCCTTGAGGATGTCGGCCTGCACCGTGCCGCGCACATTGGCCAGCGTGAAGGCGCGGATTTTCGCCGCTTCCTCGGCGTTGGGTTCGCGATCGTGTTTGGCGCGAAAGGCGTCGATCTGCTGGTCGATCGCGGTGTTCATGAACATCGCCAGGATCGAGGGCGCCGGACCGTTGATGGTCATGCTGACGCTGGTGGCCGGGTTGCACAGATCGAAGCCCGAGTAGAGCACCTTCATGTCTTCGAGCGTGGCGATCGACACCCCTGAGTTGCCGACCTTGCCGTAGATGTCGGGGCGCAGATCGGGGTCGTTGCCGTAGAGGGTCACGCTGTCAAACGCCGTGGAAAGCCGCTTGGCAGCCATGCCTTCGGAGAGCAGCTTGAAGCGTCGATTGGTGCGAAACGCGTCGCCCTCGCCGGCAAACATGCGGGTCGGATCTTCGCCCTCGCGCTTGAAGGTGAAGACGCCGGCGGTATAGGGGAAAGCGCCCGGCACATTTTCGAGCATCAGCCACTTGAGCAGCTCGCCGTGGTCTTCGTATTGCGGCAGCGCCACCTTGCGGATGCGCGTGCCCGACAGCGAGGTGGTGGTGATCGCGGTGCGGATCTCGCGATCGCGAACGGTCACGACAAACTCGTCGCCGGCATAGGCCTCGCGCAGCGCCGGCCAATCGGACAGCAGGCGGCGGGCCGCGCCATCGAGTCCTGCTTCGCGCCGCTCGGCGAGCGCCACCACTGTGTCGCGGGCACCCTGACGCTGGGCATCATCGTCATGCAGCATGCGCGCGGTTTCGCGCAGCTGCTGGATCTCGCGGGCCAGGCGCGCCTGCGCGCGAGCCCGCTGCTTGTAGCCGCGCACCGCGTCAGCAATCTCGGCGAGATAACGCACGCGGGCCGCCGGCACGATCACCGAATGATTGCTGGTGTGGCGGTTTGCCACCCGCGCCAGTCGGCCACCGGTTTTCGCGGCAGCAGCCGCCTCATCGCCGCGGCGCGCGTTATCGCCCAGCGGCAGCGCCAGGCCAAGCGCGACCAGTTTGGGCAGCATGCCCTGATAGAGCGCGGTCACGCCGTCATCGTTGAAGCGCGAGGCCTGCGTGCCGAAGACCGGCATCTGATCGGGTGCGGTGGTCCAGAGTTCGCGATTGCGCTGGTACTGCTTGCTGACATCGCGCAGGGCATCGAGCGAGCCCTTGCGATCGAACTTGTTGATCGCCACGAAATCGGCGAAGTCGAGCATGTCGATTTTTTCGAGCTGGCTGGCCGCACCGAACTCGGGGGTCATGACATAGAGCGTGGCATCGACCAGCGGCACGATCGCGGCATCGCCCTGACCGATACCAGAGGTCTCGACCACGATCAGATCAAAGCCCGAGACCTTGCAGGCGGCGATCACATCGGGCAGCGCCTGGCTGATCTCGCTGCCGGCATCGCGGGTGGCGAGCGAGCGCATGAAGACATTGGGATGGTCGATGGCATTCATGCGAATGCGATCGCCAAGCAGTGCCCCGCCCGACTTGCGTCGCGTGGGGTCGACCGAAATGATCGCGATGCGCAGCACATCGTCCTGATCGAGACGCAGGCGGCGCACCAGCTCGTCGGTCAGGCTCGACTTGCCGGCACCACCGGTGCCGGTGATGCCCAGCGCAGGCGTGGCAACCAGATCGGCGCGCTTGCGCAGATCGGTGCGCATCGCGGCGAAAGCAGCCGCGTCAAGCCCACCCGGCGGTGTGTCGTTTTCGAGCGCGGTGATGAGCTGCGCCAGCGAGCGGCGCGAGCGGGCGATGTCGGCACGCCCCGACGCATCACCGGCGACCGCACCCGGCGGCAGCACGATTGCATCGAGCGAGGCCGGCGCGTAAGAAGAAAGGTCGAGATCGCAGCGCGCGATCATGTCGCCGATCATGCCGGCCAGCCCGAGCTTTTGCCCGTCTTCCGGGGAGTAGATGCGGGTCACGCCATAGGCATGCAGCTCGCGGATCTCGGGAGGCACGATCACGCCGCCACCGCCGCCGAAGACCTTCACATGACCTGCGCCATTGGCGCGCAGCAGGTCGATCATGTACTTGAAGTACTCGACATGACCGCCCTGATACGACGACACCGCAATGCCCTGCACGTCTTCCTGCAGCGCACAGTCGACCACCTCGCTCACCGAGCGGTTGTGACCCAAATGAATGACCTCGCAGCCCATGCTCTGCAGAATGCGCCGCATGATGTTGATCGACGCATCATGGCCGTCGAAGAGCGAGGCCGCGGTGACAAACCGGACCTTGTTCTTCATGCGGTATTCGGCGAGTTTCTTGGCGTCTGACAGGTCGGTCATCGGGGTCTTCCGTGCTTCGGGTCGGGTTCGGTTCAGGCTGGGGTTTACAGGCGCTCGACGATGGTGACATTGGCCAGTCCACCGCCTTCGCACATTGTCTGCAGGCCATAGCGCTTGCCGCGCTTGTGCAGGGCATGAATGAGCGTGGTCATCAGCTTGGCGCCCGAGCCGCCCAGAGGATGGCCCAGCGCGATCGCCCCGCCATTCACATTCAGACGCTCGCGGTCGGCACCAGTGGCCTTGAGCCAGGCAAGCGGCACCGATGCGAAGGCCTCATTGACCTCGTAGAGATCGATGTCGTCGATCTTCATGCCGGCTTTCTTGAGCGCGCGCTCGGTGGCAGGCAGGGGTGCCTCGAGCATGATCACCGGATCGTGGCCGATCAGGGTCATGTGATGCACGCGCGCCAGCGGCGTGAGGCCGAGGGTCTTGAGACCACGCTCGTTGACCACCAGCAGACCGGCCGAGCCGTCGCAGATCTGGCTGGCGTTGGCGGCGGTGATCGCGCCGCCTTCCTGCAGGATCTTGACCGACGAGATGCCGGCCAGGCTGGCATCGAAACGGATGCCTTCATCGACGGTATGCATCTCGGAGGTGGTCGTGCCATCGGCCATGCGCACCGGCAGCGGAATGATCTCGTCGGCAAACGCGCCCGACTTGGTCGCGGCAATCGCACGCTGATGGCTCGAGAAGGCGTATTCGTCGAGTTGGTCTTTGGTCAGGCCATATTTTTTGACCATCATCTCGGCGCCCAGAAACTGGCTGAAATCGGGGCCGGGGTAACGATCGTGAATCGCCTGGCTCATATAGCTGCCCATGCCGTTCTTGGCGGGCAGCGAGCTCGGCATGCCCATCGGCACACGGCTCATGCTCTCGACGCCAGCGGCAATCACGATGTCCATGGTGCCCGACATGACCGCCTGGGCCGCGAACTGCAGGGCCTGCTGCGACGAGCCGCACTGGCGGTCGACCGAGGTGCCCGGCACGCTCTCCGGCAGTTTGGAGGCCAGCACCGCATTGCGGGCCACATTGGCCGACTGCTCGCCGGCCTGGCCGACGCAACCCATGATGACGTCTTCGATCAGCGCCGGATCGATGCCGGTGCGGGCAATCAGTGCATCGAGAACCTGTGCGGCCAGATCGGCCGGGTGCCAGCCCGACATGCGACCGCCCTTGCGACCGCCGGCAGTGCGCGCCGCGGCAACGATGAATGCTTCAGCCATGATCTTGTCTCCTCCAGAATGAATCCTGCGTTTTTAGCATGAAAGTGGCCGGTTCGGCATCCGGTCGGCGCGCGCGCCCGAATGGCACCCGATCGATCAGCTCGGCGCGACTTTGCGGCATCATCTGCCGATGGACACCACCGACTCGCCCCCCCTCCTCGACATCAATGGCCCACGGGCCACCATTCGACTGAATCGCCCCTCGCAGCACCACCGCATCGACCCCGATGATGTGCCGGTGATGCAGGGTTATCTCGACCAGATTCTGGCCCGACCCGAGATCCGCGTGCTGGTGATCGCCTCCAACGGATCAAAAAGCTTCAGTTCGGGCTACACCCTGCAGGCGATTCTCGAGCGGCTGCAGGAGCGCGGCTTCGAGGCCTTTCTCGATCGGCTCGAGACCCTGCCACTGCCCACGATCGCCGCGATTCATGGCGGCGTCTATGGCGGGGCGACCGACCTGGCCCTGTGCTGCGATCTGCGCATCGGTGTGAACGGCGGGCGCATGTTCATGCCGGCGGCCAAGTTCGGTCTGCACTACTACCCGGGTGGTATGCGCCGCTATGTCGAACGGCTCGGCCTGACCGCCGCGAACCGGCTCTTTCTGACAGCGAGCACGATCGATTCGGATGAAATGCTGCGTATCGGTTTTCTCACCGAGCGGGTCGAGCCGGATGCGCTCACTGCAGCTGTCGACCGGACGGTGGCCGATCTGGTCGCCACCGAACCCCTGGCGTTGGCGGCGATGAAACGCAGCCTGGCCGAGCTTGGCGCAGCGCGCGCCGCAGTGGCCCCGATCGAGTCACGCTACCTCGACTCGCTGGCGTCGCCGGCGCTTCGCGACCGCCTGAACACGTCCCTCAATTCGCGCCGGGACCCGAAGTAATCCGCCGCAGTTCACTCGCGTTGCCCTTCGTTCACTTTGCAGTGCGCATCGCCTCGGCCAGCGCTGTATCACCCTGATTCGCCAGCACATCGGCCGCGTTGAGTCGATCGCGAGGCTCGCGGTTCTGACTCAGTTTCGCCTTGCCTTCAAGCCGGGAAATTGAAATTTCAATCCCGACAATGGCCTTGAGCATGCCGTCGATGTATTCGGGGGCGGAGTCGCCCATCTTCCAGGGCTTGGGCTCTGAGGCCTCGTGGGTCCGCGTCAGGCGGCCGACCACCCCGCGCACGAACTTTTCCTGGTCCTGCACCGTCAGCCATCCGTAGGCGTGCACCACTTCGTAATTCCAGGTGGGCACCTGCCGATGAAATTCGTGTTTGCTCGGATACCAGTTTGGCGAGATGTAATGTTCGTCGCCCCGAAAAATCACCATCACCTGCGCGCCATCGCCGCATTCGCGCCAGACCGGATTGGCACGCGCCACATGGGCGATCAGCAGACCTCGCGCCCGGTCGAGTTCAAACGGAATGTGATTGGCATCCAGGCCATTGGGCGATTGGGTCACCAGCACACCCAGCGGATGGGTTTCGATGATCCGGTGCAGGACGTCTGTGTCCTGGATTGCAAAGTGTTGTGGGATATACATGGTGATGATTATTTCGCACCCGGCAAGCGCACCGCCATCGCGAGCCAGCTCGCACCCACACTGGCGAGCGCACCGGTGCTCAGCACGATGCGAAGTGTGAAAAACCAGCGCGGCACCGGCGTGCCGCGATACAGGACCAGATCAAGGACCAGTGCGGCCAGCAGGCCAAAGAACAGCAGCGGCAGTGCCATGTCGATCGGATAAAGGGTCACGATCCAGCAAAAGAGCGCCGGGGTCACACCCCAGATCAGCCGGGTTGCCGCAGGCGTATCGACGATCGAAGGCGAGGCAAGGGTCACCCCCCAGTGCAAGGCGCCGAGAAAGGTCAGGATCGCGGCGGCATAGTGAACCTGCGAGCGCAGCACCCCGACCAGTTCGACCGGCGGCGACAGCCAGGAAAACAGCGCCTGCGTCACGAAAGGCAACAGGCCGGACAGGCCAAGGATCCAGGCAAAACGTTGCGTGGCAGGAATAGGGCGGGATTCGGGCATGGGAAGGCGATACCTCAGCGGCTGCGGAATCGATAGATCGCCTGCGTGCAGCGCAATCCGGGTAAAAAGCCGATCGGCTGTCCGTTGGCCATATAGCCGCGGCGGGTGACGACCAGCCCGAGCTTGTCGAGCAGATCCTCGAAGTCGAGCGGCGTGCTCAGATGCAGGTTGGGCGTGTCGTACCACTGATAGGGCATCTCGCGCGACATCGGCATCCGCCCGCGCAGGATCGACAGTGCATGGGTCCAGTGACCGAAATTCGGAAACGACACGATGCCTTCGAGGCCGACCTGACTCATCTCGCGCAGCACGCGCTCGGTATGCTGGGTCGCCTGAATCGCCATCGACAGCACCACCACGTCGAAACGGCTGCCGGCAAACATGTCGAGCCCGGCCTCGATGTTCTGCTGGATCACATCCACACCGCGATGCGCGCAGGCCAGCACCTGGGCGTCGTCAATTTCGACGCCGTAGCCACTGCAGCCCTTGGCATGCTGCAGATGATCGAGCAGCACGCCGTCACCGCAACCCAGGTCGAGCACACGCGAGCCGGGCGCGATCCAGTCGGCAATGGCAGCGAGATCGGGCCGCAAGCCATGACGATCGAGGGCACCGCTGGTCAGATTCATGCCGCAAGCCCCGTGGCGATTCGATCGAAATAAGCCTTCATCAGGGCGTGATAGCGCGAGTCGTCAAGCAAAAACGCATCGTGCCCATGCGGCGCATCGATCTCGGCATAGGTGACCCGACGGCGGTTGGCCAGCAGCGCGGCCACGATCTCACGGCTGCGCTCGGGCGCGAATCGCCAGTCGGTAGAAAACGAGGCCAGCAGAAAGTCGCATCGCGCCGTGGACAAGGCCGCGGCCAGGTCGCCGTCGTGGTCGCGCGCCGGATCGAAATAGTCGAGCGCACGGGTGATCAGCAGATAGGTGTTGGCGTCGAAATAGCGCGAGAACTTCTCGCCCTGGTAGCGCAGGTAGGACTCGATCTCGAACTCGACATCGAAGGTGAACTGATAGGAATTGCCAAGCGAGGCATCCTGCGCCGGGCGCCTGAGCGTGCGCCCGAAGCGCTCGGCCATGGTGTCGTCCGAGAGATAGGTGATGTGGCCGATCATGCGCGCCACCTGCAGGCCGCGCGCCGGCACGGTATCGAAGTCGTAGAAGCGTCCGCCGTGAAAGTCGGGGTCGGTCACGATCGCTCGCCGCGCCACTTCATTGAAGGCGATGTTCTGCGCCGACAGGCGGGGCGCGGTGGCAATCGCCACGCAATGCGACAGGCGATCCGGATAGAGCGTGCTCCAGGCGAGCGCCTGCATGCCGCCAAGCGATCCGCCGATCACTGCCGCAAAACGGGCAATGCCGAGCGCATCGGCAAGGCGCGCCTGCGCATTGACCCAGTCCTCGACGGTGACGACCGGAAAATCCGGTCCATAGGGCTTGCCGGTGGCCGGGTTCGGCGACATCGGTCCGGTCGAACCGAAGCAGGAGCCGAGGTTGTTCACGCCGATCACAAAGAAGCGTTCGGTATCGACCGCCTTGCCCGGGCCGACCATGTTGTCCCACCAGCCGATGTCCTTGTCGTCGCTGGCACTGACGCCCGCCACATGGTGCGAGGCATTGAGCGCATGGCAGACCAGCACCGCATTCGAGCGTGCCTCGTTCAGGCGACCATAGGTCTCGTAGACCAGCTCGTACTGATCGATCGACGCGCCGCTGGACAGCGCGAGCGGCGCATCGAAACGCAGACGTTGCGGGGTGGTCACCCCGACCGAATCGGTCATCAGGTCAGTCCGTGGAGATGAAGCGTCCCGACTGTCGTCGGGCACTGAAGCGACCGGCTTGCTGCGGCGCCCGGGCACAGGAGGCTTTCCCTGCACACCGCTTTAGCCGCATTTTTAAGGCGCCCGCAAGCTGGTCACAAATCGGCGCGGGGCTCACCTTAACGGGCAGGCCGCAGGGTGTCAACGCAGCCCACCTCGGCATCGCCGCCGCAGGGCAGCCGCAGCGCAGCGGTAAGCGGCTCAGTTTTCGCGCAGGCGCTTGAGACCGGCCTGGACCTTGACCGGATCATCCGACCCCAGCAAGCGCGAGACGCGCGTGCGCAGGCGGGCCGCGTCACAGCGCAGAATCTCGCGCTTGACCCGCAGCAGACTGGCCGGGTGCATCGAGAACGACCGCAATCCCATGCCGATCAGCAGCCGTGTGGCCTCGAGATCGCCGGCCATCTCGCCGCAGACCGAGACCGGTTTGCCGGCTCGCGCGGCGGCACGGATGGTCTGCGACACCAGTTGCAGCACCGCCGGATGAAAGGGGTCATAGAGCGACGCGACCGCATGGTCGGTGCGGTCGATGGCCAGGGTGTACTGGATCAGGTCGTTGGTGCCGATCGACAGGAAATCGAGCCGTCGGGCGAACATCCCTGCCGTCAGCGCGGCAGCCGGCACCTCGATCATGCCACCCACCGGCACCTCGGGTGCGACGCGCCCGGTGCGTTCGAAGACCTGCTCACGCGCCTGGGCAATCAGCCGCAATGACTGCTCGACCTCATGGCCATGAACCAGCATCGGGATCAGCAGGCGCACCGGACCGTGCTCGGCCGCGCGATGAATCGCGCGCAGCTGCTCCAGAAACATGTCGGGCTCGGCAAGGCTGTAACGGATCGCGCGTTGGCCAAGCGCCGGATTGGCGGCAGCCGCCACCGGGTCGTAGGTCTCGTCATCGATGCGCAAGGGCTTGTCGGCACCGATGTCGATGGTCCGGATCGTGACCGGACGGCCCCGCATCGCAATGACCGCCGCAGCATAGGCCTCGTATTGTTCGTCCTCGCCCGGACGCTCGTCGCGATTCATGAACATGAATTCGGTGCGAAACAGACCGACGCCGTCGGCGCCCGCCTCCAGTGCCTGCTCAGCCTCGGCCGGCAGTTCGATATTGGCGTGCAGCTCGATCGCAACGCGGTCGACGGTGGCGGTGGGCACATGCACCAGCCGCTCGAGCTGCTTGCGCTCGAGCAGCCCCATCAGCATGCGGTGCCGATACTCCTCGAGCACGATCTCGTCGGGTGCAACCATGAGCACGCCGGCATCGCCGTCGAGCACTACCCAGTCATCGTCACGCACCAGCAGACTGCCGGTGTTCAGACCCACGACCGCCGGCACGTTCATGCTGCGCGCCAGAATCGCGGTGTGCGAGGCGGTGCCGCCGAGGTCGAGCGCAAAACCGCCGGCCTGCTTCAGATGCAGCATGTCGGCAGGCGCGACATCATGGGCGATGAAGACCAGCGGCACATCACCCGGCTTTGGCCGCTCGGGCAAGCGACGACCCGATCCCGCAAGCGCCTTGAGGACCCGATCGGCAACCTGGGTCAGGTCGCGGCCACGCTCGCGCAGATAGGCATCTTCAAACTGCTCGAATTGCGCGGCCAGATGCTCGACCTGCGCAAAAAACGCCCACTCGGCATTCTGACCGTGCGACTCGACCGCCAGGCGCGTCTGCTCGACCAGTGTCGGATCGTCGAGCATCATCGCGTGGATCTGCAGCAGGGCCTGGGCCTCGGGCGGCGCGTCGGCGGGCAGCTGCTCGCCGAGATCGGCAAGCTCCAGACGCACGGTATCGATCGCGCGGTCGAGCCGCCCGAGCTCGGCGGCGCGCTGCTCGGGCAGGATGCGATAACGCGGTACATCGATCAGCCGCGACTCGAGCACCACGGCACGACCGACGACGATGCCGCCGCCGATGCCAGTGCCGTGAAGGCTGAACATGGTGCGTGTGCCGTCGGGCTCAGCGCTCGGGCGGATCGGCCTGGCTCACGCCTTCGCCGAAACCCGAGCCGACCAGTTCAACCAGTGCCGCCAGGGCCGCATCCTCATCGGGGCCGTCGACATCGATGACAAGGTTCGCTCCGCGCGCCGCCGCCAGCATCATGACGCCCATGATGCTCTTGGCATTGATGCGACGGCTGCCCTTGCTCATCCAGACCTCGGACTTGAAGCGGCTCGCCGTCTGGCTGAGCGCAGCCGATGGTCGGGCATGCAGACCGAGTTTGTTGACCACCACCACCGTGGCCTGCTTCATGTGGGATCCTCGTCAGGGTCGGGGGAGTCGATTGTGCGGATCGATTCGCGAACGCCGTCGAGCAGCTTGTCGGTGACTTCGTCGAGCGGCCCGCGTCGATAGGTCAGGGCCTTCACGAGCAGCGGCAGGTTCACGCCGGCAATCACGGTGATGCGCTTGGGTTCGGCCAGACGAGCCGCGATGCGGGCGGGCGTCGCGCCATAAAGATCGGTCAGCACGATCGCGCCGGTACCGTCGTTGATGCGCTTGAGCAGTTCGCGTGCCGAGCCGAGCGCTACCTCCGGATCTTCATCGGGAATCACATCGAGTGCGGCCAGCTGCGGCGGCAGGCGCCCGAAGATATGACGCGTGCAGTGCAGCAGTGCCGTGCCCAGGGGCTCATGCGAGATCAGCAGGATGCCGATCATGCGGCGCGCACCGCCTCGCGCTCTAGGGACTCGACAAAGAGTGCGGCGACATCGAAGCCGGTCTGGGTGGCGATCTCGCGAAAGCAGGTCGGACTGGTGACGTTGATCTCGGTCAGGCAGTCGCCGATGACATCGAGTCCGACCAGAAAAAGACCGCGTTCGTACAGGCGCGGTGCGAACCACTCGGCGATCTCGCGGTCGCGTGCTGACAGCGGCTGCGCCCGACCGGTGCCGCCCGCGGCAAGATTGCCGCGCGCCTCGCCGGCCTTTGGCACACGCGCGAGTGCATAAGGCACAACCTTGCCGCCAATCAGCAGCACACGCTTGTCACCCTCGGCGATGGCTGGCAGATAGCGCTGAGCCATCACGCTGCGAGCACCGAACTGGTTGAGCGTCTCGATGATCACCGACAGATTGGGGTCATCGCTGCGCGCCCGAAAAATCGATGCGCCACCCATGCCGTCGAGCAGCTTGAAGACCGCCTCGCCATGATGCTCGGCAAAAGCACGCAGGCGCACCGGATCACGGGTCACGATGGTGGGCGCGGTGAACTGTGCGAACTCGGCAATCGAATACTTCTCGCCATGGTCGCGAATCGCCTTGGGGTCGTTGAAGACCTTCGCGCCTTCGCGTTTGCCATGCTCGAGCAGCCAGGTGGCGTAGACATATTCCTGGTCGAAGGGCGGGTCCTTGCGCATCAGGACCGCATCGAAGTCGCTCAGCCGCGAGGTGACCGATTCGGCGCAGCGATACCAGTCGTGACGGTCATGGCCAGGGTCGCCGAGTTGCGGCCCGGTCAGCGTCAGGGCAGCGGCATCGGCCCAGACGTGGCCATCAGCCAGCCACAGCTGAGGCAGCTCGCAGACCGAGATCGAGTGAGCTCGCGCCACGGCCGCCATCATGATGGCGTAGGTCGAGTCCTTGTAAGTCTTGATCGACTCGAGCGGGTCGAGGACGATGAGAATGCGCATGGGATGGGCTGCCGTCTTGGAGTGACACCGCGTGGCCGTTCAGCCGCTTCGGTCTTGATTCGGATCGGTATGCTCGAGTTCGAGCGAGGCCGCGAGCAGCGCCAGCCGCGCCACCACGCCATAGGCATAGAAACGGTTGGGCGGGCAATCGACGGTCGCACCGGCATCGGGCTGGTTGCAGGGCGCGGCAAACGGCAGCGGCACGAAGTGAGCACCCGGCGCATTCAGGTTTTCATCGCGGCCACGCTCGGCATTGACCCGATAGAAGCCACCCACGACATACCGGTCGACCATATAGACCACCGGCTCGGCAACGCCATTTTCGACGGTCTCGATCGTGGGCACGCCTTCCTGGATGATGACCTCGCTCACCGCCAGACCCTCTTTGACCACCGCCATCTTGTTGCGCTGGCGGCGATTGAGGTTCTGGACTTCGGAGGCATCCTTGACCGTCATGACGCCCATTCCATAGGTACCGGCATCCGCCTTGACGATCACGAAGGGCGTGGCGTCGATCTGATATTCCTTGTACTTCGCCCGGATCCGCTGCAGCGTGACATCGACCTGCTCGGCCAGTTGGGCTTCGCCCTCGCGGGCATGGAAATCGAGACCCGAGCTGCCCGAAAAATAAGGATTTACCAGCCAGGGATCAACATCGAGCATGGCACCGAAGTCGCGGGCAACTTCATCGTAGGCCGCAAAATGCTTGGTCTTGCGCCGCACCGCCCAGCCGGCGTGCAGCGGGGGCAACAGGATCTGGCTTTGCAACCCGCCGAGAATGTCCGGAATGCCCGCGGACAGATCGTTATTGAGCAGAATGGCGCAGGGATCGAAATCTTTCAGACCGACCCGGCCATCACGGCGTACCAGCGGCTCGACCGTGAGCGACTGGCCATCGGGCAGTTCCAGGCGCATCGGCTCGAGCACGTCCGGATTGAGCGACCCCAGCCTCACCGTCAGGCCGGTCTGACGCAGCAAAGTCTGGATGCGAAGAACATTCTGCAGGTAGAAGGTATTGCGGGTGTGGTTCTCGGGGATCAGCAGCAGATTGCTCGCGTCGGGGCAGTATTTCTCGATCGCCGACGTCGCTGCCTGCACTGCCAGCGGCAGGGCTTCAGCCGACAGGTTGTTGAAGCCGCCCGGATAGAGGTTGGTATCGACCGGCGCCAGCTTGAAGCCGGCATTGCGCAGGTCGACCGAGCCATAGAAGGGCGGCGTGTGCTCCTGCCACTGCAGACGAAACCACCGCTCGATGCGAGGCGTTGCATCGAGAAGCTTGCGCTCGAGCTCGAGCAGCGGGCCGGTCAGGGAGGTGATGAAATGAGGAACCATCAGGGGAGACGCCTTCTTGCGGGGGGCCATTGTAGCGCCGGGGCGCCCGATCGGCTTCGACCCTTTTCCGGTCAGCGAAACACCACGGTGCGACTGCCATTGAGCATCACGCGGTCCTCCAGGTGATAGCGCAGCGCTCTGGCCAGCACGGCTCTTTCGACGTCGCGACCGTAGCGGATGAGATCGTCAACCGTATCGTTGTGCTCAACCCTGACCACGTCCTGCTCGATGATCGGCCCTTCATCGAGATCCTCGGTGACATAGTGGCTGGTGGCGCCGATCAGCTTGACGCCGCGCTCGAACGCCCGGTGATAGGGCTTGGCACCGATGAATGACGGCAGAAAACTGTGGTGGATGTTGATGATTCGCCCTGGATAGCGGGCGCACAGATCGGGCGGCAGGATCTGCATGTAGCGGGCAAGCACGATCGTGTCGACCTGATTGTCCTCGAGCAGTCGGGTCAAGCGATCGAATGCCGCTGCCTTATCGTCGGGCGAGACCGGCACGCAGTGAAAGGGCACGCGATGGACTTCGACGTCGCCGCGCAGATCGTCGTGATTTGAAATCACGCAAGGGATATCGCAGGGCAGCTCGCCGGCGCGCCAACGATAGAGCAGGTCAACCAGACAATGGTCGAGGCGACTGGCCAGCAGCGCGACCCGGCGCGGTTTGGCCGAATCGGACAGGCGCCAGCGCATGTCGAGGCCTTGCGCGAGTGGCCCGAATCCGGCTGAAAAATCGTCGATGCCCTTGGGTAAGGAATCGGCCAGGATCGCGTTGCGCATGAAGAAGCGCTGCGTGTCTCGATCGGCGTGATGGTTGGCTTCGAGGATCCAGCCTCCGCGTTCGGCAATGAAGCGGGAGACGTCAGCAACGATGCCCACGCGGTCAGGGCAATCGATGGTCAGGGTGTAGTGGCGTTCGGAAATCATTCCGAATTATCGCAGAGCCTGCGTGGATCACTGATGAAAAAAAACCGCGCCAGGCGAACCTGACGCGGTGTGAGACCTGAGCTCCCGGGAGATGAGGAGGAGAAGCAGCTCAGGAGTGGTACGCGGTCTCGCCGTGCGAGCTGATGTCGAGGCCTTCGCGCTCTTCATCTTCGGCCACCCGCAGACCGACGACCATGTCGACAATCTTGTAGGCGATGAAGGAAACGACACCCGACCACACCAGCGTGGTCATCACAGCCTGCAACTGGATCCAGACCTGGCTGCCGATCGAATACTCGGCGCCTGCGGCGTTGGCAACATAGTCATAGATGCCCGTGCCGCCGAGCGACGGTGCTGCAAAAACACCGGTAAGCAGCGCACCCAGGATGCCGCCGACGCCATGCACGCCGAAGACGTCGAGGGAGTCATCGGCGCCCAGCAGGCGCTTCAGACCATTGACGCCCCACAGGCAGATGAAGCCTGCAGCCAGACCAATGACGATCGCACCCATCGGGCCGACGAAGCCGCAAGCCGGGGTGATAGCCACCAGACCGGCAACCGCACCCGAGGCAGCGCCCAGACCCGAAGGCTTGCCCTTGCTCATCCACTCGGCAAACGACCAGGCCACGGTGGCTGCGGCAGTTGCCACGAAGGTGTTGACGAATGCCAGAGCCGCCACGCCATTGGCTTCGAGATTGGAGCCGACGTTAAAGCCGAACCAGCCCACCCACAGCAGCGCTGCACCGACCATCGTGAAGGCGAGCGAGTGAGGCGCCATGCTTTCGCGACCCAATCCAACGCGTTTGCCAAGCATGTAGGCACCCACCAGACCAGCGATACCGGCGTTGATGTGCACGACGGTGCCGCCTGCGAAATCGAGTGCGCCCTTGGCCCACAGGAAGCCTGCACCGGCGGTCACAGCCTCAAGCGTCTTGGCATCGGTGATCGCATCCGGGCCGTCCCAGTACCAGACCATATGGGCGATCGGAATGTAGGAGAAGGTGAACCACAGCACGCAGAACAGCAGCACAGCCGAGAACTTGATGCGCTCGGCGAAGGCACCGATGATCAGCGCCGGCGTGATGGCCGCAAAGGTGCACTGGAAGGCAATGAAGATGTACTCAGGGATATAGACGCCCTTGCTGAAAGTGGCGGCCACCGAGTCAGGCGTGACCCCCTTCAGGAACAGCTTGTCGAAGCTGCCGAAGAAGGTGCCCGCGCCACCAAAGGTGAGCGCATAGCCATAAATGACCCAGAGCACGGTGATGACCGAAAAGACCATGGTCACCTGCATCAGGATCGACAGGAGGTTCTTCGAGCGGACCAAGCCGCCGTAAAAGAGCGCCAGACCCGGAATGGTCATCATGATCACCAACACGGTGGCCACAATCATCCAGGCGGTGTCGCCCTTGTTGGGCACGGGCGGAGCGGCAGCGGCGGCCGGTGCGTCTGCCGGTGCGGCCGCTTCTTTCTTGGCGTCGGTGACAGCGGCTGCAGCTGGTGCAGCCTCTTCTTTCTTGGCCTCGGCCGGTGCGTCGTCTTTCTTGGCTTCGGTCGTGGCTGCCTGGGCAAGCAGGACAGTGGCGGCCTTGGCCGTGGGAGCGACCTCGGTCGCGGGAGCGCCGGTGCCGGCAAAAGCGCCGGTCCATGGCGCGAGGCCCAGCGCGGCAATCAGCGCGAGCGATCGTGCAAAGCGGTTCATGGTGGAGTCCTCAGTTTTCGTAATCAGGGTTCAGAGCGCATCCGCGCCGGTCTCACCGGTCCGGATCCGGACGACCTGCTCCAGGTCGTACACGAAGATCTTGCCGTCGCCGATTTTTCCGGTGCGGGCAGCGGCCTCGATGGCCTCGATGGCTCGCTCGACCAGGTCAGCCGCAACAGCCGCCTCGATCTTGACCTTCGGAAGAAAGTCGACGACATACTCGGCACCCCGATAAAGTTCGGTGTGGCCTTTCTGACGACCGAAGCCTTTGACCTCGGTCACGGTGATGCCCTGCACGCCGATTGCCGACAGCGCCTCGCGGACCTCGTCGAGCTTGAACGGCTTGATGATGGCGGTGATCAGTTTCATGAATGCTCCCTGCTTGCTAAGAGAAGCGGGGCATCACGCCCCGCGGCCGGATCAGAAGGCCTTGCTGATGGAAAGAACGGCCGTGTTGTTGCCAACGAACTTGGTGGCGCCCGAACCTTCGTAGTAGGTCCAGTAGTCTTTCTTGGCGTTGGTGCCGATCCATGCTGCACCGAGGATCCAGCCGGTGTAGTCATAGGTCACGCCGAGCTTGTAGTCGACGTAGTTGTAGTTGGAGTAGCTCTTGACGTTCTGGTAGCCGACATGAGCCACCAGGCTGGTCTTGGCGGCGATCTCGGTGGAGTAACCGAGGTCGAGGTAATAGGAGCCTTTCGAGCCGCCGTTGGGCGCATAGCCGGTGGTGCTGTTGACGCCGAAGTAGTCGGTGGCGGTGAACGACGCCTTGGCGGTCAGCGGACCGAAGGTGCTGCCGACATAGAGCTCGAAGTTATTGAAGGTCGGCTTGCCGCCGCTGGCGACGTTGTAATACGAGCCCGGGTAGTAGTAGTACAGGCCGCCGAGATCGAGCGTAACGGCGTCAGACAACGGGATCTTGAAACCGCCGTAGAAATCCATCTCGAGGCTGGCGCCATTGGGGTACTGGTTGCCCGAAACACTCGAGTTCCAGTTGCCCAGATAAAAGCCGCTCTCATGCGCGTAGTCGAGACCGCCCTGAACCGCCGGCAGCCTGTAGCTTTGCGAGATGCCACGGAACCGGTAGTCAGAGACAATCGCGAGATTGCCGGCTAACGGGCTTGCGGTTGTAGAGGCCGCCTCGCTGTCCTTAGTTTGGGCATTCGAATGCAGCGGGGTGATTGCAGCCAGGATGGCCAGAGCAAGCAGCGACTTTTTCATGGGATCTCCGAGATAAATAACAGGGCTTTCAAAATGCGGGTCAGAAGCCAGGCGACCTGGGCTAGCAGACACCTCCGAAAATTCACTTCGCAGTCAACTTGATGATTGCGAGTTGGTTCAATATTGCAAGCAACGTGCCACCTTGTTTTTGCACCAATCTCGGTCGTTTTAACCGCATTGTTCTGTTTCTGCACCATCGTCGAGCGCCAATCGAGTCTGAAGCGGGCCGCACCGAGAGCATGCCGACCGGGTTCGGGCGCTTCAACCAACGATGTGCTTAGGCCTTCAGACCTATCCCCTGGCCGTTGTCAGCCGATTCGTGCGTGCTAGAGTCGTCTGACTTCACGAGGCGACACATGGACAAACAGGCCTTCCTTCACGATTTTCAACAACGCATCGCCGAACTCCTCAAATCGAGTCCGGCCGCTGATATCGAGCGCAACCTCAAGGCCATGCTCGCCCAGGGTTTCCAGAAAATGGATCTGGTCACTCGCGAGGAGTTCGAGATCCAGCTCGCGCTGGTCGAGCGTCTGCGCCAACGCCTTGATCTGCTCGAGGCGCGCCTCGACGCGCCGCCAGTCGATCAGTCGACATCCAGTCGCTGAGCAGCCGCCCCCAAAACCGCCGGCGCTCCAGTTCCCAGCGCCTCGCCCAGGGCAATCATGTCGTTGGCGATCATTCGCAGCCGCGGTCTGGTCGGTGTCGAGGCACCGCCGGTCTCGGTTGAAGTCCACCTCGCCAACGGCTTGCCTGCCTTTCACATCGTCGGCCTGCCCGACGCCGAGGTTCGCGAAAGCCGAGAACGGGTGCGTGCCGCATTGCTGCAGGAGGGCTTCGAATTTCCCAACCGACGAATCACGGTCAATCTCGCCCCGGCTGATTTGCCAAAGGGGTCAGGCCGCTTCGATCTGCCGATCGCAATCGGCATCCTGAGCGCCAGCGCAGGCATCGCGCCTGCGGTGCTTGAACGGGTCGAACTGATGGGCGAACTCTCACTCACCGGCGAACTGCGTCCGATCCGTGGGGCGCTCGTGCTGGCCCTGGCCGTGCGCCGCGATCCAGCCTCGCGACTGCTGATCCTGCCGACAGCCAGTGCAAACGAAGCCGCGGTGGCTCGCTACCCCGGCACTCGCGCCGCTAATTCACTGCGTGAAGTCTGGCAAGCCCTGGTCGAGGGCGTGGCACTCCCATCACCCGCAGCACCTGCGTCTGCGCCGTCCCCGCATCGCCTGAGCGCAGCGCCAGACCTCGCTCAAGTCAGGGGACAAGCCGGTGCCCGACGGGCACTCGAAATCGCGGCCGCTGGCGGCCACAGCCTGCTGTTCATCGGGCCGCCCGGCACCGGCAAGACCATGCTGGCGCAGCGTCTGCCGGGTCTGCTGCCACCGATGACCGACTTGGAGGCACTCGAATCGGCAGCGATTCTGTCGCTGTCGGGATCCGGCTTTCGGGCGGGCGACTGGGGCCTGCGCCCCTTCCGATCGCCCCATCACACGGTATCGGGTGCAGCGCTGGTGGGCGGCGGCTCGGTGCCGCGCCCGGGCGAAGCCTCGCTCGCCCACTGCGGCGTGCTGTTTCTCGATGAACTCGGCGAATTCCGACGCGATGTGCTCGAGACCCTGCGCGAGCCGCTTGAAAGCGGGCGGGTCTCGATTTCGCGGGCAGCCCGGCAGGCCGAGTTTCCGGCAGCCTTTCAACTGATTGCCGCCATGAACCCCTGCCCCTGCGGCTATTCAGGCGATCCAAGCGGGCGCTGCCGCTGCCAACCCGACGACATCTCACGCTATCGCCATCGCCTGTCAGGGCCGCTGCTCGATCGCATCGATATGCATGTCGATGTACCGCCTGTGTCGCAGACCGAACTGCTGGCCAGTGCAGCCGGCGAGGCAAGCGCGCCGGTGCGCGAGCGGGTGGCTGACGCCCGAGACCGCGCCCTGGCACGCCAGAAGGTGCCCAACGCCGGCCTGAGCGCTGCCGACACCGAACGCCACTGCAAAGTGGACGATGCCGGCAGCAACCTGCTGGCAGCTGCCATCGAACGCCTCGGGCTCAGTGCCCGGGCATTGCCGCGACTGCTCAGGCTCGCCCGAACCATCGCCGATCTGGCGCAATCCGAACCGATCGCCGCACGGCATGTGGCCGAGGCTATCGGCTATCGCCGACTTGCCGGCGTAAAATGAGCCTAAGGAGGCCCCTATGTCCGAACCCGAAACCATCGATGTCATCTCCGACGTCGTTTGCCCCTGGTGCTATATCGGCAAACGCCACCTCGAAGCCGCGCTGAACAAACTGCCGCTCGATGAGCGCCCGCTGGTCCGATGGCACCCCTTCCAGCTCAACCCTGATCTTCCGGCCGCCGGGGTCGATCGCCGCAGCTATCTGGAAGAAAAGTTTGGCGGTGCCGAGCGAGCCTCGACGATCTACGATCGTGTACGGGCGGCCGGACGCGAAGCGGGTCTGGCGCTCGATTTCGATCGCATCGAGCGTCAGCCCAACACCCTCGACGCCCATCGCCTGATCGCCTGGGCGCAGGCCAGCGGGCGCGATGTCGAGCCACTGGTCGAAGCACTCTTCAAAGCCTATTTCGTCGAAGGCCGATTCATCGGCGATCGGAAGGTGCTGGCCGACGTGGCTGGCGAGTCCGGCTTCGATGCCCAAGCCTCGCTCGAGATGCTCGAGGGTCAAACCGCCACGGCAGAAATCGCCGAGATGGATCTGCGCACACGCCAATCGGGTATCGGCGGCGTGCCCTTTTTTATCTTCAACGAGAAAATCGCGGTCTCGGGCGCGCAAGGAGCACCAGCACTGCTCGATGCCCTGGCGCAGTCCCGCCCCGCCAACTGAGCTTGCGCTGGCCGACCATCCGGCGCGGGCTAGAATCGGTTTCCCCCACACAATGAGACAGGCCCAAGGCCGTCCCCGAGACATGTCCCCAACACACTCCCAGCAAGCCGACGCAGGTCCCCTCGAGGGCATCCGGATCATCGAACTCCATGCCATCGGACCGGTGCCTTTCGCCGGCCAGTTGCTCCGCAGTCTGGGCGCAAACGTCTCGCGCATCTCGCCACCCTCCGACCCCGGTCTGGGCGTGGCCACCGACCCTCGGTTCGACCTCAGCAACTACGGCAAGACGCCGCTTTCAATCGACCTCAAGCGTCCTGACGGGCTAGCCGAAGCGCTGGCACTCATCGACAAGGCCGATGTGCTGCTCGAGGGCTTTCGCCCGGGCGTGCTCGAGCGTCTGGGCATGGCCCCGGCCGACCTGCTGGCACGCAACCCGCGTCTGGTGATCGGCCGGCTGTCAGGGTGGGGCAATGCCGGTGCACTGACCGAGCGGGCGGGCCACGACATCAATTACCTTGCCATGGCCGGGCTGCTCAATGCCATCGGCACCAAGGAAACACCTGTCGCACCGCTCAATGTGGTCGGCGACTACGGCGGTGGCGCCATGCATCTGGCGGTCGGCGTGCTGGCTCAGCTCGTGCGTCGCTCAATCGACGGCCGCGGCGGTGCGGTGGTCTCGAGCATCCTGGCCGGATCGGTCGGCCTGTCGCCACTCTTTTTCGGCCTGATCGCCGCCGGCCGCTGGAGCGTCAATCGCGCCGACAACATGCTCGACGGCGCCACACCCTACTACCGGGTCTACCCCACGTCCGACGGTCGCTTCGTGGCGGTGGGCGCCATCGAACCAAAGTTCTACCGCGAGCTTATCAAGGTCACGGGTCTCGAAGGCCAGATCGACCCCGCCCGCCAGAATGACCGCTCGACCTGGCCCGCGACCATTGCGCTTTTCGCGCAGCAATTTGCCAAACGGACCCGCGATGAGTGGGAAAAGGACGCCGAGAAGGTCGATGCCTGCCTGTCACCGGTCCTCGATTTCCTCGAAGCCGCAAAGCATCCGCACAACCTGGCCAATGGCCTGTATACCCACGAGCCGTTCCCGCAGCCCGATCGGGTGCTGAACTTCAAGCATTGACCGACACAGGCGCCCGGCAAGGCCTCTGGCTCGGGCTGGCCTGCGCAATCGGCGCAGGTCTGGCATGGGGCCTGGTCTTCGTGGCGCCGGTGATGCTGCCCGGCTATCCGCCACTCGTGCTGTCGGCCGGGCGCTATCTCGCCTTCGGGCTGGTCGCGCTCACCATGGCCTGGCATAGCCGGCAGTCGCTGCAGCAACTGTCGAGCGCCGACTGGATCAAAGCCGGCTGGCTCTCGCTGATCGGCAATCTCGTCTATTACGTCTTTCTGTCTGCCGCCATCCAGACTGCTGGCGTGCCGATGCCGACCATGCTGATCGGCACGCTGCCAGTGGTCATCGCGGTGGTGTCGAACCTGTCTGACCGCGCCCTGCCGTGGCGACGGCTGGCTCCCTCGCTCGCGATCATTCTGGCGGGCATTGTGCTGGTGAACCAGGCCGAAATCGCGGCGCTGACCGGCCTCGGCGAATCGGCCGGACATGGCCACGAGTCGGCTCTGTCGAAACAGACACTCGGCGCGCTGCTGGCGCTGGTGGCCGTCGTGTGCTGGACCTGGTATCCGATCAAAAATGCCCGCTGGATGCAGCGCAATCCAGGGGTGAGCCCATCGACCTGGGCAACCGCGCAGGGCCTGACCACCCTGCCGCTGGCGCTCGTCGCCTGGTGTCTGGCGCTGGCCGTCGAGACTTTGGCGCCATCGGCAGCGGGCGCGTCGCAAACACGCTTTGACTTTCCGCTGGGTCCGCAGGCGGTGCGCTTTGTGCTGCTGATGACCGTGATCGGCCTGATCTCGTCATGGCTCGGCACACGCCTGTGGAATCAGGCTTCGCGCCTGCTGCCAACATCGCTGACCGGCCAGCTGATCGTCTTCGAAACCCTGGCTGCCCTGGCCTACGGCTATGCCTGGCGGGGCGAGATGCCTGCCCCGACCGCAGCGCTGGGCATCGGCCTGCTGATCGTGGGTGTCGGGATCGGCGCCAATGCGTTCAGACCACGCTGAGACGCCTACGCGCTTCGAGTCGAACGCGGCCGGCCCGCGCTGCAACTCGACGACCGGGTGTCGGTCGCACGGCCACCAACCCTGACTTTCAGCGACGGATCAGCCGCACCGAGTCGAGGAACATCGCAGCCTGTTCCCGATCGGGCCTGGGCCCAAGCACAACGATCTGCCAGACCCGCGCATCGAGGTTCGCAAAACGTGCGATCAGGGTCGCCTCCTGCCCGCGCATGCGGCCGACGGCTTCGACCTCGAGGCCTTCGACACTGCCGACCAGCGCCCCCGACCCATCGATGATCGAGACCTTCACCGGTCGCGCCGTGCGCTGCTCGCCTTCGATATTGCGCACCATCGCGCGACGCATCACATCCAGTGCCTGCGCGCTGACCGCCTGGTCTGCGCCCTGCGGCAGGCTTGCAGTGCCCACGGTATAGGCGACGTCGCGCACCAGCGAGCCCTGCATGCTCATCGTCAGACGCAGACCGTCGAGGTCGACAGGCTGCGTCATCCGCGCCGGCCGCGAGGGCATCATCGCCACGAAACCATCTTCGCTGGCGCGGATCTCGCGCCAGTCGTGCTCGGGGGTGCAGGCGCTCAGCAGCACCAGCAAACTCGCCAGGGCCACGCTTGCGCGTGCACGGATCAGCTCAGTCAGCGGTGCGGTCATCGGCAATCACTCGTCATGGTCATCCGATATTCAAAGCTCGGTCGAATCGCGTACTGTAAGCGCTTTGAACCATCCGCCCTGCTTGCACAACCGGAACACGACCATGCTCTACGAATTCAAATCAAAAGCCGCCGGCACGGTTGTCATGACCGGCGCAGTGGGTGATCGCATGCTGGCCATCATCGGCAGGGCACCGAGTGCACAAGGTGTCTTCACCCCCGAGCAGCTGGGTGCCGCGATCGAGGCATTGCAGACCGCCATCACAGCAGAGAAAATCGCGCCGAAACTGGCTGCACCTGACGCGGATGACGACGAGACTTCGGATAAGTCGGGCAAGTCGATCTCGCTCGCTCAGCGGGCATTGCCTCTGATCGAGTTACTCACTGCCGCACGCGCAGCCGACAAACCAGTCACCTGGGGCGTCTGAGTCCACCCGATCGGGTCTGACTCAGGCGCACGGCGGCGCCTCGCCCGAAAGCCTGTGCGCGTGGTGGCGCACTGGTCATTAGAAAGAATGCCATCGCGCACAGGTCAACGCATAGGGCGCAACGAAAAGGGCGCCGTAGCGCCCTTTGTCAGACCGGTCTGATCGTCGATCAGGGCTTGAGCATGACGTTGTTGACCACCGACTTCACGCCATCGGTCTTGCGAGCGATCTCGACAGCCTTGTTGATGTCGGCCTGGGTCTTGGCGAAACCTGACAGTTGCACCACGCCATTATTGGTATCGACGTTGATATCACTCCAGATTGCCGGGGACGCGCCCATCTGCTCGGTCTTGAGCTTGGTGGTGATCCAGGCATCGCTGCCCCACTTGTTGGCCGAGTCGACGGTCGAGCATCCGCTGATCGCGACGGCGAGGAGTGCTGCAGTGGTCAGAGAAAAAATCGTTTTTTTCATTTTGATTCCTTTGTTAAGAAGCGCTCGTCGCGTTTGATGCGCCACGACCTTTAACTGGTCATCGACGCTACCGCGGCGCTTGCGCCGGAATCCGGAGCGTAACGGATCAGGATGTCAGCACGAGTGTGCGGCGTCGTCAGCAGGCGACAGATCGCTCCCACTGGCCGATGTGCATTGCAGCAAACCGGCCTTTGCTCACTATTCGAAATAGCGACGCGACGATCCGCCGGGTTTTTCCTCGCCGATCGGCTTGACGATGCCATCGACCCGCAGCACCGGCTCGCCATCGACGCGATAGATGCCCTGACAAAACACCAGCGTGCGCGTGGTGCGCAGGATGTCGAGCCGACCTTCAAGCCAGGCATCCTGGCCCACCGCCGCCATGAAATCGGCCGACAGACTGACGGTCGTCATGAAACGGTTCAGACCGGTCTGCACATTGGCGCCCAGCACGATCAGCATATCGGCCATGGTCATCAGCATGCCGCCATGCGCAAAGCCCGACGGGCTGCAATGACGCGGCTCAATGCGAATGCCCATCACCAGTCGACCGGCAAGCCCTTCTTCGCGATGCCCATAGAGCGGCCCAACTGAATCGACGAAGGGATTGGTGCCAAGCGTGAGCTTCACGAAACCCTCGGGAATGCGAACCGCCGAACTCAAGACAGGCTCCCTGAAAGTGCGCGGCGCAGTTCGCCTTCACTGCGCCCGGAGCGTCGGGCGATGTCGCGCAACTGGTCTTCGCCGATACGACCGACATTGAAGTACTGCGATTGCGGGTGGGAAAAATAAAAACCCGAGACGCTGGCTGCCGGCGTCATCGACATCGACTCGGTCAGCGCCATGCCGATCTCGTCGGCCTTGAGCACCTCGAACATCTCGCGCTTGATGCTGTGCTCCGGGCAGGCCGGATAACCGGGCGCCGGGCGAATGCCGCGATAGTGCTCGCCGATCAGATCTTCATTGCTGAGTTGCTCATCAGCCGCATAGCCCCACAGGTCGAGACGAACGCGCTTGTGAAGACACTCGGCAAAGGCCTCGGCGAGCCGGTCGGCGATCGCCTTGAACATGATCGATGAATAGTCGTCGAGCAGGGCGACAAACTCGGCTTCCTTCTTTTCGGCACCCAGGCCGGTGGTGACCGCGAAGATGCCGATCCAGTCTTCGATGCCCGAGGGCTTGCCCTCGATGAAACGGGGCGCAATGAAGTCGGCCAGACACTTGTTGTCGACACCCTCGCGCTTTTCAGTCTGCTGACGCAGACCGCGCCAGGTGAAGGCCACCTGCGTGCGCGAGGCATCGGTGTAGACCTCGATGTCGTCTTGATCAACCGTGTTGGCGGGCAGGAACGCCACCGACGCATTGGCGGTGAGCCAGCGTCCGTCGATCACCCGCTTGAGCATCGACTGGCCATCCGAAAACACCCGCCGGGCCGACTCGCCAACCACCTCATCATTGAGGATCGCCGGATAGGGACCATGCAGATCCCAGGTCTGAAAGAAGGGCTGCCAGTCGATGTGACGCGCGATGTCGGCCAGATCGTAGTTGCGAAAGTGGCGCCGGCCGATAAATTTTGGCCGCGGCGGCTGATAGGGGGCGCCGCCTGCTTTATCACCGCCCGCACCAGCCGACTGCCACACGATCGGCGGCTTGTTGGCACGCGCCTGCTCTAGACTCACCAGGGTCGGTCCCTTGCGGCCGGCATATTGGGAGCGCACCGTCTCGTAGTCGGTGCGCAACTGCTCGAGGTAGGACACGCGCGACTCGTCGGACACCAGGTTCTGTGCCACCGGCACCGAGCGCGAGGCGTCGGTCACATGGATGACCGGGCCGGAGTAATGCGGCGCGATCTTGACCGCGGTATGCACCCGCGAGGTGGTCGCCCCGCCGATCAGCAAGGGAATTTTTCGAATACGGAACCACTCGTCGCGCTCCATCTCGGCGGCGACATAGGCCATTTCTTCCAGCGACGGCGTGATCAGACCCGACAGGCCGATCATGTCGGCGCCCTCGACCTTGGCGCGCGCAAGGATCTCGTTGCACGGGACCATCACGCCCATGTTGACCACATCGAAGTTGTTGCACTGGAGCACGACCGTGACGATGTTCTTGCCGATGTCGTGGACGTCACCCTTGACGGTGGCGATCACGATCTTGCCGCGGGCCCGCAGATCGCCGGCCGCCGCCTTCTCGGCCTCGATATAGGGCACCAGATGGGCGACCGCCTGCTTCATCACACGGGCCGACTTGACCACCTGCGGCAGGAACATCTTGCCGGCACCGAAGAGATCGCCCACGACATTCATGCCATCCATCAGCGGGCCTTCGATCACCTCGATCGGACGACCGCCGCGGGCTTCGATCTCGAGGCGCGCCGACTCGGTGTCCTCGACCACGAACTGGGTAATGCCATGGATGAGCGCATGCGACAGGCGCAGTTCGACCGGCTGCGCACGCCAGGCGAGGTCTTCTTCGCGGCGCGCGGCGCCACCGGTGAGGGTGGCGGCAAACTCGATCATGCGTTCGGTCGCGGTCTTGCCGTGGTCGGGTGAATCAGCCGCCACGGCAGGTGGCCGATTGAGCACGATCGACTCGACCCGCTCGAGCAGCGGCGCCGGGATCTGCTGGTAGACACCGAGCTGGCCGGCATTGACGATGCCCATGGTCATGCCGGCTTGAATCGCGTGATAGAGGAACACCGTGTGAATCGCCTCGCGCGCCGGGTCGTTGCCGCGAAATGAGAAGGACACGTTCGAGACGCCGCCCGATATCTTGGCATGGGGCAGATTGGCGCGAATCCAGCGGGTCGCCTCGATGAAATCGACGCAGTAGTTATCGTGCTCGGCAATGCCGGTGGCGATCGCAAAGATGTTGGGGTCGAAGATGATGTCTTCGGCCGGAAAGCCGACCTGCTCGGTGAGCAGCCGATACGCACGCTGGCAGATCGAGGTCTTGCGCTCGAAGGTGTCGGCCTGCCCCTGCTCGTCGAAGGCCATCACGATGACGGCTGCGCCATAGCGCCGGCACAGCCTGGCCTGGCGCAGGAACTCGGCCTCGCCTTCTTTCATCGAGATACTGTTGACAATGGATTTGCCCTGCACGCAGCGCAATCCGGCCTCGATCACCGACCACTTCGAGGAGTCGATCATGATCGGCACCCGCGCGATGTCGGGCTCGGACGCAATCAGATTCAGGAAGCGCGACATCGCTGCCACCGAATCGAGCATCGCCTCGTCCATGTTGATGTCGATGACCTGCGCGCCGTTTTCGACCTGCTGGCGTGCGACCTGCAGCGCCTCGTCGTACTGCTCGGCCAGGATCAGCCGCGCAAAGGCCTTGGAGCCGGTGACATTGGTGCGCTCGCCGACATTCACGAAGAGCGTCGATTCGTCGACATTGAAGGCCTCAAGGCCCGACAGGCGCAGCGCCGAGGGTCGCTCGGGCACCTGGCGGGGCGGCATCGAATCGATGGCCTGTGCAATGGCCGCGATGTGCTCGGGCGTCGTGCCGCAGCAGCCGCCGGCGATATTCACGAAGCCGGCCTGCGCAAACTCGGCCAGCAGCGCCGAGGTGACCTCGGGCGTCTCATCGAAGCCGGTATCGGACATCGGGTTGGGCAGCCCGGCATTCGGATAAACGCAGATGAAGGTGTCGGCCTTCTTGGCGAGCTCCTCGATATAGGGACGCATGAGGGCCGCACCGAGCGCGCAGTTAAGACCCACCGTGATCGGCCGGGCATGGCGGATTGAATTCCAGAAGGCCTCGACCGTCTGGCCCGACAGGATCCGACCCGAAGCATCGGTGACCGTGCCCGAGATCATGATCGGCAGGCGCCGGCCGAGCCGCTCGAAGCACTCGTCGATCGCAAAGAGCGCGGCCTTCGCGTTCAAGGTATCGAACACGGTTTCAACCAGCAGAACATCGACGCCGCCTTCCATCAGGGCCTCGGTCTGCTCGACATAGGCCGCACGCAGCTCCTCGAAGCTGACGTTGCGGGCACCCGGATCATTGACGTCGGGCGAGATCGAGGCGGTTTTGGGTTGCGGACCGAGCGCACCGGCCACGAAGCGCGGCTTGTCGGGCGTGCTGAAGCGGTCGGCCGCCTCACGGGCGATGCGCGCCGAGGCGAGGTTCATCTCGCGGGCCAGCTCTGGCATGCGGTAGTCGGACTGCGCGATGGTGGTCGCACCGAAAGTGTTGGTCTCGATGATGTCGGCGCCGGCAGCCAGATAGCCGGCATGGATCTCGGCAATCACCTGCGGACGGGTGATCGAGAGCAGCTCGTTGTTGCCTTTGACGTCGTGGGCGAAGTCGGCCAGCCGCTCACCGCGATAGTCGGCCTCGGTGAGTTTGTAGCGCTGGATCATGGTGCCCATGGCACCGTCGAGGATCAGGATGCGCCTGGCGAGCAGTTCGCGCAGGCGGACTTCGACGTCTGATACCGGCAATGCGATGGTCATGAGGGCGGATCGACCCTGGTGCGGGGCGAAGAAGGGGTAATCCGCGATCTTACCGTGGCACTGATGCCCAGGCTGTGAACTCGATAACGCTGCGGGGCTATGACTGCAGTTGAAAAACCGCCACCGTCCCGACCAGTTCATCGGCCTGATCGCGCAGGCTCGCGGCAGCGGCCGCAATCTGCTCGACCATGGCTGCATTTTGCTGCGTGACCTGATCCATATGGGTCACCGCTTCGCCGACCTGCGCCACGGCCAGCGCCTGCTGCTGGCTGGCCTGGCTGATCTGCTCCACCAGCTCGCAGGCCTCTCGGGTCGACGTCACCAGCTCCTGCATTGTGGCGCCGGCCTCGTTCACCTGATTGCTGCCCTGAACAACCCGCTCGACACTCGCACTGATCAGGGTATTGATCTGCTTGGCCGCCTGCGCACTGCGACCGGCCAACTCGCGAACCTCGGTGGCCACCACTGCGAATCCCCGGCCCTGCTCGCCGGCACGAGCCGCCTCGACCGCCGCATTGAGCGCAAGGATATTGGTCTGGAAGGCGATGCCGTCGATGATGGCGATGATGTCCGAGATCTCGCGGCTCGACGC
>CAIVAS010000224.1 GCA_903903975.1 uncultured Burkholderiales bacterium
CTGTTGCATATTGTGAGTCACGATCGCAATCGTGTACTCATGCTTCAGTTCGTTGATCAGTTCTTCGATCTTGGTAGTCGAAATCGGATCCAGAGCGCTGGTCGGCTCATCAAGCAGCAGCACTTCAGGCTTGACCGCCACGGTTCTGGCGATGCAAAGACGCTGCTGCTGACCACCCGACAAGGACAATCCGCTTTGCTGGAGCTTGGGCTTGACTTCTTCCCAGAGCGCGGCCTTGCGTAGCGCCCATTCGACCCGGTCGTCCATGTCGCGCTGGCCGAGCGACTCGTAGAGACGCACACCGAACGCGATATTTTCGTAGATCGTCATCGGAAACGGCGTTGGCTTCTGGAACACCATGCCGACCTTCGCACGCAGAAGGTTGATGTCCTGTTCCTTGGCAAGCACGTTGTTGCCGTTGAGCAGAATCTGGCCTTCAGCGCGCTGCCCCGGATAAAGATCAAACATCCGGTTGAAGGTTCGCAGCAACGTCGATTTGCCGCAGCCAGAAGGCCCGATAAACGCTGTCACCTTGCCGCGCGCAATATCAAGCGACACGTCTTTCAGACCCTGAAACTTGCCATAAAAGAAGTTCAGGTTCCGAACCCGGATCGCGGCTTCCAGCGGCTCGGCTGAAGCGCCGCCCGATGGGTTCGAGACCACTGAATTGCTCATATCGATACTGATGGACGTCATGCTCAGCTCGCTTCGTTGTATTACGTCAGGACTGCGCTTTGCTGCTGAAAGCAACGCGGGCAATGATGTTGATCGCCAGAACGACGATGGCAATCAGCGCGGCGCCTCCCCAGGCCAGCTTCTGCCAGTCTTCATAGGGACTCATCGCAAAGTTGTAGATCACCACCGGCAGATTGGCCATCGGGCGCGACATGTCAGTGCTGAAGAACTGGTTATTGAGTGCGGTAAAGAGCAACGGTGCCGTCTCGCCGATCATCCGGGCTACAGCGAGCAGGACGCCGGTCACGACACCGCCGCGGACTGCCCGCAATGTCACCGCAAGACTGACCTTCCAGCGAGGCGTTCCCAGCGCAAAAGCCGCCTCGCGCAGACTGCCCGGCACGAGGTTGAGCATGTTTTCGGTGGTTCGCACGACGACGGGGATGGCGATCAGTGACAACGCCAGAGAGCCTGCCCAGCCAGAGAAATGCTTGACCGTTGCGACCGCGAACGCAAACACGAACAAGCCCACGACGATTGACGGCGCCGACAGCATGATGTCGACGAAAAACCGCGTGGCAATACCGAAGCGGCTCTGCTTGCCGAACTCGGCCAGGTAAACGCCAGCCAGGATGCCGATTGGCGTCGAGATCAGGGTGGCAAAACCGACAATCAACAGACTACCGACGATTGCATTGGCCATGCCGCCATCGCCCGAACCCGGCGCGGGCGTGTTCTTGAAGAAAAAGTCCGGTGTCAGTGCGGCCAGACCGTTTGAGGCCAACGTCCAGAGGATCCAGAGCAGACCCACCAGACCGATCAGCACCGACACCGCGCTGAAAGTCAGGCCCAGGATATTCGCCAGCTGGCGGCGTCGGTAAATTCCGGCTCCCGCCGCGTTGATCGTGAGATCGCTCATCTGTTGCTCCTCAAACCCCGGCCCGGGTGCTCGCGCGAGCCACCAGCCATTTAGACAGTGCGAGCACGATGAAGGTGATCACAAAAAGGATCAGGCCCAACGCGAACAGTGCTGGAACGTGCAGCACCGGATCGGCTTCGGCGAATTCATTTGCAAGCGTCGACGCGATCGAGTTGCCTGGGGCAAACAGGCTCGCCGACAGCCGATTCGCATTACCGATGACGAAGGTCACCGCCATGGTTTCACCGAGCGCCCTGCCCAGCCCTAACATCACGCCGCCGATCACACCGACCCGGGTATAAGGCAGCACGATATTGCTGACCACCTCCCAGGTGGTACATCCGATGCCGTAGGCAGATTCCTTGAGAACTGGCGGCACGGTGTCGAAGACATCGCGCATCACTGACGCGGTAAATGGGATGACCATCAGTGCCAGCACTACACCGGCAGTGAAAATGCCCACCCCCAATGGCGGTCCGGCAAACAGCGGCAGACCGGTCTTGATCAGCAGCGGTTGCACATATTGCTGAAGCAGAGGCGCCAGCACGAACAGACCCCAGATACCGTAAATAATTGACGGCACCCCGGCAAGCAATTCGATTGCCGTGCCAAGTGGTCGGCGCAACCAGAGCGGACAGGTCTCGGTCAGAAAGAGCGCAATGCCAAAACTGATCGGCACTGCAATCAGCATGGCAATGGCCGAGGTGACCAGCGTTCCGAACACCGCGATGCCGGCGCCGAACACATCATCGGATGGGCTCCAGGTTGCGCTGGCGATGAATCCGAAGCCGAACTTCTGAAAGACCGGTAACGACTGATAAATCAGCGAACCGATGATGCCAAACATTGCCAGCAGCACCAACGCAGCAAAGCTTCCCGTGATCCGTTCAAACCAGCGGTCCTGGAAGGCAAACCGTGCGACCCGCCTGGCCAGCGTAACGGCGTCGGTGTTGGCGGGCGCGCCTGCCTGAGGCGCGCGCGATTCGGAAAGGCCGTGAACGGTCGTCGCCTGATTACTCATGCAGGATTCCAGTGGTGTCGAGTCACGCATGGTTCAAAGACCAGAACGCGGGAATGGTCTGACGTGACCAACAGCGCTGCCCGGCTGAGCGGGCAGCGGGTGATGAGATCAGTTGAGGACGGCCTTGCCGGATGAGTCCTTGATCTCTTTCCAGGAAGACTCGATCTGCTTGGTGACTGTCGACGGAATAGGAACGTAGTCCATCTCGACAGCGGCCTTTCCGCCATTGGCATAGGCCCATTTGAAGAATTTGAGCACTTCGGCGGAGCGCTTGGGGTCCGCCGCATTTTTGTGCATCAGGATGAACGAAGCAGCTGTAATCGGCCAGGAAGAGGCGCCGGCCTGGTTGGTCAGGCTGATGCCAAAGCCGGGCGCGGCATTCCAGTCGGCCTTCTCGGCGGCGGCGGCGAAGGTCTGGTCGTCAGCCTGAATCGGCTTGCCATCGCGGTTGATCTGCTGAGCGTAAGCGATCTTGTTTTGCTTAGCGAAAGCAAATTCAACATAGCCGATCGCACCGGCGATCTTGGTGACGTTGGCTGCAACGCCGGCGTTGCCCCGACCGCCGATACCGACCGGCCAGTTAACGGTCTTGCCTTCACCCGGTGAAGCCTTGAACGGCGCAGAAACGCCGACCAGATAGTCGGTGAAGACTGCGGTCGTTCCGGATGAGTCGGAGCGATAAACAACGGTGATCGCGGTTGCGGGAAGCTTCAGACCGGGATTGAGCTTGGCGATCGCCGGGTCATCCCAGGATTTGATCGCGCCACGGAAAATATCCGCGGTGACCGAACCATCAAGCGTTAGCTGATTCGCTGCAATACCAGGAACGTTGAAAGCAACCACCACACCACCGATGACCGCCGGAAACTGGGTCAGACCGTTTTTGGTCAGTTCGTCGCCCGACATCGGATCGTCGGAGGCGCCAAAATCGACGGTCTTGGCAGTGATCTGCTTGATGCCGCCGCCCGATCCGATGGCCTGGTAATTGAGTTGCGCGCCAGTTGCGCCTTTATAGGCTTCGGCCCATTTGGCGTAGATCGGGGCCGGGAAGGTGGCGCCGGCACCGGTGATGTCCTGCGCGAAAACGCCGGAACTGGCAAGCACACAAGCGCCAGCGGCGAACAAATTTCGAATAAGAGCCATTTTTAGCCTTTAGGTGACGGAGACCAAACGAGAGCCCGAAGGTTATCGATTTAATGTGACAAATCAGAGACAAGCGTAGAGAATTTAACAAAATCAACAAGTTACGACAAAATGACAGGGACAGGCACGCCCTGCTGCTGCACCGCTACTCGCCGCCGATCTGTCGACGTTCGCTGCGGCGCCCGGCGACCACTCGCCGCACCCGTCGAAGGCGCGATAGCCAGCCTTCACCCGATTCGGCCGCAATCGTGTCAAGAATCTCGGAGAGTGCTTTCGAATAGCGAATCGTGAGGATCGTGACCAGCACGGTCGGCAGCAGAACCGATGCAAATATCCTGATCTTGACGATCAGTTCGTTGTCAGTCTCGTCAATCAGGTTCATTCCCAGAAAACCGGTCGCGATCGTGCCGATCAGGCCGAAAATTGTCACCACGGTAAGGCGCAGCACTGTATCGCCCTGACGCCTGGCGTCGTCGCTGTCGAGGTAAGTGCCCATGTCGAGCACCTCTTCCCGCACTTCCTCGAAGAGCCTGTCGGTGCGCAGATGCCGGCTCCACATCTCGAAGAGATCCCGAGCCATCGACTGATTCGAGACCTCATGAAACCAGTAGCGATGGTTGAAACGCAGGAAGACCTCCCTTGTGGAACGGATCGTGTCCCGAAACCGTCGCTCGGATTCGGGATCGTCAAGATCGAGCAGCGAGACAGTGTTGATCAACCGGTCCGAAAACATCAGCAGACAGGCCTTGTGGAAGTGGGCGATCAGGCCGACCAGAAAGTACTGATGACGGAACTGACCGCGCATTCCAGCGTCCATATCCCGGAAAAACGGGTCCTGCCATGAACCGACCATTGACATCGCATGGCCGTTACCGACCACCCGGGTCGAGGCGCGCAGGTCGCGAAGTTCGGCATTCCAGAAGCGGTCGTAGAGCATGTCGGCCTTGACCGACCGGATGACCTCGGGCGAATAGGGCAAAGGCAAGCCGTCATCGGGGCGGGTCGCCATCGCCAGCCTGAAAAAGTCGTCGTCAGTTAGCACGAAAGGATCGTCCAGCGCCAGATAGCTCAGCTTGGGCATCCGGTGATATTCGATCTGGCGATATCGGATCGGCCCCGGTCTGCCGGTGTGATGGTGGACCATCGGCTCGAGCAGGTACTGCCAGTGGGCGCCGATGCGCTGCGCGCGATGTTCGCCGGCAAAGGCCAGATAACCGGCCCGGTCATCCATGTCTGACGAGACCAGCACCTGCCCCTCGGTGCCGATCCACTCAACACGAGGAATACAGGCAACCGGAGTGCCGTCGGCATTCCAGCCGGCCGGTGAATCACGCCCGAAGCGGTAGAGCGTGTCCTGGACCCGG
The DNA here is from genome assembly GCA_903903975.1 of uncultured Burkholderiales bacterium. GTDB lineage: Bacteria > Pseudomonadota > Gammaproteobacteria > Burkholderiales > Burkholderiaceae_E > UBA4615. The sequence goes on from CAIVAS010000224.1 coordinate 5,123, forward strand.
GACAGCGGCAGGTCGTCGGCAAAAATCTCAACCACCAGAAAGACGATGTCGATATCGAAAAAAAAGTAGAGGTCGATATGGGACAGGGAGAAATCGACTGCCTGCCCGTCCGGAAAGTGCATCCGGCAGGCGCTGACATCGCTGCGGCGAAAGACCCGGATCGGTGACTCGCCAAACCCCACCTTCGCGACGATCGAACGCGCCTGGCCATAGAGAAAGCGCTGGACATGCGGCAGGAAGGTTACGAATTCGCGGTAGTGACGCTCCTGGAACTGGTCTGGATCAACGTTGAAGTCGTCGACCAGCTCGAGCCAGGGATTGGGTCCTTCGCACTGATCGAGATATTCCCAGGGCGTCTGCACCCGTCCGGGATTGCGCTGGTCGGCACTGGCCATCGGCATCAGCTGAAGCGGCCACATCAGGATCTGCCTGAAGTGTCGGACGATCGGATCGGCGGGTCGGGTCATGGGGTGGGCCTGGGGGCTGGCGGATTCGCGAGATCAGTGATTATGTCCGCCGTGGCCCCCCGGCATGATTTCAAGAGGCGCCGCCGGCATCGGCAGGCCCTTGACCGAGCTGCCCGAGGCCGGCACCTGCGCCCAGTCGGAGGCGCCGACATCGCAGGTCTGCAGCACCTTGAACCACAGGATGCCCGGTGACTCGGACAACTGCCCGCGCACGATGAACTCGTCGTAAAAGTCGCCCGACAGCGCCGCCGCCGGGCTGGCCGCCTGCCAGCTCACGGTAATCACATCCTCGGTCACCCGGCGGCCATGGGACTCGTAAGGCTGCGCGAGTGCCGCCCTTTGCACGGTGGTGATCCATCCTGCCTTGGGAACCGGCTTGGCGCCGGCAAAGCCCGCCGGCAGTCGCACCGTGATGGCAGTGGTCGATGTTGCGCCGGCACAGGTATGGCCGACCCTCAGTACCGCCTTGTAGCTTGAACCGGCCGCGGCCTGGGGCTGCTCGAGGGTGACATGGGCACCGACCGGCATCGCGACCGCGAATCCAAGAAGACCGGCGAGCGGCAGAGTGCGTCGTGGAAAAGAAACTTTTTTAAAAAATGTCATGGAGGTCACTTCGTGTCGGCCCGCAGGGTTGCCATATAGGTTCGTTGCGGATAGGGGTGGAAATTCCAGTACTGATAGCTATTCAGGTTGTCGATGCCAATCGACGCGGTGAAGGTCTTGTTGATGCGCCACAGGGCCCTGACATCGGCGGTCACGAAGGGGCTGACACCCTGATAGGTGTAGCCGTTGACATCGCTATTGTTCAGCGTGCGGTATTGCTGGCCGCTGTAGCGCACACCGAGGCTGGTGCTGAAGGCTTCGGTGACGTGGTAGTTGCCCAGCACGGTTGCGCGCCACCTCGGGATGTTGGGCTGGCGTTTGCCCACGGTATCGCCCGGGGTGGTCATGAAGCCGTTGTTCTCCTTGATCACCGAGTCGGCATACGTCACGCTGCCATTCAGATCGAGGCCTCTGATGCCGATATCGGTGCCGCCATAGACCAGCTCGAGCCCGTTGGTGACGATCCGCCCGACGTTCTGCACGCGCGAGATGTTCCTGTTCGCAGCCGCGTCATAGACGGTCTGCGAATAGAGCGCATCGGTGACCTGCTCGGCAAACCAGGTCAATCGCACAGTGCCGGTGCCGATCAGCTTTTCGAGCGTCAGCTCGCCGGTCCAGGCCTTTTCAGGTGCGAGATTGGGGTCGTTGATGTAGAGCGAGTTGGTGGTCGAGGTGGCGCCATAGAGTTCGGCCGGTGTCGGGAAACGCACTGCGCGGCCCACCGAGCCTTTGAGCAGGGTGTCCTCGGTGATCTGATTCGAGACCGCGGCCTTGGGCGAGACAAACTGCTCGTTGCGGGACGGATAGTTCAAGGAACTGATCGCCGAAAAACTGGTCGAGCCGTTGGACGCCTGCCAGTTTTCGAGGCGCGCGCCCAGCACGGTCTTCCAGCGCGGTGCGAAGGCCCAGGTGTCCTGAGCCCACAGTGCTCGCAGTACGGTATCGCCCTGCACGTTGCTGACGGAGGCACCGGCCGGGCCATCGGTCCAGCTGCCGCTGGTCTGGCTGGTCAGATAGCGCAACTGGTAGGCATATTGCTGCACACCGACATCGACGATGTGCTCGCCCCTGATGCCCTCGGGCCGCCAGGTGCCCCGCAATGCAAGGGTGTTCCAGCCGGAGCCGGCGCCATTGGCGATCGTGCCGCTGCCACCGCCAGCCGCCCCGGGCAGGGTATTGCTCGCGGCATTCTGGCGCAGGGTGTCGGTGTTGTAGGTGTAAAGGCTGGCCGCGGCCTCCCAGTCCCACAGCCCCTGGGTATTGCTGCGCACCGTCAGTCCGTGGATGGCATGGACGCTATTGGTCTGAGTCAGCGGAAAATCACCGCCAGTCAATGCCTGCGTGCCGGTGAAGGCCAGGCCATTGATGTTGATCGGGCCGCTGTAGACCGTCTGGCCGCTGGCATTGCGCAGATAGGACTGCGAATTGCCCGAGGCATCGTTCTGCCAGATGCCCAGGGTGTAGGTGGCACGCAGCGCAGGCGAGAAGTCGTAGGCAAGCTTGAGCTTCGCGTGATCCTGCAGCGTGTGGTACTGCGTGCCGGTGCCCAGGACATACCAGGGCTGATTCGCATTGTTGAGCGCCAGCACCGCGCCGGTCACCGCGGTGCCTGCGGCAGACGACGCACCGGCGCTCAGCAGCCGGGTCGCGAAGGTCAGCGGCTGACCCTGGCTGTCGGTGCGATTGACATTGACCCACCATGACCACTCGCCCTGACGGCTGCCGAGCGACGCACTCGTCTGCCAGCCCCGATAGGTGGCCTGGGTGCTGTAAAGATTAAAGGGTTGAACCACGTAGCCGACCGCGATATGGCCCTCGAAGGCGGTCGGCATCCGGGTCACATAATCCACTACCGCGCCCATCGAGTTGCCGGGATAGGCGGCCGAAAACGGGCCGTACATGACGTCGACCCGGTCGATCTCCTCGGGCGTGACCAGTCCCCAGCGCGGCACATAGCTCAGGCCACCCACACCATTGCCAAGATAGTTCGACAGCAGGATGCCGTCGCCAAAGACCATCGACCGGGCACTGTTGCCGGTGCCCGAGGCCCGGCTCGAGAGAATCGCGTGGTTGTAGTCGCCGACATAGCGTTTGCGCACCAGCAGGCTCGGAAAGTATTTGAGTGCGTCTTCGCTGTCGGTCGCATTGATCGTCTGTTCGATCTGCAGGCGATCGATGCCTTCCATCGTGGTCGGGATCTGGGTCGGCAGGGAGGTCGGCTGGGTGGTCGAGATGACCACGACCGACGGCAGACGCCCGGCGCTGTCGTCGGCTGCCGGCGCGATTCGAGCGCGATCGCGTTCCTGCGCAGACGACCCTTCGGCAGATTGACCCATGACCGGCGAGGTGAACCAAAGCGCCGCAAGGGCCGCCAGGGACATGGGACCAATCGGAAGAACAGGACCAGCAGGACGAATAGAACTAATGAGGCCAGCCGGCGCGCGCAAAGCATGATTGACAGCCGGACCGGCTGCGGATCTGATGACTTTCAAGATGAGCCCGAAATCGATAACGAACAGCAGGGACTCGCGTCGTCGCGGGCGGCAATCAGCCACCCGTCAGACGCGAAGCATTCGAGTCGTCAGGCGATCGGGGGAGGTGCCCGGGCGGGCGGCAGGCTGGCCGACGGCGCAGCCCTGGGAAGAGAACTCGGTGAATTCGAGGCAGACACGCCCTGCACCGGCAGTCTGGCGGGTGGCAGAAATGACGGCGGTGGCGCACCGAAAGATGCGCATAAGGGGCAATCGAGCGAGGCAGCGGTGACGGCTTCCTGACCATCGTCATCGAGCATGACCAAGCGCATCGATCCGGAGGCCGAACACACCTGCTCGATCGACTGCGGTGCAATGAGCGGCGAAGCAATCCCGGCGACCAGATAGAGCCCCAGCCACAGCAGCATGGCGCGGGCAAATCGGCGGGACAGTCTTGAAGCAATCATCAGTTGAGCTTACATGAGGCGGACGATGCGGCCAACGAGCGCCGATCGACGCATTGACACGCTCGTTGCAGGGATCAGTGCAACGATCATTGCAACGCTGATTGCAGCGCCCATTGAGCAAGCACCGACTCAGCGCCCGCGCGGCGCGTGACCCTGCACGCCGCCCGGTATGATCCGCCCCAGCGCGGTCATTGCACCGCCCCCTTTTCCGCCCCTTTCCGCCCCCGATGCACGACTCCCCCGAGGCCCCCGCTGCCTCGACATCGCCCGCCGCCACGCTCACCCGTGCCGACTTCGAGTATCCGCTGCCCGACGAGCTGATTGCCCAGCATCCGCCCGCCGAGCGCGGTGCATCACGCCTGCTGCATGTCGAACCGGGCGCTGCGCTGCCGCTGACCGACCTTCGCCTGACAGACCTTCGCATCAGCGACCTAACCAGGCGTCTGCTGCCCGGCGATCTGCTGATCATGAATGACACCCGGGTCATCAAAGCGCGCCTGCATGGCCACAAGCACAGCGGCGGAAAAATCGAGCTGCTCGTCGAGCGTATCGACACCGAGTGCGAGGCCATTGCCATGATCCGCTCGAGCCATCCGCCGGCGCCCGGCTCGATGCTCCACTTCGACGGCGCCACCGCGACGGTCACCTCTCGCGACGGCGCCTTTTTCGGCCTGCGCTTCGATATGCCGGTGCTGGCACTCCTCGATCGCGCCGGCGCCCTGCCCCTGCCGCCCTACATCCGGCATGTGCCCGATGCGCAGGACGATGAGCGCTATCAGACGGTCTATGCCCGCCATCCCGGCGCCGTGGCCGCACCCACCGCCGGCCTGCATTTCGATGAGACGCTGCTGGTCCGGCTGGCCGAGTCGGGCATCGGACGGGCCTTCGTCACCCTGCATGTGGGCGCGGGCACCTTCCAGCCGATGCGCCACGACGATCCTGCCCAGCATGTGATGCATGCCGAGCGCTATCAGGTACCGGTCGAGACCGTCGATGCCATCGCCGCCACGCGCGCCCGCGGCGGGCGGGTGGTGGCGGTCGGCACCACCTCGCTGCGCACACTCGAAGCGGCGACCTCCGACAGCGGCATACTGACCGCGGGCAGCAGCGAGACCGCGCTCTTCATTCGCCCCGGCTATCGATTCAAAGCAGTCGATGCCCTGATCACCAATTTTCATCTGCCCGGATCGACCCTGATGATGCTGGTCGCAGCCTTTGCCGGCCTCGATGCGATCAGGGCGGCCTATGCCCATGCGGTCGCACAGCGCTACCGCTTTTTCAGCTACGGCGACGCGATGCTGCTTGAGCGCGCGAAATGAACGGCCTTTCATTCGATCTGCTGGCCACCGACGGCCGCGCGCGGCTGGGTCGCATCACGCTCAATCATGGCGAGGTGCCCACCCCAATTTTCATGCCGGTCGGCACCTATGGTGCGGTCAAGACCATGGCCCCGCGAAATCTCGAAGAAATCGGCGCCAAGATCATCCTCGGCAATACCTTTCACCTGTGGCTGCGCCCGGGCACGGCGGTCTTCGACCGTTTCGGTGGCCTGCATGATTTCAACGGCTGGCACCAGCCCATCCTGACCGACTCCGGCGGCTTTCAGGTCTGGAGCCTGGGCAAGATGCGCAAGATCACCGAGGAGGGCGTGCGCTTTGCCTCGCCGATCGACGGCGCCAAACTCATGCTCACGCCCGAGGAGTCGATGCGCATCCAGCGCTCGCTCAATTCCGACATCGCCATGGTCTTTGATGAATGCACGCCTTATGAAATCGACGGGCGCATCGCCACCATCGACGAGGCGGCCAGCTCGATGCGCCTGTCGCTGCGCTGGGCCCGGCGCTCGCGCGACGCCTTCGATGCCCAGCAAAACCCGAATGCGCTCTTTGGCATCGTGCAGGGCGGCATGTTCGAGGATCTGCGCGATGAGTCGCTGGCCGGGCTGCTGGACGTCGGCTTTCACGGCTATGCCATCGGTGGCCTGTCGGTCGGCGAGCCCAAGGAAGACATGATGCGGGTGCTCGACCATGTCGCGCCGCGCCTGCCGGCACACGCACCGCGCTATCTGATGGGTGTGGGCACGCCCGAGGATCTGGTGGCGGCGGTCGGCATGGGCGTCGACATGTTCGATTGCGTGATGCCGACCCGCAATGCCCGCAACGGCTGGCTTTTTACGCGCTTTGGCGACATCAAGATCCGCAATGCCAGGCATCGAGACGATCCGCGCCCGCTCGATGAGCGCTGTGCCTGCCATACCTGCCGGCATTTCTCGCGGGCCTATATCCACCATCTGAACCGGGTCGACGAGATCCTCGGCGCCCATCTGTCGACCCTGCACAATCTGCACTATTACCTCGAGCTGATGGCCGATATGCGCGAGGCGATCGGGGCCGGCCAATTCGAGGCCTTTCGGACCGCCTTTCACGCCGACCGGGCCCGCGGCACCGGCTGATATACTCGCGGCCTTCAAAAGTCGCAACAAAACAAGGATCTAGACCGTGTTTATTTCAAACGCCTATGCGCAGGCCGCCGCCGGCGACACCCAGCAGCAGCTGCTCGGATTCCTGCCGATCATCCTGATGTTCGCGGTGCTCTATTTCCTGATGATCCGCCCGCAGATGAAGCGCGCCAAAGATCAGAAGCAGATGATCGACGCGCTCGGCAAGGGCGACGAAGTGATCACCGCCGGCGGCATCGTCGGCAAGATCACCAAGGTCGGCGACAGCTATGTGACCATCGAGGTGGCGCGCCGCGGCGAAGAGGGCATCGAGATGAATCTCCAGAAATCGGCGATCCAGACCCTGCTGCCCAAGGGCTCGATCAAAGCCATCTAAGGACTGAGCCAGCGTGAACCGATTCCCGGTCTGGAAATACATCGTCATCGCGCTGGCGGTGGCCTTTGGCCTGCTTTACACACTGCCCAACTTCTTCGGCGAATCGCCGGCAGTCCAGGTCTCGAGCGCCAAGGCCACAGTCAAGGTCGACACGGCGCTGCTCGGTCGCATCGAGCAGGCGCTCACCGCGGCCGCCATCAAGCATCAGGGCATTGCGCTCGACAGCAACTCGATCAAGGTCAGGCTGTCAGACACCGACACGCAGCTCAAGGCCAAGGACGTGGTGCTGCGCACGCTCAACCCCGATCCCGCTGATCCCACCTATGTGGTCGCACTCAATCTGCTGTCGGCCTCGCCGCAGTGGCTGACCAGCCTGCATGCCCTGCCGATGTATCTCGGCCTCGATCTGCGCGGCGGCGTGCATTTCCTGCTGCAGGTCGACATGAAGGCTGCGCTCACCAAGCGCATCGACGCCACCGCCGGCGAACTGCGCAGTCTGCTTCGCGAAAAGAACGTCCGCCATGGCGGCATCGCCCGCAATGGCGACGCGATCGAGATCCGGTTTCGCGAAGAGCCGGTCATGACCCGTGCTCGCGAGCTGATGCGCGATGCCAATCCCGATCTGCAGATCGTCGAGGCGCCGGCCGAGAGCGGCGACCGCAAACTGAGCATCACCCTCTCGCCGCAGGCCGAGCGCACGCTGCTCGACAATTCGGTCAAGCAGAACATCACCACCCTGCACAACCGGATCAACGAACTCGGCGTGTCCGAGCCGGTGATCGCGCAGCAGGGCGCCGATCGCATCGTCGTGCAATTGCCGGGCGTGCAGGACACCGCGCGCGCCAAAGACATCCTGGGCCGCACCGCCACGCTCGAAGCCCGACTGGTCGACATCAGCCAGGAAGCCCAGGCCGCGGTCACCGGCCAGGGTCCGGTGCCCTTTGGCGCCGAGATCTTTCGCCAAGGGCGGGGCACGCCGGTGGTGCTGAAAAAGCAGGCGATCTTCACCGGTGAACAGCTCACCAGCGCAGCCGCCACCTTCGATGAAAACCAGCGTGCTGCGGTCGCGATCAACCTCAATGATGCCGCTGGCCGTGTGCTGCGCGAAGTCTCGCGTGAAAACATCAAGAAGCCGATGGCCGTGGTGCTCTTCGAGCGCGGACGCGGCGAGGTGCTGACGGTGGCGACCATCCAGTCGGAGCTCGGGTCACGCTTTCAGATCACCGGCATGGAGTCACCGCAGGCCTCGGGCGATCTCGCGCTGCTGCTGCGCGCTGGCGCCCTGGCCGCGCCGATGGAGATCATCGAGGAGCGCACCATCGGCCCGAGCCTTGGCGCCGACAACATCCGCCAGGGCTTTACCTCGACCCTCTACGGCTTCATTGCGATCGCAGGCTTCATGATTGCCTACTACCTGCTGATGGGTGTTTTTTCGACCCTCGCGCTGGCGGTCAACCTGATGCTGCTGATCGCGCTGCTGTCGTTGCTGCAGGCCACCCTCACACTGCCTGGCATTGCGGCGATTGCACTGACGCTTGGCATGGCGATTGACGCCAATGTGCTGATCAACGAACGCATCCGTGAAGAGCTGCGCAACGGCGTGTCGCCTCAGGCGGCGATTTCAACCGGCTATGAACGAGCCTGGGGCACGATTCTCGACTCGAACATCACCACCCTGATCGCCGGCGTGGCGCTGCTCACCTTCGGCTCGGGCGCGGTGCGCGGCTTTGCGGTGGTGCATTGCCTGGGCATCCTGACCTCGATGTTCTCGGCGGTGGTGGTGTCGCGCGGCCTGGTCAACCTCTGGTACGGCGGCAAGAAGAAACTGACGGGCCTCTCGATCGGTCAGGTCTGGAAACCCACGGGAGTCTGAAGCGATGGAGTTTTTCCGTATCAGCCGCGACATCCCGTTCATGCGCCATGCCCTGGTGCTCAACGTCATCTCGCTGTTGCTCTTTCTGGCCGCGGTCGGTTTTCTGGCGGTTCGCGGCCTGCATTTCTCGATCGAGTTCACCGGCGGCACGGTGATGGAGGCCGCCTATCCCCAGGCAGCCGACATCCAGAAAATCCGCGAGACCGTCGGTGGCCTCGGCCTGCCCGAAGTGCAGGTCCAGAACTTCGGCACCGCCCGCGACGTGATGATCCGTCTGGCGCCGCAGTCGGGCGTCACCTCGGCCCAGCAGAGCGAAAAAGTCATGGCTGCACTCAAGGCGGTCGACCCGGCCGCCGAACTGCGCCGCGTCGAGTTCGTCGGGCCGCAGGTCGGCAAGGAACTTGCCACCGACGGCGGCCTGGCACTGCTCTTCGTGATCGCCGGCATCATGATCTATCTGGCGTTTCGCTTCGAGTGGAAATTCTCGGTCGCGGCCATCATCGCCAACCTGCACGACGTGATCATCATCCTCGGCTTTTTCGCGGCCTTTCAGTGGGAGTTTTCACTCTCGGTGCTGGCGGCGGTGCTGGCGGTGCTGGGCTACTCGGTCAACGAATCGGTGGTGATCTTCGACCGGATCCGCGAGTCGTTTCGCAAGTTCCGCAAGATGACGACGGTGCAGGTGATCGACCATGCCATCACCAGCACAATCTCGCGCACGATGATCACCCACGGCTGCACACTGATGATGGTGCTGGCGATGCTGTTTTTCGGTGGCCCGACGCTGCACTACTTCGCGCTCGCGCTGGCCATCGGCATCTGCTTCGGCATCTACTCGTCGGTGTTCGTGGCGGCCGCGATCGCGATGTGGCTGGGGGTCAAGCGCGAGGACCTGATCAAACCGGTCAAGAAAAAGGAAGGCGCTGAAGTCGAGCTGCCCTGACAGCCTGCAGACATCGCGCGACGGCCACCGACCACTCACCTCTCACACGCCGACTCACCATGACCGCCCTCACCATTCAGCACGATCCGGCCCGGAATTGTTTCGAGACGCATGTCGATGGTGTGCGGGCCGAACTCGATTACCGGCTCGATGGCCAGATCATGCGCATCCACCACACCGGCGTGCCGCGTGAACTCGAGGGTCGTGGCATTGCGGCAGCGCTGGTGCAGACCGCGGTCGATCATGCGCGCGCATCAGGTTGGCGCATCGATCCGCTGTGCTCCTATGTGCGGGTCTGGAAGCAACGCCATCCCGAGGCTGCCGACCTCTTCGAGTGATGGGCTCTGCCAAGCGCCTGCTGACAAACCGCCGCCACCGTGTCCGATACCGCATTCAAAATTCGCGTCTGGGATCTGCCCACCCGGCTTTTCCACTGGACGCTGGCCGCTCTGGTCATCGGATCCTTCGTCAGCGTCAAGATGGGCAATATGGACTGGCATGGGCGACTGGGCTACGCGGTGCTCGCGCTGCTGCTCTTTCGCCTGATCTGGGGTTTTGCCGGCGGCGGCTATTCACGCTTTACCGCGTTCGTGCGCGGCCCGGGATCGATCATGGCCTACCTGCGTGGCGCGTCCCATGGCCCGGGTCACAATCCACTCGGGGCGCTGTCGGTGCTGGGCATGCTCGCCGCCTTGCTCTTTCAGGCGAGCTCGGGCCTGTTCACCAATGACGACATTGCCTTCGAGGGGCCGCTCTCACGCCACGTCAGCAGCGCGCTCTCCAGCCTGCTGACCACCTGGCATCGTCGCAATGAAACCATTCTGATCGCGCTCGTCGTGGTGCACGTTGCAGCGATCATGTACTACCGGCTGCGGCTCAAGCAGGACCTGATCAGCCCGATGCTCACCGGCGATGCCTTGCTGCCGAGCCCCTACCCGAACTCACCCGACAATCTGACGATGCGGCTGCGGGCACTGGCCATTGCCACGGCGTGCGCGGCGCTGGTGGCCTGGATCATCACGCTGTAGTGGCACGCTGTCAGTGCGCAGACCGACAACTCACCCGACTGCGGCATATCGGCCGCAGTCGGGTCTGGCGATTGACTTACTCGCGACGGAAATCGTCGTGGCAGCCCTTGCAGGTCGCGGCAGCCGCACCGAAGGCGGTCTTGAGCGTCGCCAGATCACCCGAGGCGGCAGGCAGCTTGCCGGTCGCATCGACCATCTTGTCGTAGGCCGCCTGGAACTTGGCCGGGTCCTTCCAGATCTCGGCTTTCGCACGGGTATTCAGACCGGTGTCGGTACCGGGTCCGAATGCGGTTCCCGGCAGATGCGCCAGCGTTGACACCAGTGACGCGTTGTAGGACGCGACCTTGGCGTCGAAGGGAATCCGACCATTGACCATCGCGCCGAGGCGGCCGAAATGGGCACCAAGCACGGTGTAGGCCGACTGACGATACTTGATCGCGTCTTCAGGCTTGGCAAATTGAGCCTGCGAACTCAGGGGCAGCAGGGCTGCAGCAACGGCAACAGCGGCAAACAGTGACTTCATGGCAACTCCGGTTGAATGACGGGGTCTGGGGGAGGGGAAAACTGGCCGGATCTTAGCAGTCCGGACACAGTCTGGCACTACCCACCCCGAACGCCCGATGCTCAAACCCGACGGGCGAGGTCGGCCGCCTTGCCAATGTAAGTCGCCGGCGTCAACGCCCGCAGCCTCGCCTTGGCCTCCGGCGGAATCGGCAACTGATCGACGAAGGCAGCAAGCGCCTCGGCGTTGATGCCTTTGCCGCGGGTCAACTCCTTGAGCTGCTCATAGGGATTGGGCACGCCATAGCGGCGCATGACGGTCTGGACAGGCTCGGCGAGCACTTCCCAGCACGCGTCGAGATCGGCGGCCAGGCGCGGTGCATCGACTTCGAGTTTGCCCAGACCCCGTAGACAGGCATCCCAGGCCAGCAGCGTGTGACCGAAGGCCACGCCGACATTACGCAGCGCGGTCGAGTCGGTCAGGTCGCGCTGCAGGCGTGAGACCGGCAGCTTGTCGGACAAGTGACGCAGCAGCGCATTGGCAATCCCGAGATTGCCTTCGGAGTTTTCGAAGTCGATCGGGTTGACCTTGTGCGGCATGGTCGATGAGCCGATCTCGCCGGCCTTCAGACGCTGACGGAAATAACCGAGCGAGACATACGCCCAGATGTCGCGATCGAGGTCGAGCATGATGGTGTTGGCGCGTGCGAGCGCATCGAATAGCTCGGCCATCCAGTCGTGAGGTTCGATCTGGATCGTCCAGGGATTGAAGCTCAGACCCAGGGGGCCTTCGACCACGCCCTGGGCAAACGCCTCCCAGTCGATCTCGGGATACGCCGCCATGTGCGCGTTGTAGTTGCCGACTGCGCCGTTCATTTTTGCGCGCGGCTTGACCGCTGCGATCCGCTCGCGCGCAGTGCGCAGTCGAACCACCACATTGGCGAGCTCCTTGCCAAGCGTGGTCGGCGTGGCCGACTGGCCGTGAGTGCGCGACAGCATGGGCAGATCGGCATTGGCATGGGCCATGGCGCGCAGCGTTGCAATCACCGCATCGAGGGCTGGCAGCAGGACCGCGTCACGGGCAGCGCGGTACATCAGCGCGTGCGAGGTGTTGTTGATGTCCTCGGAGGTACAGGCGAAATGAATGAATTCAGCCGCCGGCTCGAGCTCGGGGTCCCCCTTGACGCGCTCCTTCAGGAAATATTCGACCGCCTTGACGTCATGATTGGTCACCGCCTCAATGGCCTTGACCCGCGCGGCGTCCGGCAGCGTAAAACCAGCTGCCACATCCCTGAGCCGCGCCCGTGCAGGCTTTGAAAACGCAGGCAGTTCGGGCAGCCCGAGATCGGACAGCGCGATCAGCCATTCAATCTCGACCAGGACGCGGTGTCGAAGGAAGGCGGCTTCCGACAGCAAGGGTCGCAGTGCGGCCACCTTGCTGGCATAACGGCCGTCGAGGGACGACAGGGCATCGAGCTCGAAGAAGCCCGGATCGAAAGAATGGATAGGGGTATCACTCATGATGGGTCCGATGCTAGCACCCCGGCGCCCGGCGATCGGCAGCGGGCTTTGCGATATATTGGGCCTCCTTTACCCCCTCAAGCAAACCGAGATGATGAAGCTGATCGGCTCAGATGGCAGTCCTTTTGTGCGAAAAGTGCGCATCGTGCTGGCCGACAAGAAGATCGACTACGAGTTCGTGCGCGAGGATGTGTGGTCGGCCACAAGCGCCATCGGCGAGTCCAATCCCCTGGGCAAGGTGCCGACCCTGGTCACCGAAGATGGTGCCGCGGTCTTCGATTCACGCGTCATCGTCGAATACCTCGATACCGTCACACCGATTCATCGCCTGATTCCGCCGAGCGGCCGCTCGCGTGTCGAGGTGCGCTGCTGGGAGGCGCTTGCCGACGGTCTGCTCGATGCGCTCATTCTGGTTCGCATCGAACATTCACAACGCAGCGACGCGCAACGCAGCCAGGCCTGGATCGACCGGCAGATGGGCAAGGTCGATGCCGCGCTGGACTCGATGTCGAATGGCCTGGCTGATCGACCTTTTTGCTGCGATGGCCGCTATACGCTCGCCGACATCGCGGTCGGTTGCGCCCTCGGCTATCTCGACTTCCGTTTTTCGCAGATCGACTGGCGATCGCGTCATCCCAATCTGGCCGCACTCAGCGAGAAGCTGTCGACCCGTCACGCCTTCGTCGACACCGCACCGCCCGCAGCCTGAGCCGCTTCAGACGCGCCGGCACCGGCGCGCACACGGCCATCGCATCAAAAAAAGTGCTGGGCAGGTGTGGGGACCGAAACAGGCGAGAAACTGTCCGGACGTGCCTTTTCCCAGAAAGCCTTGTAGACAGGCCTGTCAGGGATCCCTTCCAGGAGTTCGCCACCTCTTAGCGTCGGGTAGATCGTCGACATCAGCTGGATTTCCGAACGCGTGATCCGACGCATGATGTGGTCAAGATGCAGTTGCGACGGATGGGTGAGGCCGGCGGCCGCAATCAGTTCGGCCAGCGCCTTGAGGGTGTTTTCGTGAAAATTGAACACCCGGTCGGCCTTGTCGGGCACGACCAGAGCGCGCTGTCGGGCGGCATCCTGCGTCGTGACGCCGGTGGGGCATTTGCCGGTATGACAGTTCATGGCCTGGATGCACCCGACCGCGAACATGAAGCCGCGGGCGCTGTTGCACCAGTCGGCACCCATCGCCATGGTTCGGGCAATGTCAAAGGCGCTGGTGAGCTTGCCGGCCGCACCCAGCCTGATCTGAGAGCGCAGATTCAATCCGACCAGCGTGTCATGGACCAGCATCAGCCCTTCGCGCATCGGCATGCCGACACGGTCGATGAATTCGGCGGGCGCCGCACCGGTGCCGCCCTCCTTACCGTCGATCACGATGAAGTCGGGCGTGATACCGGTTTCGCGCATCGCCTTGGCGATCGCAAACCACTCCCAGGGGTGGCCGAGCGCAAACTTGAAACCGGTGGGCTTGCCGCCTGACAGCTGCCGCAGTTCGGCGATGAATTCAAGCAGCCCGATCGGTGTCGAGAAGGCGGAATGAGAGGCCGGCGAGACGCAGTCGACCCAGGGCGGCACGCCGCGCGCGGCCGCGATCTCGGGCGTGACCTTCGGCCCCGGCAGCACGCCGCCATGGCCGGGCTTGGCGCCCTGTGACAGCTTGACCTCGATCATCTTCACCTGATCATCGCAGGCGTTCTCGACAAAGCGCGCACGATCGAAACGACCCGATTCATCGCGGGCACCGAAGTAGCCCGACCCGATCTCCCAGATCAGATCGCCGCCAAACTCACGGTGATAGGCCGAGATCGAGCCCTCGCCGGTGTCATGCGCAAACCCGCCTCGTTTGGCACCCCGGTTGAGCGCACGGATAGCATTGGCCGACAGCGAACCGAAGCTCATCGCCGAAATATTGAAGATCGAGGCGTCATACGGCCGGGCGCACTGGGGGCCGCCGACCTTCACGCGAAAATCATGCGACTGCAGCGGCGCAGGGACCATCGCATGGTTCATCCATTCAAAACCACTGGCATAGGTGTCGAGCTGCGTGCCGAAGGGGCGCTTGTCGATATCCTGTTTGGCTCGTTGATACACCAGTGCCCGCTGCAGGCGTGAGAATGGCACCGCATCGCTGTCAGACTCGATCAGGTACTGGCGGATCTCGGGGCGGATCGCCTCGAACATGAAGCGCAGATGCCCGAAGACAGGGTAGTTGCGCAGAATCGCATGGCGCGTCTGCAGCAGGTCGTAGGCACCGAGCGCGGCGAGCAACCCTGAGAGCAGGCTCCACCACCAACCGATCTCGCCAGCACGCGCCGCCCAGGCGAGCAAAGGCGTGGCGGTCGCAAAACCCGCGAGGGTCAGGAATCTGATGAGAGAGGTCATCGACTCGGCTCCTGTTCTGAATGGCGCAAGGAAATTGGCCAGCAGGCCCCGCAGGGCGACCCGGAGTCTAGCGCGGCAATGATTGCAAGCCGACGGCCAATTGTGACCCCTATGGTCGCCCTGATCGGCCCGATGACCCCTATGGCCCGATCGACGCCGGCAGCGCCTGCGCCGAGGCGATCACCCCACCGCCAAGGCAGACTTCATCGTGATAAAGCACCGCCGACTGCCCCGGCGTCACGGCCCACTGCGGCTGATCAAAGGCGAGCGCAACGCCCCCCGAGCGCTCAGGCACGGGCAGCACGCGACACGTCGCATCGGCTTGCCGATAGCGCGTCTTGGCGCCCTGCCTGGCCTGCGCGGGCGGCGCACCGGCAATCCAGTGGACATCGTCCGCCTGCAGCCAGTCAGCGCTCAGCCAGGGATGGTCATGACCCTGCACCGCGTAGAGCGCATTGGCCTCCATGTCCTTGCGGGCGACATACCAGGCCTCGCCGCTGCCTGACTTTTGCCCGCCGATGCCCACGCCCTTGCGTTGACCGATGGTGTAGAAGGCCAGCCCGACATGCTCACCGAGCAGGCGCCCTTCATCGTCGAGGATCGGTCCGGGCGCGGTTGGCAGGTAGCGGTTGAGAAAGGCCCTGAAGGGACGCTCACCGATGAAGCAGATGCCGGTCGAATCCTTTTTCGCATGATTGGGCAGACCAATGCGCTCGGCAATCTGGCGCACTTCGCGCTTGGGCAGCTCGCCCACCGGAAACACTGTGCGCGCCAGTTGGGCCTGCGTCAGGCGATGCAGGAAATAGCTCTGGTCCTTGGTGGCATCGAGGCCGCGCAGCAGTTCATGACGCACGCCGTCAGGCATCGACTCGTCGGGCACCGCCCGCACCCGGGCATAGTGGCCAGTACCGATGCAATCGGCGCCCAACCGCATCGCATGGTCGAGAAAGGCCTTGAACTTGATCTCGGCATTGCACAGCACGTCGGGGTTGGGCGTACGGCCCACCGCATATTCACGCAGAAACTCGGCGAAGACCCGCTCGCGGTATTCGGCTGCAAAATTGACCGCTTCCAGCTCGATCCCCAGTACATCGGCCACACTCGCGGCATCGATCCAGTCCTGGCGACTCGAGCAGTATTCGCTGTCGTCGTCGTCCTCCCAGTTTTTCATGAACAGGCCAATGACCTCGTGGCCCTGTTCTTTGAGCAGCCAGGCAGAAACAGCGGAATCGACTCCACCCGACAAGCCGACAACCACCCGCGACGCGCTCATGAGCCCGATGCCGCAGGCCCCGCAGGCGTGCGATCGAGCGCGCTGTCGTGTGTCCAGACAATGTCGAGATCGGCGCGGCGATTGGCCAGAAAATCGAGCACGGCCCGCTCGACCAGCGGACTGCGGTGATGCTGCGGACAGGCGAGAATCTCGGCCGGCGACATCCAGAAAGCCCGCACGATGCCCTCATCAAGCGCCCGGGTCAGATCATGCGAGATCGGCCGGCACAAGAAGGTATGTCGCAGGTAGGTCACATCGACACCGGCCGCCGCGTTCACATAACGCGCCATGTGAACGCCCTGCAAGGCAATCGCCTCAACCGTCCAGGCAGTTTCTTCGAGCGTTTCACGCACCGCCGCCTGCTGCAGCGTCTCGCCGGGATCGAGATGCCCGGCCGGCTGATTCAGGCGCAGACCGAGCGCGGTGTGTTCCTCGATCATGAGCAGCAGGCCATCGCGTTCGATGACCGCAGCGACCGTCGTGCTGGGCTTCCAGGTGTCCATTTGTCGAGTGTAACCGAGGCCCCTCAGCCCGCGCCGCAAGCCCTGCGCGGGCAAAAAGCCGCGCTACAGGTTATCCTTTTGGGATTGCCTGGAGAATTCAGAATGAAAATCGGAGTGCCGACCGAGACGCGCGCCGGGGAGTCGCGGGTCGCCGCCACCCCTGAAACGGTGAAGAAACTGGTCGCGGCCAAACACGAAGTCATCGTGCAGGCTGGCGCCGGGACGGGTGCGAGCGTGACCGATGCGGCCTATGAGGCTGCAGGCGCCATCCTTGCCGATGCCGCCGCCGCCTTCAAAGCCGACATGGTTCTGAAGGTGCGGCGCCCCTCTCCCGACGAACTCGCCCTGATGCCGCCGGGCACCGCGGTGGTCGCGATGCTCGATCCCTTTGATCGGGCCGGTCTTGAACAGCTGGCGAGTGCCGGCACGACCGCCTTCGCCCTCGAAGCCGCACCGCGCACGACCCGCGCCCAGAGCATGGATGTGCTGTCGTCGCAGGCCAATATCGCCGGCTACAAGGCGGTGATGGTGGCATCCAATGCCTATCAGCGCTTCATGCCGATGCTCATGACCGCTGCCGGCACGGTCAAGGCCGCGCGCGTTGTCATCCTTGGCGTCGGCGTCGCCGGACTTCAGGCGATCGCCACCGCCAAGCGTCTTGGCGCGGTCATCGAAGCCTCAGACGTGCGCCCGCCGGTCAAGGAGCAGGTTGAGTCGCTCGGCGCCAAGTTCATCGATGTGGCCTACGAAACCGACGAAGAACGCGAGATCGCCAAGGGTGCGGGCGGCTATGCGCGGCCGATGCCCGAGAGCTGGATGAAGCGCCAGGCGGCGGCAGTCGCCGAGCGCATCAAGCAGGCCGACATCGTCATCACCACCGCACTCATCCCGGGCCGCAAGGCGCCGGTGCTGGTCACCGAAGAGATGGTCAAATCGATGAAGGCCGGTTCGGTCATCGTCGACATGGCGGTCGAGCAGGGCGGCAACTGCCCCTTGTCCGAGCCCGGGCGCACGGTCACCAAACACGGCGTGCACATCATCGGCGAGACCAATCTGCCCTCAATGGTCGCCGCCGACGCCTCGGCGCTCTATGCCCGCAACGTGATCGACTTCCTCAAGCTCGTGATCGATGCCGACGGCAAGCTCAAGATCGATCTCGAAGACGACATTGTCAAAGCCTGCCTCGTCGTTCGCGACGGCCAGGTCCTGCGGGCCTGACACCAGAGCCTGCCGGTCTGAACCCCGACACCCCGCCGACAGAAGGTCATCCGAACACATGGAAGCCATCAGCCCCA
>CAIVAS010000225.1 GCA_903903975.1 uncultured Burkholderiales bacterium
AAGGCACCGATGGCTGAGCCGCCGATGATCGCCAGCTCGATTGGAGCGGCCTTGATGATCACCGGGAACTTGCCCCCTGCGAGCCAATAGCCGCCGAAGACGGCTACCAGCACTACGACATAACCGATGATCACAAACATCTGGCAAGAACCCTTATGGCCGACGCGCTTTGGCGCTCATATTCATTTTTCGGCGCTGCCCGATTCGACTTGAGCAGCACAGCCGGCCTTTCGTCGGGCGCTGCAGCATCGCAGCGCCGTCGGTCGTTCAGTGAATCGAACCGCCTCGCAAAGCCTTGCCCGCACGGGCCGGCGGCTCGCACAAACCGCAGGTGAACTGCTTGTCGAGCTCGAAGGTATGGGTGACGAATCGGCCGCCGCATTTCTTGCAGCGGGTCAGACACAACATGCCCGAATCGACAAAGCGCACCAGACGCCAGGCACGCGTGATCGACAGCAGCGGCTCGACGCCATGCACACTCACCTCGTCCCGATACAGACGCCATCCCTTGGAGATCGCATCGATCGACTCGATGTCCGTCGCCTTCTGCAGATACTCATAGATGTTCAGAAAGAGCGACGAGTGGATATTAGGCTGCCAGGTCATGAACCAGTCGGTCGAAAAGGGCAGCTGCCCTTTCGACGGTGAGCGTCCGGCCACTTCTTTATACAGCCGCAGCAAACGCTCGTAAGGCAGATCGGTTTCGGACTCGAGCACCTGCAGGCGCGCGCCGAGATTGATCAGCTCGATGGCGCGCTTGATCTGGCGGTTTTCGTCGAGCAGGCTGCGTGCGGCCATCTCAGACGGCCTCTGCGAAATTGCCGGCCATCACGATGCTGGCATGCAGACGCGAGGCGTTGCCGTCCAGGCCCTGCGAGCTGCGCTTGCCGTGCTCAGAGAGCAGCGACCAGACCATCTCGTCGTCGAAACGGAAACGGCACATCATCATGTTGCCCGAGGCAATCTTGATCAGTTGCGCCGGGCTCAGATCAGCCAGGATGTCGGCAACCGCTTCAGACACGCCGAGGCAGAACACCGCCTGGGCCTTGTCGGCACGGACCAGACCCTGCGCGAGCATCAGGTAGCTGAGATTGACTTCGCGAATCTCGGTCATCCAGCGGTTGTCGATTTGATTTTCCATGTTTGGGATCCGTGTTGTGTCTGCGTTGTGACGGATTGAAGTGTCCGCCCACAGCGAAGTCTCGAATATCGGGGCTGCGCTCTACGGCGCGTTGGCAAGGATCCGACAAGCCGTAAGGGTTTTCCGACAAAACGCGATGAATGGTCGTTCACCACGATCAAAAGGTTTCTCAAGTCGCCGGACTGCGGTCCGATAACCACATAACGGGATTCATTCCGTGAGTGTCCGCAGGAAAGCGGGCAAATCAATAAACAAAGCAACACGGTCCGGAAAATACTTTTAGGAGCCTCCATCATGGCTAATGTCATCAACACCAACGTCCTGTCACTGACCGCTCAGCGCAATGCCAGCGCCTCGCAAGGCGCGCTGCGCACCTCGATCGAGCGACTTTCAAGCGGCCTTCGCATCAATTCAGCAAAAGACGACGCAGCAGGCCTGGGCATCGGCGTTCGCATGGACGCCCAGGCACGCGGCATGGATGTCGCCGTACGCAATGCCAACGACGGCATCTCACTGGCGCAAACCGCAGAAGGCGCCCTTGGCAAGGTCAGCGACATGCTCCAGCGCATGCGTGAACTCGCCGTGCAGTCGTCCAACGCCAGCAACACCACCGTCGATCGCACCAGCCTGGACAACGAGTTCCAGCAGCTCACCGCGGAGATCA
>CAIVAS010000226.1 GCA_903903975.1 uncultured Burkholderiales bacterium
AGGTCCGCGGCCGACCGCGCGGAGGGTCCGGTCGGCGAGGTGTGCGACAAGCGTTTGCTGTGGCGATTCGGCATCTCCGGCGACCGGCCGATCGTGCTGGTCTGTGCCGGGTCGCGCCAGGACCGCGGGCTGCTGCGCTCGCTGTCCCAGGCGCTCGGTATCTGGGCCTGGGGCGGCGTCGCCTGCGACCTGGTCATCGTTGACACCGAACCGACCTCGTACACGATGGATCTGCATGCCTTGCTCTCCGAGATGCGCGAGCGCCACGCCGCCGACATCGCAGCGCAGGGCGGTACCGCGGTGACCGCAATTCACGTGCTGCGGGCCGAGACGCTCTCGGGTGACGAGTGGAGCACGCTCGCCCATCTGGCGCGCTTGCGCCTGCGCGCCGACGGCCGACCACTGCTGCATCACGTACAGGAATGGATCGACGCCCACGAGCAGGCCTTCGAGCGTCGCCATGCCACTTCGACCACGCCGGTGGCGCTGCCGTGGGCCACCGACGCGCCGGTACCGGCCCCGGTCGGCAGCTTCGCGCAGGACGGCGGCGACTTCTCGTTCGAGGTCGGAGCCCGGATGCGTCCCGCACGCCCCTGGATCAACGTGCTGGCGAACGAGACCTTCGGCGCCCACCTGTCAGAAGCCGGCGGCGGCTACACCTGGGCGCGCAACAGCCGGCTCAACCAGCTCACCGCCTGGTCAAACGACCCGCTGACTGATCCGCCGTCCGAATGGTTCCTGCTGCAGGACCGGCGCACTCGCGAGACGTGGAGTGTCACGCCCTCGGCCTGGGGCGACTCGCACGCCGTCTATCGCGTCTCGCACGGTGCCGGCCAGAGCGTGATCGGCCACCGTCGCGGCGACCTGGAGGTCAGTGTCAATTGGTGCGTCGACGCACAGGCCTCGGTCAAGCACGTGCGGCTCAGCCTGCTAAACCGCGGTGCGCGCACACTCGAGCTGCGAGTGATCGGCATCGCAGAATGGATGATGGGCGCCCAGCGCAGCGACCGCGCGACCGCGCACGCCTCGCTTTTTCGCCAGCGCCTGCCCGACGGCAAATTGACTGCGCTGCTGTGCACCCAGCGCGAGTGTTCGGCAGGCTTCGGCGAGGGGACCGCGTTCCTCGCGCTGGCCGGGCCCGGCGATGACGAGGACGACTGGACTTGCGACCGGCGCGAATGTTTCGATGCGCGAGGCCGCCTCGTGCTGCCCGATCACTTCGGCCAGCAGCGCGGCGGCGGACTCGACCCCTGCGCCGCAATCGCTGCCTCGGTAACGCTGGCCGCAGGCGAGTCCGTCGAACGCGTCTTTCTTCTCGGCCATGCGGACAGCCCCGATGCAGCGCGCGCGCTCGCCACGCGTGCCGCCACGCTGCCCGCGCACAGACGCGTCGAACAGGTCTGCCTGAGCTGGGATGCGCTGCTGAACGCGATCACCGTGACAACGCCGGACCCGCTGTTTGACGTGATGGTCAATCGCTGGCTGCTCTACCAGACCGTGGCGTGCAGGCTCTGGGCCCGGTCCGGCTTCTACCAGGCGGGTGGCGCGACCGGCTTTCGGGACCAGCTGCAGGACGCGATGGCGCTTACCTGGGCGGCACCGCAGCAGCTGCGCGCACAGATCGTCCTGTGCGCCTCGCGCCAGTTCGTCGCCGGCGACGTGCAGCACTGGTGGCATGCACCGCTTGGCGCCGGCGTTCGCACGCATTTCTCCGACGACCTGCTGTGGCTGCCACTGGCCTGCCTGCGTTACCTTCGCGCCACCAGCGACGTCGCGCTCCTTGACGTTGCGGTGCATTTCCTTGACGGCGCCGCGATCCCTTCGGGGGCCGAGGACTTGTACGACATGCCCACCGTCAGCATGCATGCGGCGAGCGTCTACGAGCATGCCGCGCTCGCGATCGACCGCAGCCTGCGGGTCGGTGCGCACGGTCTGCCGCTGATGGTTTGCGGCGACTGGAACGATGGCATGAACCGTGTCGGCCACGAGGGCCGCGGCGAGTCGGTCTGGCTGGCCTGGTTCCTTTGCCCCATCGTCGAAGGATTCGCTGTGATTGCGCGCGAACGCGGCGAGACCGATCGCGCCAGCGACTGGGAGGCGGCAGCGAAGGGCTGGCAGGTGGCGCTCGAATCCCAGGCATGGGACGGCGCCTGGTATCGCCGAGCTTTCTTCGACGACGGCAGCGCACTCGGCGCGCAGTCCAGCAGTGAGGCGCGCATCGACCTCATCGCCCAGGCCTGGGCGGTGCTCTCCGGTGTCGCTCCGCCCGCGCACCAGCGCGCTGCGATGCAGTCGGCCGATACGCTGCTGGTCGACCGCGAGGCCGGTCTGATCCGGCTGCTCGATCCGCCGCTGGCGCAGGCGCTGCCGAGCGCCGGCTACATCCAGGCTTACCCGCCCGGGGTACGCGAGAACGGTGGCCAGTACTCGCACGCTGGCGTCTGGGCGCTGATGGCCTGGTGCGCGCTGGCCGGCAGCGATCACGCGTTGCCAGGCGACGCTGACACCGCCTACCGCTATTTCCGATACCTGAGCCCGGCGCATCGCGCCAGCGACACCAGCCTCGGCCCGACCTACGGCATCGAGCCCTACGTGATGGCGGCCGACGTCTACACGCAGCCGCCCTACGTCGGCCGCGGCGGCTGGAGCTGGTACACCGGTGCCGCCGGATGGCTGCATCGGGCGGCGATCGAGTCGATCCTCGGCCTGGACCTTCGCGCCGACCTGCTCTCGGTCTCGCCCTGCCTGCCCTCCCACTGGCCGCAGGCCGAGCTGGTGCTTCGCCGAGACGGGCGCACAATGCGCTTCGTCATCGTGCGCGAGAGAGGACCCGCGGCGCTCGCAACGGCACTGCGGCTCAATGCACGGCTGCTGGACGTCGGTGAATCACTGCGCTGGCCCGAACTCGGCGCGAACAGCTGCTTCGTCATTCCGCTCGCAGCCCCGGTGGCCACGATTTGACTGATCTCTTGTCGGTACTTTAACCAGCCCACTTCGAAGGAATGAACATCATGTCGCGATTGTTTTCCAAAACCACGCTTGGATCTCTCGAGCTGCAAAACCATCTGGTGATGTCGCCTCTGACGCGCAATCGCGCCGACGGCAATCTTCCGAACGAACTCATGGCGAAATACTATGCGCAGCGCGCATCCGTCGGTCTCATCATCTCTGAAGGCACCTCACCCTCGCCTGATGGATTGGGCTATCCGCGCATCCCAGGCGTGTTCTCCCAGGAACAAGTGGCCGGTTGGAAGCGTGTCACCGAAGGCGTCCACGCACAGGGCGCAAAGATGTTCCTGCAGCTGATGCATTGCGGGCGTATTGCCCATCCGCTCAATCTGCCCGCAGGTGCTCGAGTGCTTGCGCCTTCGGCAGTGATGGCTGCGGGCGAGATGTACACCGATGCAGAAGGAATGAAGTCGAACGCCATGCCGCAGGCAATGACCATCACGGATATCAAGGCCACGGTAGAAGAATTTGCGCAGGCTGCCAGGAACGCGGTGGCAGCCGGATTTGACGGCATCGAGTTGCACGGGGCCAATGGTTATCTGCTTGAGCAGTTCATCCGTCCCAACGCTAACCAGCGCACCGACAGCTACGGCGGATCGATCGAAAATCGCGCACGATTTGTACTCGAAGTCGCTGACGCTGCAAGCAAGGCGATCGG
>CAIVAS010000227.1 GCA_903903975.1 uncultured Burkholderiales bacterium
CGGACCGAACACCTCGATACGCTTCTCGTACTCGAAGCTGATCGCAAACTCCCCATTGGGCAAGCGCTCGACGATGAGGTCCTTGCCGTCGATGGCGGTAATGTCGTCCACCGCGGCCGCCCGATCGAAGACCCCTCGAATCGATCGAGCGTCGACGCCGTCAGCCCGAGCCTTGACGATCGCGCGCTTGACCGCGAGGTACTCGTTGACCGTCGGAGCCACCTTGAGCGCGAGCGTCGCAGCCATCGTGATCATGCCCGCAATCAAGAGCAGCCCAAGCAGACTCAGCCCATGCTGCGCTCGAGCGCTGCGGCGACAAACTCGTGACACCACAGCCGACTGCCCAAACATTTCACTCATTGGAAGCGTCCGATCCGTCCAAAGTCGCTGAAATTCATCCAGATGAAGAACGCCTTTCCGACGATGTTCTGCTCGGGTACGAAACCCCAGTAGCGGCTGTCGAGGCTGTTTTCGCGATTATCGCCCATCATGAAGTAGTGCCCCGGGGGCACTTTGCATGTCAACCCCGATCTGCCGTAGCTGCATTGATCGCGAAACGGAAAGGCGTCAACGCCCGAGACAAACGACGGTTTTTCCAAATCTGTCAATAACTTATGCTCGGTTTCTCCGAACGTTTCTGAATACTGCCGATAATATACCAAGCGATCACGGTCATAAAACTCGCCGGCATCGCGCAGCGCAATCGCCTGGCCGTTGATCGTCAGACGATTGTTCTCGAAGGTCACGCTATCGCCTGGAATGCCCACCACCCGTTTGATGTAGTCGACCGACGGGTCTTTCGGGAAGCGAAACACCATCACATCGCCCCGCTTGGGCTCACCGACATCGATGATCTTGGTATTGATGACCGGCAGCCGTACGCCGTAGGTGTACTTGTTGACCAGGATCAGGTCACCGACCAGCAAGGTCGGAATCATCGATCCGGACGGAATCTTGAAGGGCTCGAACAGGAAAGAGCGCAACAGGAAGACCACCGCGATGACCGGAAACAGGCCGGCCGTGTATTCGAGCCACATCGGCCGGCTGTCGCGCCCTGCTCGTTTGCGAGCCGGCGCAAGCCAGGCGAGATCGAGCAGCCAGATCACGCCTGTGCCCAGAAGAAGCACGAATAGCAGGAGCGCAAAGTTCATTGAATGTCCTGTAGAAAGGCAAGCGGGCGAGGAGGGGGCATATCTCAGCGATCGTCGACCTGCAGGACCGCGAGAAAGGCTTCCTGGGGAATCTCGACGGTGCCGACCTGCTTCATCCGCTTTTTGCCGGCTTTTTGCTTTTCGAGAAGTTTCTTTTTACGGGTGATGTCGCCGCCGTAGCACTTGGCCAGAACGTTCTTGCGCAGTGCCTTGACGTTTTCGCGCGCCACGATATTGCCGCCAATCGCCGCCTGAATCGCGACGTCGTACATCTGCCGCGGAATCAGCTCACGCATCTTGGCAGCGATTTCGCGGCCTCGATAGGGTGCATTGGCGCGATGAACGATCAGTGACAGCGCGTCGACCTTATCGCCGTTGACCAGCAGATCGAGCTTGACCACGTCGGCCGCCCGATATTCCTTGAAGTCGTAATCCATCGAGGCATAACCGCGCGAGACCGATTTCAGCTTGTCGAAGAAGTCGAGCACGATTTCGTTCATCGGCAGGTCGTAGTGCAGATGAACCTGCTTGCCGTGATAAGCCAGATTGGTCTGCGTGCCCCGCTTGTTGGTGCAAAGCGTGATGACCGCACCGACATACTCCTGCGGTACGAAAACCGTCACCGACACGATCGGCTCCCGAATCTCCTGCGTGTGAGCAAGATCAGGCAACTTGGCCGGATTTTCGACTCGCTCGACCGTCCCGTCGTTCATCAGCACCTCATAGACCACGGTCGGCGCAGTCGTGATGAGGTCCATGTTGTATTCGCGCTCGAGCCGCTCCTGGACGATGTCCATGTGCAGCAGCCCCAGAAAGCCGCAGCGAAATCCGAAGCCCAGCGCCTGTGACACCTCGGGCTCGAATTGCAGCGAAGCGTCGTTGAGCTGGAGCTTCTCGAGCGCATCGCGAAGCGCCTCGTACTGATTCGCCTCGATCGGATAAAGCCCTGCAAAGACCGACGGTTTGACTTCCTTGAAGCCCGGCAGAGCCGACTGGGCCGGCTGGCGATCGAGGGTGAGCGTATCGCCCACTTTGGCAGCCTTGAGCTCCTTGATGCCGGAGATGACAAATCCGACCTGTCCGGCCGACAGCGACTCGCGCTGCGTCGACTTGGGTGTGAAGACGCCGACCTGCTCGCACAGGACGGTGACATTTGTCGCCATCAGCCGAATCTTGTCCTTGGGGCGCAAGGTCCCGTTGAACACTCTGACCAGCATCACCACGCCGACATAGTTGTCGAACCACGAGTCGATGACCAGCGCCTGCAGAGGCGCCTGCGGATCGCCCGTCGGTGGCGGAATCCGGGCA
>CAIVAS010000228.1 GCA_903903975.1 uncultured Burkholderiales bacterium
AAGCGAGAACTGCGCCTTGCGGTGCAAAGTCGGGTAGCGGGCGTGTTCTAGTTCAGGACGGAGGAGAAAACCATGCCAATCAGCAGTGTGAAGGCCGGTCTGATCGCAGGCCTGCTTGCCCTGACGGTACTTGCCTCGGGCGCCCACGCCCAGCCAACCGCGCAGGCGCGAGTCGATGTCAATCTTCGGGCGGGCCCGAATCAGGGGTTCCCGGTGGTCTCGGCCCTTTACGCCGGTACGGTCTTCACCGTGCTCGGCTGTCTGGGCGACTACTCGTGGTGTGATGTGCAATCGCCGCCGCATCGCGGCTGGGTCGCGGCGAACAATCTCATGATCGTGGAGCCAAACGGCAATCAGGCGGCACTGAATGTTGCCGGCGCGGTGATCGGGATTGGTGTCACCACTTTCATCCTCAACAACTACTGGCGGGAGCACTACTACAACCGCCCCTGGTACGGGCAGTCGAGCTACTGGAACGGCCGGCCTTTGCCCTATTACGGGCGCCCCGGCTACCATCCGCCGCCGCCGCATTACCGTCCGCCACCGCCGCCGGCCTATCGTCCGCCGCCCCCCCATTACCGTCCGCCGCCGCCGCATCACCCTCCGCCTCACTATGGTGGCGGTGGCTATCATCCGCCGCCGCCTCACAATGGCGGTGGCTATCGTCCGCCGCCTAACAACGGCGGGGTTCACCGTCCGCCCCCGCCTAACACCGGCGGCAACGGCTACAACCCGGGTCAGGGAGGTCGTCCACCGATGAATCAGGGTGGTGGCGGACGCCCGCCCGGGACGCCGTAAACGCGCTGAATGACGAACGCCTGAGCAATGATGTGAGCCTGAGCAACGCAAGCGATCTGATTCCCGTGCTCGATTCCCGACCTGATTCCTGTTCTCGATTCCTGTTTTCAATCGTCCGCTGATCACCGTGAAGGAACTCTCATGACACTGCGCCTCCCCTGTCTCGCCGCTGCCGCATTGCTCGGCGCTGTCTCACTGTCGACCATGGCTGCCGGCCTGTCCGCATCGTCGGCTGCCGGCGGTTCGTCCGCGTCGTCGGCCAGCATCAATTCAGTCGAAACGTCGAGCAACAGTTCGACCCGGACGGTTGCCAACATCAACGGCCCCTACCGGATCGTCGACGTGACCCCGACGCCCCAGCGTCAGGGCATGGTCCGGATGAGGCTGGCGGCTGTCGACAAAGCCGGCGATGCGGTGGTGATTGACCTCCCGCAGCAGACCTTCGAGCGCAGCGGACTTGCGGCGGGCGGCACGATCAACGCAAGCCAGCGCCCCTATGGTGTGGAGTTTGCCGATGCCGGCACGGCAAAGACCTTCTTCCTGCTGCTCAATGACGACTGGCACCAGGACCTGCGATCCACCCCGGTGTCGCTCTGATTCGATGAAGCCCGCGCGCTCGATGGCGCGCCCGGTCGTCCTGGCCCTGTTGATGATGGTGTGCGTGCTGGGCCAGACGGCTCGGTGCCACGCCGCTCAGTTCAATTACTGTGACCCGCCGTCCGAGCTTGACGCCAGGCAGCAGGACACCGTGCTGCGCTTCGCCGCAGTGGTCAAGTCAAGGCTCGAATCGTCGTCGACCCAGGTCGCCCTCATCGCCCGATCAGGCATTGATCTGAGCCGTTTCGACATGCGTTATTCGCATGCCGGGATCAGCCTGCGGGCCCATCCGAACGGGCCGTGGTCGGTGCGCCAGCTCTATTTCGACTGCGATGAGCGCCGCCCGCGCATCTTCGACCAGGGGCTTGCCGGATTTCTGCTGGGCAGCGGCGATCCCTCGATCGGCTATCTGTCGGTGGTTCTGCTGCCGGACAACGACAATGCGCTGGAGCGCATCACGCTGGACAATCGCCGGGCACTCGGGCTGCTTGGCGCAAGTTACAGCGCCAATGCCTATGCTTTTGCGCAGCGCTATCAGAACTGCAATCAGTGGGTGGCTGAGATGCTCGCGGTTGCCTGGGGTCAGCTGAGCGATTCGGCGCAACTGAGGGTGCAGGCGCAAGCCTGGCTTGCGGATGCCGGCTACCAACCGGCGCAATTCGAGGTAGGTAATCCGATGCTGATGTGGCTGGGTGGCGTGCTGCCCTGGCTGCATCGTGACGATCATCCGCCGGACGATCTGTCGCAATGGCGGTTTCGCGTCAGCATGCCCGAGTCGATCGAGTCCTTCGCCCGCGCGCGCGCAGCCGGCGCACGACGGATCGAGTTTTGCCATACCGATCGGCGCATCGTGATCCACGAAGGCTGGGAGCCGATTGCGCAGGGATGCAAGCCGGGCGAATCGGACCAGGTGATCGAGCTGGGCTCCTGATCGATCAGGCATCCTGCTGCGCAGGCGTCCTCAGGTCTTTCGCTCGCGCCGCATCGCCTGCCCGTGCTGCGCCAGCGCCCAGGCGACATGCTCGACCACCATTGGCGAGGCATCGTGCTCGCGACTGCGCAATGCGGCGATCACTTCATCACTTGATGGCGCATTGCCAAGCGCCACTGCGATGTTGCGCAGCCAGCGCTCATGGCCGATTCGCCGGATGGCCGAGCCTTCGAAGCGCGAATCGAACTGCGCGGGGCTCCAGGCGAAAAGCTCAACCAGCCTCACCTCGTCGAGCCGCTGGCGCGCAGCGAAATCGGGCAGCGATGCGAGCGCCGCGTATTTGTTCCAGGGACAGGCGAGCTGACAATCGTCGCAGCCATAGATGCGGTTGCCGATTGCCTCGCGAAACTCAATCGGAATCGCGCCCTTCAGTTCAATCGTCAGATAGGCAATACAGCGCCTGGCATCGAGCCGGTAGGGCGCCACGATCGCCTGGGTCGGGCAAGCCGCGATGCACGCAGTACAACGGCCGCAATGCTCGTCGACCGGGGCATCGAGCGGCAGCGGCAGGTCGGTATAGACCGTGCCGATGAAGCGCATCGAGCCGCCGTTTCGCGCCAGCAACAGGGTGTGCTTGCCGCGCCAGCCCAGGCCTGCGCGGCGCGCGAGCTCGACCTCCATGACTGGCGCCGAGTCACAGAAGGCGCGCCATCCGAAGGCACCGATCTCATCCTGCAGGCGCGTCGCCAGGCTTGCCAGACGTGCACGCACGACCTTGTGATAGTCACGCCCCAGCGCATACCGCGAGACATACGCCCGCTCATGATCGGCCAGGGTCGACCAGGCCCGATCGAGCCAGGCCGGATCGTCGGGGGCGTAATCGAGGGCCACCATCACCGCCCGGATCGTCCCGGGCACCAGTCGGGCCGGCTCGGTGCGGGCCTCGCGATGGCGGGCCATATACTCCATCTCGCCATGACAGCCCTGCGCCAGCCATTGGTCGAGCCCCGGCCCGGCCTCAGACAGATCGACATCCGACACTCCGAGGGCTGCAAAGCCCAACTCGGTGGCCCATTGGCGCAGGCGGTCGATCCAGTCGGGCGCGGCCGACGCCGGGTCGCCGGCTTTAACGGACAACTCAGTAGACAATTCAGTGGACGAGTCACCGGCCGAATCACCGGCGGATTCACTTGCGTGCGGCGTAGCGGTCGCGCGGGGAGCTCGTGGCGGAGGAGTCATCGACGCATTGTAGGTGGCCTCATCGATGACAAGCGCTGTGGGATCAAGGGTGGCAGCGTCTCTGAGCATGGCCTTCGCGGCGATGCGCGAATGACCCCGATAGCAGTGCTGCCAGCATGAGCGACGCCTCCCTCGGTGCCCTCCCCGATTCAGCGCCTGAATCGGCCACGGTGGCGCTCAGTGACCAGGCTGAAACCGCCGCGCTCGCCCGACGGCTGGCCGAGTCGCTCGTACCCGGCATGGTCATCTGGCTGTCGGGCGCCCTGGGCGTTGGCAAGACCACGCTGGTGCGCAGCCTGCTCGCCGCGCTCGGCCATACCGGCCGGGTGGCCAGTCCGACCTTTACACTGCTCGAACCCTATGAGCTTTCGAGATTTCCCGTCTATCATTTTGATTTTTATCGGTTCTCGGCAGCCAACGAGTGGCGTGATGCAGGCTTCGACGAATATTTCTCGGGCAGCGGCGTCTGCCTGGTCGAATGGCCGGAGCTTGCCGGCCCCGACCTGCCTCGCCCCGATCTTCAGGTCAGTCTCGATTTCGCGGCTGACGCTCAGGACCCCCGCGACGACATCGCAACCGACTCGCCCCGCCGCGCAGGCCTGCTTGCTTTCAGCGAGGCGGGTCGGCAATGTCTGAGGGCAGCCGCAGGCGCTTCCTGAGGACGGTGCCCGGCGCATTGCTGGCACTCGATCTGCCGCGTGCTCAGGGTGCCGGCATCGTTGGCGTTCGGGTCTGGCCGGCGCCCGATTACACCCGCGTCACGCTCGAACTCGACGAGTCGCTCAAGAGCTCGCACTTCGTGGCGACCGATCCGCCCCGCGTGGTCGTCGACCTCGAAGGCGTCGATATCGATGCGGCGCTTCGCGAGATCGTCGCCAAGGTGCAGGCCGACGATCCGTATATCTCGACCGTGCGAGTGGCCCAGAACCGTGCCCATGTCGTGCGGCTGGTCTTTGACCTCAAGGTGCCGGTGTCGCCTCAGGTGTTTTCGCTGGCGCCCAACGGCGTCTACCGCCATCGCCTGGTGCTCGACCTCTATCCCAAGACACCGATCGATCCGCTGGCAGCCCTGATCGAGCAGACCCGCAACAGCCCGGCGGCCATCGCGGTGCCAACGCCGCCCGCCAGCACTGGCCCGGTCGACGACCCACTCGCCTCGCTGATCCGCGAACGCGAAGCCGCACTAAAAATGCTGACCGAACCCGAGCGCCCGCGTGCGCGCGGCGCCGAGGTCAGCCGCTTGCTGACGATTGCGATCGACCCGGGCCATGGCGGCGAGGACCCGGGTGCGATCGGACCTAACGGCACGATGGAAAAAGATGTGGTGCTCAACGTCGCATTGCGACTGCGCGAAAAGCTGCAGGCCGAACCCGGGGTAAGGGTGCTGATGACGCGCGACTCCGATTTTTTCGTGCCGCTGGCCACCCGCGTGAGCAAGGCGCGCGCGGTCTCGGCCGATCTCTTCGTGTCGGTGCATGCCGATGCCTTCGTGCTGCCCCATGCGAAGGGCTCGTCGGTGTTTGTGCTGTCGGACCGCAGCGCGAGCAGCCTCGGCGCACGGTGGCTGGCGCGTCGCGAAAACAGTGCCGATCTGATCGGTGGCGTGAACCTGCCTGCGGGCAATCGCGAAGTCGCCAAGGTGCTGCTCGATCTGTCGACGACTGCGCAGATCAAGGACAGCCGCAAGCTCGCAGGCGCAGTGCTCGGCGAACTGCGCGGCGTTGGCGACTTGCACAGTGCGCAGATCGAACAGGCCGGCTTTGCGGTGCTTCGCGCACCCGACGTGCCATCGATCCTGATCGAGACCGCCTTCATCAGCAACCCCGATGAGGAGCGCAAGCTGCGCGATCCGCGCTATCAGGCGCAACTGGCCGATGCCATCTTCGTCGGGATCAGGAACTACTTCCGGCGCAATCCGCCTGCAGCGCGCGGACCAGGCGCCTGAACCTGGCGGCGCTCATTGCGATGCATGTCAGAGGCGGGGAAGGCCTCAGACCTTGCGGCGCTTGAAGACCGTGTGGCGCGCGACTTCGATGAGGGCCGGCAATGCGGGCACCACGATCAATGCCAGGGCCACCCACGAAAAATGCGCTTTCACCCAGGGCAGATTGCCGACCAGATAGCCCAGACCGGTCAGGCTCACCACCCAGAGCACGCCACCCACCAGGTTGTAGAGCGCGAACTTGCGATAGCTCATGGCCGCCACGCCAGCGACGAAGGGTGCAAAGGTGCGAACGAAGGGCAGAAAGCGCGCGACGATGATGGTGATCGCACCGTGTTGCTCATAAAACGCATTGGCCCGCTCGAAGGCCTTGCGGTTGAACCAGCGTGATTGCTCGAAGGTCCAGACGCGCGGCCCGATGCGCCGTCCGATCGAATAATTGAGCGCATCGCCCAGCACCGCGGCGGTGATCAGCAGAGCAATCAGCAGCGGCAGCGACAGGCCGCCGACCGCAGCCAGCGTGCCGCACACGAAGAGCAGCGAATCGCCGGGCAGAAAGGGCATGACCACCAGCCCGGTCTCGATGAAGATGATGGCAAAGAGCAGCGCATAGACCCATACGCCGTACTGGCTGACCACCGTCTCGAGATGCTTGTCGAGATGCAGAAAGAGGTCGATGAATTGGGCGATGTCCATGGCGGGTCGGATGATACACGCCGCCTATAATGGGTTCGCCATGCAAGACATTCCCTTCGGCCGGTCGACGGCTTACCGCAATTCGAACTCCATCGACGCAATTGGCGCGTCGGAGGACAAACCCGAGCGCCGCCGGATTGCCGCCCTGCCCGATCACCTGGTCAGCCAGATCGCGGCCGGCGAAGTGGTCGAGCGACCCGCCTCGGTGGTCAAGGAGCTGCTTGAAAACGCGATCGATGCCGGTGCGAAGCGCATCGAACTGCGCATCGAGGAAGGCGGCGTGCGGCGCATCGCCGTCAGTGACGACGGCAGCGGCATCGAAGCCGATCAGCTCAGCCTGGCTCTGACTCGTCATGCCACCAGCAAGATCGCCTCGCTCGATGAACTTGAGTCGGTGGGCACGCTCGGATTTCGCGGCGAGGCGCTGGCCGCGATTGCCTCGGTGGCGCGGGTGCGCATCACCAGCCGTGTGGCCGGCGCCGAGTCAGCCACGATGATCGACAACGCATTGATTGACCCTGCACTGAGCGACAACGCACTGAGGGCCAACTCGCCATCGATGCTGCAGCCGGCAGCCGGCCCCCGGGGCACGACGGTCGAGGTGCTCGACCTCTATTCATCGACCCCTGCCCGACGCAAGTTTCTGAAGGCGCAGGGCACCGAGACCGCGCATTCGCTCGATGCCTTTCGTCGCGTGGCGCTCGCGTTTCCCGACATCGGCTTCAGTTGCCATGTCGATGGCCGCAGCGTCGAGCAGTGGCCGGCAGGCCGATGGCAGGATCGGGTCGCGCAGGTGCTTGGCGAAGACATCGCCACGCGCCCGATCGAACGGATCGCGGGCGAGCTGCGCCTGCAAGGCCTGGCCGGTGTGCCGACCGCCAGCCGCGCACGGGCCGATCGACAGTTTTTTTATGTGAATGGCCGCTTCGTGCGCGACAAGCTTCTGTCGCATGCGGTCAAGCAGGCCTATGCCGATGTGCTGCACGGCGACCGGCATCCGGCCTGGTGCCTCTTTCTCTGGATCGATCCGCGCGAGGTCGACGCCAATGTGCATCCGGCCAAGATCGAGGTGCGGTTTCGCGATGCACGGGCAATTCACTCTTTCGTGTTTCATGCAGTGCGTGAAGCGCTGCGGGTGGGCGCGGGCGAGGCCGGTATTCAGGCGTCGACCGATGACGGTGATTCACGCGTGACCCTGAGCAACACCGTCTCCTGGACCCCGCAGGAAGCTGCGCCGCCGCGATGGCAGTCAACACTGCCGCTGGCCTCACCGGCGGGCGCCGGGCGCGCGGCGGGTGGGTCGGACGATCGTAATTCATACAGGCCTTTCGGCGACAGCTCGGCAAGCGGTGCGGCAAGCGGTTCAACCAGCGGCTCGTTCGGCGACTCATTCGCCAATTCAGCGTGGCGCTCTGGCACCGGTGCTCGCCCGGACCAATCAGTGTCCTCGCTGATGCGCTTTTACGCCGCCGATGCCAGCGATCCGTCCGACGGATCTCTCGCCGCAGATCGGCGCTCATCCTCTGATCCGACCAGGGTCTTCGGTGCGACAACCCACGATATGGCGCACAGCGCGGCTGATGCAGACCTGCCACCACTGGGTTTTGCGATCGCGCAATTGCATGGCATCTATGTGCTCGCGCAAAACGCCGCCGGCCTGGTGGTGGTCGACATGCATGCCGCGCATGAGCGCATCGTCTATGAGCGCCTGAAAACCGGGCTCGATGCGCAGGCCATCGCCTCGCAGCCGCTGCTGATTGCCGCCCACTTTCGCGCCGACGACACCGAGATCGCCACCGCCGAACTCGAACGCGATCAGCTGCTGGCCTTCGGACTCGATATCGATCAGCTTGCGCCAGACACGCTCGCGGTGCGCGCCGTGCCGACGGTGCTCGCCAAAGGCGATCCGGTGGGTCTTGCACGCGAAGTGCTCGCCGAACTGCACGAGCACGGCGCGAGCCGGCTGCTGACCGAGCGACGCGATGCGCTGCTGGCCGGCATGGCCTGTCATGCCGCCGTGCGGGCCAATCAGCGGCTGAGCCTCGAGCAGATGAATGCCCTGCTGCGCGACATGGAATCGACGCCGGGTGCCGACCAGTGCAACCACGGCCGGCCGACCTGGGTGCAGGTGCCGATGGCCGAACTCGATCGCTGGTTTTTGCGCGGGCGATGAGCCTGATGGCATCGCAGGACCTGCCGCCGGGCGGCGATGCGCGCAGCCCGGCAGACCGGCGCCTGTCTCCCGGTTCGCCGGACTCGCCCCCACCCGATGCGGTCATGCTGCTCGGCCCGACCGCCTCGGGCAAGAGCGCGATTGCCATGAGCCTGGCCGAGCGCTTCGAGATCGAGATCATCAGCGTCGACTCGGCGCTGGTCTATCGCGGCATGGACATCGGCACCGCCAAGCCAAGCGTCACCGAACTGGCGGCGGTGCCGCATCACCTGATCGATCTGATCGACCCCACCGAGTCGTATTCAGCCGCCAGCTTCGTGCGTGATGCGCGACGACTGATCGGCGAGATCCGCGGCCGCGGCCGTCTGCCGCTGCTGGTGGGCGGCACGATGCTCTATGCACGCGCGCTCGCGACCGGCCTCGATGACTTGCCTGGTGCCGACCCGGCCATGCGTGCGGCGCTCGATGAAGAAGCCGCGCAGCTCGGCTGGCCGGCGATGCATGCAAGGCTGGCCACGATCGACCCGCAGACCGCCGCGCGGCTTGAGCCCGGCGATTCGCAGCGCATCCAGCGCGCCCTCGAGATCCATGCCCTGAGCGGGCGGCCGATGAGCGAACTGATCGGCGCGCGGCGCACGCACAGCGACGCGCCGCTTGCGCTACTCACGATTGCGCTCGAGCCCGCCGACCGCGCGGTGCTGCATGCCCGCATCGCTGCGCGCTTTTCGGCGATGCTGGCCGCGGGCTTTCTCGACGAAGTGGCGGCGCTGCGTGCGCGGGGTGATCTGCAGACCGGCATGCCCTCGATGCGCTGCGTGGGCTACCGGCAGGCCTGGCACTATCTCGATGAGCTTGAGCACGGTATCGATCAGGGCACCAGGCACACCGCGAGTCACGTCACCAAGCTGGGCAACCTCAGGCCGGCGCATCGGCAGGTCTTTATCGACGAGTCGCTGGCGGCCACGCGCCAGCTCGCCAAGCGCCAGCTGACCTGGTTACGATCGATGCCGCAACGGCGCGTGATTGATTGTCTGGCGCCGGATGCACCCGATCAGGTGGCGGCAATCATTGCGCTTGCCTGCGCGGTCCCGAAGCCAGTCGGACCCTGAATTTCAGGCGCCAAATCGATGAGAGCCAACCCGAAGAGAGCCGACCGATGATGCTTCATGAGAACCCGATGCAGCCGATGCCTGGTCTGCCGACCGTGTTGCCGCCGACCTCGGATCTGCCAACTTTCTTTTTGCGAGGTCTATTGCTGCTAGTCCTTGCGATGATGCTCGCCCCGGGCAGCGTGCACGCGCAGAGCAGCCAGTGCGGCTTCATCACCGACCCCGATCGCCAGGCCTATTGCAGGGCAACGAATGGCGGTGGTGCCAGCCAGTGCGGCTTCATCCGTAATCCCGACCTGCAGGCCCGATGCCGCGCCGAGACCGGCGGTGGCAGCAGTCAGTGCGGTTTCATTCGCGACCCCGACCGGCAGGCTGAATGCCGCGCCAGTGTTGGAAATCAGAGTTCAAGCGGATCGTCGAGCAGTCAATGCGGCTTTATTCACGACCCCGATCGTCAGGCTTATTGCCGCGCGACCACAGGCGGTGGTGCCAGCCAGTGCGGCTTCATCCGCGAACCCGACCTTCAGGCGATGTGCCGCGCGCAGACCGGTAGCGGCGCATCGCAATGCGGCTTCATCCGCAACCCCGACATGCAGGCCGCATGCCGGGCCCAGACGGGAAAATAATCACACGTAACCCAGGACCTCGACGCATGAACCCGCCCGTCATCGACAAAGAAAGCATCCGCCTGAAATACCTCGCCGAGCGCGACAAGCGGCTTCGTGCCGACGGCAACCAGCAATACCTCGAAATCACCGGCCGGTTTTCACACTATCTCGACGATCCCTACATGCCGGTGGTCGAGCGCGCGCCGAAAACCGACCATGTGCGATTCGCCTTCATCGGCGGCGGATTTGCAGGGCTGGCCACCGGCGCGCGGCTGGTGGAGGCCGGCATCTCCGATGTGCGCATCATCGAGAAGGGCGGCGATTTCGGCGGCACCTGGTACTGGAACCGCTATCCCGGCGCGCAGTGCGATACCGCCTCGATGATCTACATGCCGCTGCTCGAGGAAACCGGCCACATGCCCTCCGAGAAATATGCGCATGCGCCCGAAATCCTGGCGCACAGCCAGCGGATCGGCCGGCACTACAAGCTCTACGACAATGCGCTCTTTCACACTCAGGTCAGCTCGCTCACCTGGCAGGAAGACGCCTCGTGCTGGCGCATCACGACCAACCGCGGCGACGACTTCACCGCGCAATACATCGGTCTGGGCACTGGCCCGCTGCATATCCCCAAGTTGCCCGGCATCCCGGGCATCGAGTCCTTCAAAGGGCACTCGTTTCATACCAGCCGCTGGGACTATGCCTACACCGGTGGCGACCCTGAGGGCGCACCGATGACCCGGCTGGCCGACAAGCGCGTCGCCCTGATCGGCACCGGTGCCACCTCAGTACAGTGTGTGCCGCATCTGGCGCGCAGTTGCCAGTCGCTGCATGTGTTTCAGCGCACGCCGTCGTCGATCGACATTCGCAACAATGCACCGATCGACCCCGACTGGTTTGCGAGCGTGGCCACGCCGGGCTGGCAGCAGCGCTGGCTCGAGAACTTCACCGCCAATCAGGCCGGCGGCAATGCCGAGGTCGATCTGGTGCAGGACGGCTGGACCGATCTGGCGCGACGCATCCGCGAGCAGATCCGCAAGCTGCCGCCCGCCGAGCGCACCGTGCCGAAGATGCTGGCCGCCTATGAGGATGCCGACTTCGCCAAGATGAACGAGATCCGCGCGCGGGTCGACGAGATCGTGGCCGACCCTGCGACCGCCGATCATCTGAAAGCCTGGTACCGGCAGCTGTGCAAGCGGCCCTGCTTTCATGATGCCTATCTGCAGGCCTTCAACACCCCCACGGTTCATCTGGTGGATACCGACGGCAAGGGCGTCGAGCGGATCACCGAGACCGGCATCGTGGTGGGCGGCACCGAGTATCCGGTCGACTGCATCATCTATGCCTCGGGCTTTGAGGTGGGGACGTCGCTGGCACGCCGGGCGGGGTTTGATCTGGTGGGTCGCGACGGGCGCAAGCTGTCGGATTACTGGGCGCAAGGCATGCGCAGCAAGCACGGCATCCATGTGCACGGTTTTCCGAATGCGTTTTTCGTGCAGCCCACCCAGGGCGCCAACCTGATCTCGAATGTGCCGCACAACCTGACCGAGGCCGCACGCACGATCGCGGTCATGGTGCGACACGCGCTCGATGGCGGCCATTGCGAAATCGAGGTGAGCGAGGCCGCCGAAAACGAGTGGATCGATCTGCTGCGCAACAGCCCGGGCCGGATGACCAGCTCGCCCGACTGCACGCCCGGTTATTACAACAACGAAGGCCAGGACCCGGGGCCGGCTGCAAAACTGAATGTGGGCTATCCGGCAGGGGCGACTGCGTATTTCAAGTATCTCGATGCGTGGCGCGCGAGCGGGCAGTTCGAGGGGCTGGTTTTTCGGTAGGCCACGATGCAATCCACATCCGCAGTCATCAATTTTGAAAATAAACCGCATCAAATTTGATGCTGGAGCGGCGTATGAGAACCACGGTCACCATTGATGACGAGCTCTATCAGCGAGCATTGGATGTCGCCGACCCGGGAATGGACAAGGGCGACCTGTTTCGTGAGGCAATGAAGGTCTTCATACGGGTGCAGGCCGGCAAACGCCTCGCCGCCCTCGGCGGCAAAGCCCCGGCCATGAAGGCCATTCCTCGCCGCAAACCCGCTCAGCGACCGGGACGATGAGCCTGGTCCTCGCCGACACATCGGTCTGGATTGCGCATTTCCGCCGCGCCGACCCGCTGCTTCAATCACTGCTTGCGATGGATCGGATTGTTTGCCATCCGCTTGTCGTGCTTGAAATCGCCTGCGGAACACCCCCGGCTCCACGCGAGCACACAATCGCCGATCTGCAGCGCTTGCAGAATACGGTCCTTGCGACGACCGAAGAGACACTTGCCCTGATTGAAAGGCAGGGATTGCACGACTCGGGCTGCGGCGCCATCGACATGGCCTTGCTCGCGGGCGTCCTTCTGACGCCGAACACCTTGCTCTGGACGCGCGACAAGCCGCTTGCTGCCCTGGCCACGCGGCTGGGCATTGCGTTCAACGCCACCGCCACTCAGTCGTAGCGATAGCTCCAGATCATGTCGACCGCATTGGTCGTGCCGCCGCTGGCTCGCACGCTCAATCGCTCGGTGAGTTCGTACTGCAGGCGCACCAGATTCTGCAAGCCGCGAAGGCTCTGCTCATAGCTCAGAAAGAGCCGGTCGGTGATCCGTTTACCCAGGGTCACGATGCTGTCCTGCGCGGAGCTGGCGGCCGAGCCGGGATCACTGATGCTGCCGCCCTGCCCGGTGCGAACCGACAGCACATCCAGACCGAAGGTGCGGGCCAGGCTCGGCGCAGTGGCGTTGGGATCACCCGATGCCAGCAGGACCGCTGCGGCGGTCTGAAGCGCCGACGACCCGGCACCGGCGCCGCGCACGTTATCAGCACCGGTGCCCAGCACCAGCCATGACAGTTTGTCGGGATCGGGCACATCAGGGCGCGAGACCAGCCTGAGCTGCGGCGTACGGGCCGTGCCGCTGATTGCCACGCCCGCCTCGACCGGCAGGTAACGGCGATAGGCCTCGATGTCGATCGCCGGATTGTCGACCGGGCCGCTGAACACCAGGGTGCCGCGCTCGATCTCGAGCCGTTGCCCGAAGCCGGTGTAGGTGCCCTTGGCTACCCGAACCGTGCCGGTCATGCGCGGCGCATCCGGTAAACGCCCCCGCAGGCTGAGCTGTCCGGTGAGTCGGGCATCGATGCCCGAGCCCCAGACCTTGAAGCGATCACCCAGATCAATCTGCAGATTACTGATGATGCGAAAGCCGGTGGTATCCGCCGGGTCGCCGGCGGAAAGGGCAGCGCGCGCGGCTGCTGCGGCGGCCGCCGGCGAGGCCGCCTGAGCCGATTTGCGAACGACGATCACGTCCTTGGCCAGATCAGACCCCGAGGGTGAGCTGATCTCGATGACGCCCTCGTCGGCGCGCAGACTGCCGCGCAGGTTGAGCCGACCAGTCTGCAGGGTGGCGGTGGCTTCGCCCGTCAAGGACAGGCGCTGCCCGGCGCCAAGCGGAATCGGCATCTGGTCGAGGACCACCACCGCTTCGCTGCGATCGTCGGCGCGCAGCGTGCCGCTCATGCTCACCGAGCCCTTGCCGCTGGCAAACCGCATCTTCTGGATGGTGACGACATTGTCCTGCAGGGTGGCGGCCAACTCGCCATCGGTCAGGCGCATGCCGAGTTCGCGCTGCAGCGCAAGCAGCCGCGAGCCCTCGATACGACCACTGATACGCGGCGTGCGCAGCGTGCCCGCGAGCGTCAGCGCTGCTTTGAGTGCACCATCGATGCGCCAGGCATCACCCACCATGCCGCGAGTGATGGCCAGGCTCGGCAGGTCGAGGTTGACCGTTCCGTTCAGGGGCACCGCCAGATCGGGCAGGGCGCTGCCGGCAGGCCATTGCAGCGGCGCCGAGGCCTCGCCACGGATGCTGCCGATGGCGGTGCCGCGGATATCGACGGTGGCATTCAACCGGTCGCCGCCGGCATCGACCTTCAGGTCGAACTGCTGCAGGCCGGCAGGCAGGCCCAATGTCGCCGCAGTGGGTGGAATCGACGCCACCGCGCCATCGGGGCCGTCGGTAGCGATCAGCAGATCGCCCGATTCGCGGAAGACCGCCAACTGCCCGCGCACGCTGTCGACCTTGCCCGGCGTGCCACTCAGATCAAAGGTCGCGCCCAGTCGCAAAGCCTTGTCACCGTCGAGCTTCAGGAAGCGCTCGGCGCCGATCGCAGACAGCCAGCGGATCGGCAAGCCGGTCGCACCGCCGCGCAATTGCAGCCGGCGGTCTGCCCAGCGCGCCTCCTCGATGCGAAGTGCCGCGCCGCTTGCGCCATCGACCTGAAGCACCAGACCGCTAAGCGAGGCCAGGGTGCGGCCAAGCTCGAGCGACGCCGGCGCGGTCAGTGCGACGGTGGGGGCGAGCTTCTGATTCAGCTCGGTGAGGCGTCCGCGCCAGGCCTGATCGCCGCCGCTGCCGTTGCCAAACCCGCCTTCGATGCGCGCCCGCGCATCGAGATGCCTCGCGCTTGAGACGGCCTGGACCGACAGTGCATGGTTCAGGGCGTCGCCTTTGAGCTCGACCTTCAACAGCTCGACCGATTCGCCGGCCACCACCAGACCCTCGGTCTTGAGATCGATGCGCAGGTCGCCGGCAGGCAGCTTCGCAGGACCCGCGGGCAGGCCCAGCACGCCGATGCGCCCGAGCATCGCCAGCAGCACATCGAGCCTTGCCAGCTCGACATGCGCGACCGCCGAGCGGGCCTGTGCGGTGCCCTCGAACCTGAGCTCATTGCCGGTGAGCGTGAACGCCATCCCCGGCGAGGCGAGCCGATCACGCAGCTGGCCTTCGATGTGCAGATGGCCACCGAGCCGCTTGTCGAGTTCGGCAAGCTGGCGGGCATCGAGCGACAGATCAAGGTGGTCGGCAAGCGCGCCGAGATTGCCGCGCGCGCTCAGTCGGGTCGACCCGAGCTGCAACGCGGCATTGACCTCGCGCAGCCGATCGGGCTCGTAGCGGCCCTTCACCTCACCCGCCAGCGCAAGCCCATTGAAGCGGCTGTCTGCCAGAGTCAGGCTGACCAGCGCCGACACCTTGGGTTTGGCAACACCCGATGCGGCGAATCGGCCATTGATCAGGCCCGTCGGCAGATCAGCGAAGCGGGCCGGATCGAAGCGGGCAAGCGTGCCCTTCAGATCGAATCGGTAGGGCTCGGCGATCCCGGCCGTGCCGCTGAACTCGGCGATGCCATCGCGTGCCTGCAGCTTTGCCTGGGCAATCGTCAGCACCTCGCCCTCGAGTCTGGCCTGCGTGATCAGCGAGATCTCGCGATCGGCCAAGGCCACATCGAAGGCCAGGCCCTTGCCAACCGGCTTGAGGGTTACCGATCCGCGCAGGGCGGTCTTGCGCAGCGTGGTCACCGCGCGACTGAGGTCGATCGAATCGGTGGTCAGGCGCAGGGTGAATTCCGGCAGATTCGATGACTGAGTGGAGGACTGCGTGGACGACTGAGTCGATGACGGATTCGATGACGGAATCGATGAGAGCGTCACCGCGGCCTCACCCGCCAACAGGCCCGGCGGACCTTCGAGCCTGAGGGCGTCCAGGCTCAGCCGATCCCCTTTGAGCACCACGCGGGTGTCGACCGTTGCGATCGGCAACTGCTGCCGGTCGAGCGGCCCGACCGCATCGTTAACCAGATGCAGCAGGCCGCTGAAATCGTCGGCAATATCGAGGGTGCCACGCAAGCTGGTGGCCGGCAGACCCTCGCCGAAGCGGGCGAGGTCGAGGCGATCGATCTTGAGAATCGCCTTGCCCAGCCACGTCTCGCCAAAGGGCGACAGACTGGCCTGCGCCGAGACCGCGGCCTCGCGCATCACCGTGCCGGCATCAAGCGTCAGGGCCTGAAGATCGCCGCCGAGCGTGGCGTTGACGGTCAGCGGCTCGTCGCCCACGACGGTCTCGAGCAGCGTGTGAGCGGCCACCGGATAGGGCCGGGTGTCGCCGATCGTGCCATCCGCCGACAGCGTGCCGAAGTCGCCGTGCGCACCGAGCTTGTCGATCGTGTAGAGACGCCGGTCGTAATGCAGGCTCGCTGCGAGGTCGGTCAGAACCGTCGACTCGTTGCCTGATTCACCAGATGCGCCGCCAGACAAGCCGCCAGACGAAACGCCCTTGGGCGAGTTGCCCGCGGTACGAAGCACCAGACGATCAAGCCGCGCCTGCCGGATGTCGAGAGCGATCGGCAGCTTGAGCGAGTCGGGCAGCGTGGCCGGCGTATCCGAGGGTGTCGTGAGCACCTCGACTTCGGCGATGGCGAGCTCGCGGATGACAAGCGTCCGCCGCAGCACCCCGAGCCAGTCGAGCGACAGACGGGCGTCCTTGACGGTCACCGTCAGATCGGCGTCCGACCAGACAATGCGCCCGGCGCGCATCTCGCCAAAGGGCGAACCGTCTGGCGCATCGATCGCAAGCCGCCCACCCGAATGCTTGACCGCCTGCGCCGCGATCGTGCTCATCAGTGCGCCGCTGCTCGCGTAGTGCGAGACCGCCAGGAGCGCCGCGACGGCGATGGCGATGGCGAACAGCGCCAAAGCGGCCCGGCCCCAGCGCGACCTGCGTGCTGCGGCGACCGGTGCGGCGCCAGGCGCGGTCGGCGGCTTGTCGCTGTCGTCGGAAGGGGTCGCGCCCGGATCGTCGGCCATCAGAACACCACCCCGATCGAGACATAGAAACGCCACTGATCGAGCGTCGCGCCACGCGCAAAGTCGATATTGAGCGGGCCGACCGGCGTGCGCCAGCGCGCCCCCACACCGTAGCCGACATAGGGCCGCAGCGCATCGAGCGAATTGGTCGCGGTGCCGAGATCACAAAACACCGCGGCTGCCCAATCGCGATTGATCAGATGCTGATACTCGGTGCTGGCCGTCCAGAGGTATCGACCGCCGAGCGTCGCCTGGCCTTCGGTGACACCGATGCTCTGGTTGGTATAGCCGCGGATCGACTTGCTGCCGCCGGTACGAAACAGGTTGGCCGAAGGAATGCCCTGGCTGGAGTCGGCCGCGACCATGCCAAGTTCGCCGCGCAGCACCATGCGCCCGAACTGATGCTTGCGTTCGTCCTCCAGCGGAATCAGCCAGTAACCGAGGGTATAGACCCGCGCAAAACTCTGGGTCGATCCGACCGCTTGCGAGGCAGCCGAGGTCTGCAGCGTAAAGATGTAGCCGCTGTTTGGCGCAAGCGGTGAATCGAGGCTTCGACGGGTCCAGGCCCAGCCGAAAACGGTTGCGGTATTGATGTAGTTCTGTTCGTCGGTGGCGCTGTAGACCACGTTCTGCTGCTCGTGCTGGTACTGCATCGAGTAGGTGAATTCGTTGTCG
Organism: uncultured Burkholderiales bacterium; assembly: GCA_903903975.1. Taxonomy (GTDB): domain Bacteria; phylum Pseudomonadota; class Gammaproteobacteria; order Burkholderiales; family Burkholderiaceae_E; genus UBA4615. The sequence goes on from CAIVAS010000228.1 coordinate 17,458, forward strand.
CCCACGCGATGCGCCCGGGCCAGCACCAGCGAGGCGGCATCGACCAGCTCGTTCTGGATGTCGCGGTGTTCGGCGCGCGCACCCACCTGCCAGCGCCAGCCCTCGAGTTCCTGCGGCCAGTCCCAGTTGCTGTAGGCGACCTGACGCTCGACCTCGAGCGTCACGCCGGTCAGGCTCTGGATGCCCAATCCGCCCACATTGCGGTTCTCGAACGCGGCCAGCACGTTGAAGCCGGCATCGGCGTCATAGCCGCCGCCCAGCGCAATCCGCTTGGACTGACGCTCGACCACGTCGACCCGGATCGGCACTTCCAGCAGTTCGGGATTGCGGGTGAGGGCAGCGGTATCCGGCCGCACATTGACCGTGGTGAAAAAGCCCGAGCCGTTCAGGCGGGTCTGCAACTGGATGATCTGGCGCACCGAGTAGGGATCACCGCGCCTGAAAGTCGCAAGCCCCTCCACGGTCACCTCGGGATAGCGCTCCAGGCCATTGATGACCACCTCGCCAAAGCGAAGCGGCGCGGCCGACGCGATATCGACGCTCAGACTGGCCGTGCGCCGATCGACATCGACCAGCGCTTCGCTGTCGGTGATTTGCGCGCGCAAAAACCCGGCATCGCGCAACGCCGCCAGCACTTCGCGTTTGGCACGCTCCCAGTCGGGAGACCGAAACGCCTGCCCCTCGGAAAGCAGCCACTCGCGCGCAAGACGCTCGCGCAGCTCTTCAAATTCGGGGCTTGCCACCTCGCCGCTGAAGTTCAGCCTGATGGTATCGACCAGCGTGCGCGGCCCGGGCACCACCTCGACACGCGCACCGCCCTTGATCTCGGCCACCCTGATCTGCGGCGAAAAATAGCCCTCGGCGGCGAGCAAACCCTCGACCTCCTCCGGTGCGCGGGCAACGAAGAGCGGCATCTGCGAGGAATCGTAGTCGGCACGCTGGCGCCAGCGGCCGAGCAGCGTCGATTCGCGGATCTGCCGATCGAGCGGCGACGGCGCATCAACCTCGAGCAGGTATTGCGGTGCCACCACGCCATTTGCGGCATCGGCTTCGATCGCCGGTTCGCCGAAGAACCGGCCGATCAGCGGCAGCCTGGACAGCGGATTGACGGCAGGCGTGACAGCAGGCGTGTCAGCAGGCGTGTCAGGCGGCGCGGTCTCGGGTGCCTGCGCCAACACGCCGGAGCCCAGTGCCATGGACGCGACGGTCAACAGCGCTCGCAGCACACCGCACCCGCTGTCAGATCACGATGGCCGACGCATCACCTGCCGCTCGCGCAGCGATCTTGCCGATCACGCAGGCGGTTTCGCCCGCGGCCTGCAGATGCGCCAGCGCATTCGCCGCATCGCCCGGCGCGACCACGATCACCATGCCGATGCCGCAGTTGAAGACACGGTGCATTTCGGCGTCGGCCACTTGGCCCGTGCGCTGCAGCCAGTCAAAGAGCGGCGGCATCGTCCAGGTATCGCGTTGCAAAATGGCCTGACACTCGTCGGGCAGCACCCGCGGCACATTTTCGACCAGCCCGCCGCCGGTGATGTGGGCGATGCCCTTGACCGGCACCGCCGCAATCAGGGACAGCACCGGCTTGACATAGATGCGAGTGGGCGCCATGACCGCGTCGGCAAAGCTGCAACCATCGAAGTCAGCCTGCAGCGCCGGAGCATCGAGCGCGCCATGCGCCCGCTCGATGATCTTGCGAACCAGCGAATAGCCATTGGAATGGATGCCACTCGACGCAAGGCCGATCACCACATCGCCGGGCACAATCGACCGACCGGTGATGATTGCCGACTTCTCGACCGCACCGACTGCAAAGCCCGCGAGGTCGTATTCGCCATCGGGATACATGTCGGGCATCTCGGCGGTTTCGCCGCCGATCAGCGCGCAGCCGGCCTGTTCGCAGCCGGTGGCAATGCCGCCGACCACTCGCGCAGCGGTGTCGACATCGAGCCGACCGCAGGCGAAATAGTCGAGAAAAAAGAGCGGCTCGGCGCCCTGCACCAGGATGTCGTTGACGCTCATCGCCACCAGGTCGATGCCCACGGTGTCATGGCGCCCGAGCGCAAAGGCCATCCGCAGCTTGGTGCCCACCCCGTCGGTGCCCGACACCAGCACCGGCTCGCGATAGCGCTTGGGCACCTCGAAGAGCGCGCCGAAGCCGCCGATGCCGGTGAGCACACCCTCGCGCAGCGTGCGGCGCGCCATCGGCTTGATGCGCTCGACCAGCGCATCGCCGGCATCGATATCGACACCGGCATCCTTGTAGGAAAGGGGCGCGGAGGTGTTTGCCGCAGTGCCGTCGGGCTGATCACTCATGCTGGGCGCGGGCCGTCGGTGCGGACCGATACAATGGGTCAACTCGCATTGTAACGGTCAGTCCCCACGCCATCGTCTTGAACCAGCTCACCCTCGATCTCAGCGCGCCACCGCCGCCGACCTTCGACAACTTCGTGGCAGGCGACAACCTCGAAGCGCTGGCGTCGCTGCGCCGCCTGCTCAAGTCCAGTGACACTCATCCCGACCACGCCGAGCCGGGTCGCGGCATCGGCCAGGCGACCGGATCGCGATTCATCTATCTGTGGGGCTTGCCGGCCAGCGGCCGCAGTCATCTGCTGCATGCCCTGGCGAGCGCAAGCGGGTCGCACCACGCCCGCTTGCTCACGCCGGCAAGCAATCTGCCCGACTTCGACCATGACCCCTCGATCAGGCTTTGGCTGGTCGACGACTGCGATCGGCTCGACGCACCGCGCCAGGTGAGCGTCTTTCATCTGTTCAATGCGATTCAGGCCGAGGCCGCAATCACGATGGCGGGCGCATTGGTGAGCGCCGGCTCGAGCGCCCCGATGCAGTTGCCGGTGATCCCGGAGCTGGCCACCCGCCTGGGCTGGGGGCTGGTCTTTCAGCTGCATCGCCTGAGCGACCGCGATGCCGCCCAGGCGCTGGCAGTCACGCTGGCCGAGCGCGGCATCACCGCCAGCGCCGACCTGATCCCCTGGCTGATGACCCGCACCGCGCGCGATCTCGGCCAGTTGCGCGCCATGATCGACCGGCTCGACCGCTTCGCCCTGGCCCGCAAACGGGCCCTCACCGTGCCGCTGGTACGCGAGTTCCTGCAGGCGGCGCCCTCTGAGTCCCCTGAATCGCCGGCGGGCACCGGCGACGACATGCCGTAGAATGGAATCCGATATGCACCTGGCACTTTTCGATCTCGACCACACCCTGCTGCCCATCGACAGCGACTATGAGTGGTCCCGATTCCTGGCTCGGCTGGGCGTCCTCGACGGCAACGACTACGAACGCGAGAACAACCGCTTCTACGAACAGTACAAGGCCGGCTCGCTCGATATCGCCGAATTCCTGCAGTTTCAGCTGGCGCCGCTGGCAGCCCATCCGCGTGACACCCTCGACCGCTGGCATGCCCAGTTCATGACCGAAGTCATCACGCCCACCATCTCCCATCAGGCCCGCGAACTGGTCGACCAGCATCGTGCGCGCGGCGATCTGATCGCGCTGGTCACCGCCACCAATGCCTTCGTGACCGCGCCGATCGCGCGCGCCTTCGGTATCGACCATCTGGTGGCGACCACGCTGGAAGAAACCGACGGGCAGTTCACCGGCCGGCCGCTGGGCACGCCCTCGTTTCGCGAGGGCAAGGTCGCTCGCACCCACGAGTGGCTCGAATCGATCGGCAAGCGCTTCGACGGCTTCGAGCGCAGCTGGTTCTACAGCGACTCGCGCAACGACATCGCCTTGCTCGAGCAGGTGACCGATCCGGTCGCGACCAATCCCGATCCGGTCCTGCATGCCACCGCCATTACGCGAGGATGGCCGGTCCTGAGGCTTTTCGAAGGCAATTCATGAATTCGAGTGCAAGCGGCGATCGTCCATGATCGTCAAGTTCATCAAACGGCTTCTTGGGGGTGGCGATTCGGCGCAGGCAACCCCTGCACCCAAACCACCGGCGGCATCCGGCCCGAAACTGCTGAGTTATCGCGGCGCCGAACTCGGCATCAAGCGCGAACAGATTTCGCCGGCCGCGATGAAAACCTGCGAGGTGCTGCAACGGGGCGGCTACAAGGCCTTCGTGGTCGGCGGCGGCGTTCGCGACTCGCTGCTCGGGCTGCAGCCCAAGGACTTTGACGTGGCCACCGATGCCACGCCCGAAGAAGTGCAGGCGCTCTTTCGCCGCGCCCGCATCATCGGACGGCGCTTCAAGATCGTCCATGTGATGTTCGGGCGCGAGACCATCGAAACCTCCACCTTTCGCGCCCTGCAGACCGACGCCGAGACCGACGAGCATGGCCGCGTGCTGCGCGACAATGTCTTCGGCTCGCAGCATGAAGACGCGCTGCGTCGCGACTTCACCATCAACGCGCTCTACTACGACCCGATCGGCGACCAGGTGCTCGACTACCTCGGTGGCGTGGCCGATCTCAAAGCGCGGCGCCTGCGCATGATCGGCGACCCGGCCACGCGCTATCGCGAGGATCCGGTACGCATGCTGCGCACGGTGCGATTTGCGGCCAAGCTCGATTTCACGGTCGACCCGGCCACACTTGCCCCGGTTCGCGAGCTCGCGTCACTGATCGAAAACGTCCCGTCGGCGCGGCTTTTCGACGAGATGCTCAAGCTGCTCGAGTCGGGCCATGCGCTGGCCTGCGTGCGACGCCTGCGCGCCGAAGGCCTGCATCACGGCGTGCTGCCCCTGCTCGATGTGATCCTCGAGCAGCCGCGTGGCGAGCGCTTCATCGAGGTGGCGCTGGCCAATACCGATGACCGAGTGCGGGCCGGCAAGTCGGTCTCCCCCGGCTTTCTGTTTGCCACGCTGCTGTGGCAGCTGGTCTCCGACCGCTGGCAGGCGCTGATGGCCGGTGGCGAGCATTCCATTCCGGCGCTGATGCAGGCCATGGATTCAGTGCTCGACGAGCAAGCCTCGAAGCTTGCGATCCAGCGTCGGCATATTGCCGACATGCGCGAAATCTGGGGCCTGCAACCCCGGCTCGAAAAGGGCGGTCGCGGTGCCATCCGGGCACTCGAACATCTGCGCTTTCGAGCGGGCTTCGACTTCCTGCTGCTGCGCGTCGAGGCCGGCGAGTTACCTGAGGCGCTCGGTCAGTGGTGGACGCAATTCGTCGAGGGCGATGCCGCCACCCGGGAGCAGCTGCTCGATGCCCGACCGGGCGAAGCCCGCACCGGCCCGGCCCGTCGACGCAGACGCCGCAGCAGTGGTGCCCGTCGGGGCGGCGCCGACAGCGATGGCAGCAGCGGCGACGCCGGCGGCGATGGCGCCCAGGAGGCGCACATCCCGGCTGATCGCGCCGCGAGCATCGACCGGGACTGGCCGTCCGACCTGCAGGGCGGCGGCTCACCGCGCGACCGCAATCCGCCGCGCTGACATGGCCGAGACGGTCGACGCCTGGGTGGCGCTGGGAGCCAATCTCGGCGAGCGTCGCACCGCCCTCGAGGCGGCCTTCACCGCGCTTGGCAAGCTGTCGCACACCCGCCTCGTTCGTCATTCATCCCTGTGGGCAAGCCCGCCGCTTGATGCCGACGGGCCCGATTACCTGAACGCGGTCGCGCTGCTGCAGACATCGCTCGATCCCTTCGAGCTGCTCGACGCACTGCAATCGATCGAGTTGACGCTGGGTCGAACCCGCTCCTATCGCAATGCTCCGCGCACCCTCGATCTCGACCTGCTGCTGCATGGTCGAGCAGTGCTCGACACACCCACCTTGACCCTGCCGCATCCGCGCATGACCGACCGCGCTTTCGTGCTGCGACCGCTCGCCGAACTCGCGCCCGATCTCGAGATCCCGGGCCACGGCACGGTGCAGCAATGCCTGTCACGGGTTGCCGAGCAGCCCTGCGAGGCGATCCCCGAGACCTCGACATGAATCCCTTCGAACGCTGGCGTCATATCGTGGTGGAAGGGCCGATCGGCGTGGGCAAGACCTCGCTCGCCCGTCGTCTCGCCGACCGCTTCGGCGCGCAGCCGATGCTCGAAGAGCCGCAGGCCAACCCCTTTCTCGAACGCTTCTATCGCGACAGCGCGCGTTACGCGCTGCCCACCCAGCTCTTTTTTCTCTTTCAGCGGGTCGGGCAGATGCGCGAGCTGTCCCAGCGCGACCTGTTCTCGCAGGCCGCGGTCAGCGACTTCCTGCTCGAAAAAGACCCTCTGTTCGCCGGGCTGACCCTGTCAGATGACGAGCTCGCGCTCTATCGCCAGATCTACGACAACCTGCGCCCGCAAGCCCCGACGCCCGATCTGGTGATTTACCTGCAGGCGCCGCCCGATACCCTGATCGAACGGGTCCATCGTCGAGGGCTGCCGATGGAAGCCGGCATTTCGGAGGACTATCTGCGCTCGCTCGCCGATGCCTACAGCCGCTTTTTCCATCACTTCGACGCAGCGCCGGTCCTGATCGTCAACACCGAGCATCTGAACCCGGTCGATCGCGAGGCCGATTTCGAACTGCTGATCGGCCATGCCCACGCCATGCGCGGTCGGCGCGAATTCTTCAGCCTGGCGCGCTGACCCGGTCGGCGCCGGTCGGGCCAGACTCCCCGGGCTGTCCCCGGCCAGACAGCTCAGTCCCGATAGCCTTGCGGATTGCCGCTTTGCCAGCGCCAGCCGTCGGCGCACATCGCATCGATCTCAAGGCTTGCCTGCCAGCCGAGCAGCGCCCGCGCCTGAGCGGGGTCGGCGTAGCACGATGCGATATCGCCCGGGCGGCGCTCGACGATCGAATAGGGCACGGCTCGGCCACTCGCCCGCTCAAAGGCCGCCACCATCTGCAGCACCGAGTAACCGTTGCCGGTTCCCAGGTTGACCGTCCAGGCACCGGGCACATCGAACACCCGCCTGAGTGCCGCCAGGTGACCCTGCGCGAGATCGACCACATGGATGTAGTCGCGCACGCCGGTGCCGTCAACCGTCGGCCAGTCGCCACCGAAGACGCTCAGCCGTTCGCGTCGGCCGACCGCCACCTGCGCAATGAAGGGCATCAGATTGTTGGGCACGCCCTGCGGATCCTCGCCGATGCGCCCGCTCGGATGCGCACCGACCGGATTGAAGTAACGCAGGTTGCCGATCGACCAGGCCGGATTCGCAGCGGCCAGGTCCTGCAGGATGAACTCGATCATCCACTTGGTGCGGCCATAGGGGTTGGTCGGACCGGTCGGTGCATCTTCGCGGATCGGCACCGACGCCGGGTCGCCATAGACCGTGGCCGATGAGCTGAACACCAGCCGGCGAACGCCGGCAGCATCGAGGCATCGCAGGAGCGTGACCGTACCGGCAACATTGGCGTCGTAATACTCGAGCGGCTTGGCAACCGACTCGCCAACCGCCTTCAGCCCCGCGAAATGGATGGTCGCATCAAAGCGATGCTGCGCCAGCACCTGCCGCAACAGCGCCTCGTCGCGCAGATCGCCCACCACCAGCGGCACGCTGCGCCCGGTGATCGCCTCGACCCGCGCCAGCGACTCTCGGCTGGCATTGACCAGGCTGTCGTAGACCACGACATCGAAACCTGCCTGCAGCAGTTCGACGACGGTGTGCGAGCCGATATAGCCGGCGCCGCCGGTCACCAGGATGCTGCCTTGTCGATTCATTGCTTTGTCGCTCATCGGGTGTCCCAATCAAACCTGGTGTGACGATGTCCCGCGGTCATCCGCAGCCCGGCGTTTACAATTGCGGATTATTCAAGGAGTGCTGATCGTGCTGATCCCCGTCATTCTCTCCGGTGGCACCGGGACCCGTCTGTGGCCTGTGTCACGCGAAGCCTTTCCGAAACCCTTCATGAAGCTCGGCGGCGAGTTCAGCCTGCTGCAGCGCACGCTCGCGCGCTGCGCGCCACTGGCCGACGGCAAGCAGGCCGCGATCGTGTCCAATCGCGAATACCAGTTCAAGACCCGCGAAGAAATTGCCGGTCTGCCGGCCTTCAAGGGCATCCAGTGCACCCAGCTGCTCGAACCTGCGGGCCGCAATACCGCCCCGGCCATCGCCATCGCGGCCCTGTGGGCCGACTCGCTTGCGCCCGACGCCACCCTGCTGGTGCTGCCGGCCGATCACCTTATACCGGATGAAGCCGCCTTCCAGGCTGCGGCCCGCAATGCCGCTCAAATCGCCCAGGACGGCTCGCTGGTGCTTTTCGGTATCCAGCCGACCGGCCCCGAAACCGGTTTCGGCTACATCGAGGCCGGTGCACCGCTTGGCGCCAGCGACGCCCGACGGGTGGTGCGCTTCGTCGAAAAGCCCGACGCGGCGCGGGCAGCGATGTTCCTGCAGACCGGCAACTTCGTCTGGAACAGCGGCATGTTCTGTTTCCGCGCCAAGGCCATCATTGCCGCGCTCGATGCCCATGCGCCCGACTTGATGGCGCAATCACGGCTTGCCTGGGCTGCCAGCCAGAGCGGCGCCACGGCCGATCGGGTCGAGCTCGATGCCGCCACCTTTGCCGCCTGCCGTGATGTCTCGATCGATGTCGCGGTCATGGAAAAGGCCGCTGATGTCGTCGTCCTGCCGTCGCGCTTCGGCTGGAGCGACATCGGCTCCTGGAAGGCGGTCGCCGAGCAGTTCGAGGCCGATACCGATGGCAACACCACCGTCGGCGAAGCGATCTTCGTCAATGCGCGCAACACCCATGTGCAAAGCGACGATCGGCTGGTCGCCATGGTTGGGGTCGACAATCTGCTGGTGATCGACACGCCGGATGCGCTGCTGGTGGCCAGCAAGGACGCCAGCCAGCAGGTCAAGGAAATCGTGACCCGGCTCAAAGCCAGCGGCCATGAAGCCGCCCGACTGCACCGTACGGTCGCCCGCCCATGGGGCACCTATACCGTGTTGCAGGAAGGCGCCCGATTCAAGATCAAGCGCATCGAGGTCAAGTCGGGCCAGACCCTGTCGCTGCAGATGCATCATCACCGCAGCGAACACTGGATCGTGGTCTCGGGCACGGCCAAGGTCACCTGCGACGACCGCAGCTTCCTGGTTGCCGCCAACGAATCGACCTACATCCCGATCGGAACCCGCCATCGCCTCGAAAATCCCGGCGTGCTCGATCTGGTCATGATCGAGGTGCAGTGCGGCGACTATCTCGGCGAAGACGACATCGTCCGCTTCGAGGACAAATACGGGCGAGTCGGATGAGCTGTCTCAGCGCATGACCCCGAATCGTGTCGGCTCATCACTGGTGTCATCGTGGGGTCATGCCGGCGTCATAATCTCCACGCGTTCTGACCATCCCGGAAGACCCACGTGAGTGCCCGCATCCTTATCGTCGAAGACGAACCCGCCATCCGGGATCTGCTTGCCATCAACCTCCGACATGCCGGCTTCGAGCCCTTGCATGCGCCCGACGCGGCCTCGGCCCGTGCCCAGATCGACACTGCCCTGCCCGACCTGGTGCTGCTCGACTGGATGCTGCCTGACCAGTCGGGCATCGACATCGCCCGCAAGCTGCGCAGCGATACCCGCACGCGCGAGTTGCCGATCATCATGCTGACTGCGCGCTCGGCCGAGTCCGACAAGCTCGGCGGCTTCGATGCCGGGGCCGACGACTATGTCACCAAGCCCTTTTCACCGCGCGAACTGGTTGCGCGGGTCCGCGCCCTGTTGCGCCGGCGCGCCCCCGAGGCCACCGACGACCCGGTCGAGGTCGCCGGCCTGCGCCTTGAGCCGCACACCTTCAGGGTGATTGCCGAAGGCTCGGCAATCAAGATGGGGCCGACCGAGTTTCGCCTGCTCCATTACCTCATGAAGAATCTCGATCGTGTGCTCTCGCGCGGCAAGCTGCTCGATGGCGTCTGGGGTGACCACGTCTTCATCGAAGAACGCACGGTCGATGTCCACATCCGCCGACTGCGACTGGCGCTGCAACCCTCCGGGCATGACCGCCTGATCGAAACCGTCCGGGGTGGCGGATACCGCTTCCTGCCACAATAGGGGCTTCTCCTCTCGTCGGGCGCTCCGGTTTGGTCGTCGTTCGAACCCTCCTGATCGTTGGAGCGCTGCTGCTGGTCGCCGCAGTGCTCGGCCTGCTCGACTATTCGGCGAGCGCAGTCTGGGTCCTGGTCACCGGTCTGTGTTCGCTGATCGTTTACGACACGGTTTACCTCGCGCGACTGCATCACTGGTCGGGCCTGCCGCGAAATCGCGAACTGCCGGTGGGTATCGGCGCATGGGGTCAGATCCTCGACCGCATCAGCCGCTTCATGCGGCAAGACGCGATCGAGCGCAGCGATACCGCAGCCGAACTCGAACGCCTCCATGCAGCCGTCGACCTGCTGCCCGATGGTCTGGTGGTGCTCGACCGCTTCGATCACGTGCAGTGGAGCAACCGGGCAGCGCAACGCATCCACGGTATTTTCGGCACGCGTCGGCCCATCGACCACTTTGTGCGTCAGCCCGAGTTTCTCGACTACCTTCGCGCCAATAACTTCTCCGAGCCGGTCGCACTGTCGCTGCCAGGCCAGCCGGGTCGGGTCTTCGCCATGAAGATCGAGCCGACGGTCGATGCCTATCGGCTGCTGATCACCCGTGACATTACCGAGGCCAATCTGCTTGAGCAGGTGCGCCGCGACTTCGTTGCCAATGTCTCTCACGAGATCCGGACACCGCTGACTGTGGTCTCCGGATTTGTCGAGACGCTGATGGAAATCGAGATGCCGCACGAAGAGCAAGTGCGCTGCCTCGAGCTGATCAAGCGTCAGACGGTCACCATGGAACGGCTGGTCGAAGACCTGCTGACGCTATCGTCCCTCGAGTCCGCCAATCTGCAGGGTGAAGCAAGCGAAGTCGCCATCGGCCCGCTGTTGCAAACGCTGGTTGCAGACAGCCGGGTGGTCTCTTCGGGTCGACACAAGATCGAGGCCAGTATGGATGCGGTCGAATCGGTCATGGGCGTGAGCAGTGAACTCGACAGCGCAATCCGCAATCTGCTGTTCAATGCCGTGCGCTATACGCCCGATGGCGGCTCGATTGCCGCCTCGTGGCGGGTCGTCAACGGCGAAGGTGTACTCGCCGTGACCGACACCGGTATCGGCATTGCCGCCGAACATCTGCCGCGTCTGACGGAGCGCTTTTATCGGGTCGACCGCGGTCGTTCACGCGACACCGGTGGCACCGGCCTGGGGCTGGCCATCGTCAAGCATGTCGCCCAACGCCATCAGGCCCGCCTCGAGATCGACAGCCGCATCGGGGTCGGCAGCACCTTCAGACTGCATTTCCCGAAGTCTCTTCTGGTCATGCCGACCCGCCTTCGCCAATCTGCCGAACTGGCCGAATTACAGGCGGACAGCTCGCTGTCGCCGTCGTCTTGAGTCAAGACCGCAGGCGAGATCCAAGCGCCAGACTGGGTCGAGACTTCTAGCGCTCGCCAAAGCGTCCCGGCTCGATCGGCTCCATGTTGCCGGACGCTGCTGGCGCAGGACCCGCCGAAGGTGTGGTCACGCTCGGGTCTGCAGCCCGGGCCCGGCCAGCCGGGCGTGCCGGCGTGGCGGCAGGCTGCGCAGGCCCAGGCGCGGGCGTGGGACGAGTCTGGGCGTCAGCGAGCGCCAGTGTCGCGCCAGCCGGTACTTCGACCGTCCCGGCCGGATTCGTAACCGCGACTCGCCCGGCGATGACCGCCACCTTGAGCCCGGAGACCAGGCCGTCGGTGCAGCCTGATGCCGGACAGACCGTCTGATCGACCGTGAATTCGGTGCCACGGATCCCGATGGTGGCGGTCGGTGTCGTCAGTCGCCAGTCTTGCGGGTCACGCTTACCGATGCGTCCCGAAACCACTCTGATCGAGCCCTTGATCAATTCGAAGAAACTGCGCTGGCGGTCCTGGTCAAAGACATAGGAGTCGACCCGAAATTCGCTGCCCCCCTGGATGGACATCTGCGCGCCGTCGGCAAAGCGCAGCTGCACGCGGCCGTCCCGACCGGTCCTGATCCGATCGCCACTGCGGATCGGCACATCGCGCCGCACCGGCGTTGAAAACGAGACGCCGCGAATCAGCATGGTGTCGCCTTCAGTCAGGGTGACCTCTGCCGCATTGAAGGTGCCGTCTGCGAACACCTCAATGGGCTTGCCCTGAGCGGCCGCAACCGACACCGTCGCCAGCGTGATGGCGAAAGCGAGAAATCGGCGTGTGACTGTTTTCACGTTCAAGCAACCCGGGTCTGAATCTTCCAAACGGGTTCTTCGGCCTCGAATCGGCCCTCTTGAGCCGCGAGCGGTGTCGCGGTATCTCAGTGGTCCCCGACGCCGGACCGACGGTCACAAGCCGATGAGTGTGTCGCGGTGGGGCGTGGGACCGGAGCTCAGCACACGCCGAGCGGGCGGGCGGTCAGAGCGGGCTCTCAGATCGAGATCGTGCAGCCGCGCATCGAAAAGCCATGACTTTCATGGTGCCGGGAGAGGGATTCGAACCCTCACGCCATCACTGACGGGGGATTTTGAGTCCCCTGTGTCTACCGTTCCACCACCCCGGCGGGCGCAGCCCTCGATTATCAGGCAAGCAGCGCCAGCCGGCAAACCGGCTCAGGACGACTGCTTGTCGGCAGACTGACGAATGGGGTGGCGGCCGTCGACGCCCGAGACAACATGCATGATGTATTCAGCGATGTTCTTGGCATGGTCGCCCACCCGCTCGAGCGACTGAACCACAAAGACCAGCGACAAGGCTTCGGATACCCGCGTCGGGTCCTCGCTCATGCGCTTCATCAACAGGCTGATCAATTCGTCACGCAACGCGTCCACTTCGACATCGCGCTGAATCAGGCTTTCTGCAGCGGCCTGATCCTGGCGCAGGAAACTGTCGATCGCTGACCGCAGCATGTCGGCCACGATTTCGGCCATGCGCAGGACGGCATCGAAGGGGATCGGCAGGTTGCCATCGACGAACTGCTGCGCCTTGAGCGCAATCTTCTTGGCCTCGTCACCGATCCGTTCGAGATCATTGACGCCATGGATGACCCCGATGATCTCGCGAAGATCGATGGCGATCGGCTGGCGTTTGGCGATGATCTGATTGCAGCGCAGATCGCTCTCGACCTGCATCTGATTGATTTGCCGCTCATCCACCAGCACTGCGGTTGTCAGTCGCAGATCACCATAGCGAACCGCATCGATTGCCCGCAGCAACTGCCGCTCGACCCGGCCGCCCATCGTCGTAAACGCGCTCCGGATTGAGTCGATATCGGCGTCAAACTGACGGTATGTATGCTCGGTCATCGGAATCTCCTGGTGGGCCTGCGCCGCGATCAAATCAGCCGAATCGACCGGTAATGTAGTCTTCCGTCGCCTGCTTTGCAGGCTTGATGAAGATCTGGTTGGTTTCGCCGAACTCGACCAGTTCACCGATATACATGTAGGCGGTGAAGTCCGA
>CAIVAS010000229.1 GCA_903903975.1 uncultured Burkholderiales bacterium
GAATGTCGACCCGCTTTGCCGATGTGCCCACGATCGAGCGCGGGTACTGATCGAGCGGCGCGTTGGCGCCGAGCACGATGCCGGCTGCCGAGGGGGCAAGCGAGCCATAGCTCAGACTGCGCATCGAGCCGTTGACCGTTGCCGACACCACGCCGAGCTTGACGCTGCAACTCGATGCGGCAACGCCGAACTGCTGTGCGGCGGCCAGGATCAGCATCTGGCGCGCATTGGCAGCGGCCTGCTTGATCGCCGGCGCAAACAGCCGGATACCCAGACTGCCGCCAGTGAATCGGCCATAGACGCTGGCATTGCTGCCGCCGTGGGCGGCATCGACCGGCGCGTGCTGACCTCGGACCTTGGCCCAGTCGACCTGCAGTTCGTCGGCGGCGATCTGCGCCAGTCCGGTCATGATGCCCTGGCCCATTTCAGTCGAGGCAATCTGGACGGTGATGGTCTCGTCCGAGCCGATCAGGATCCAGGCGCTGACGCCGGTGCGCGTGGTCGCCGACTGGGCATGGGCTGTGCCGTGTCGTCCCAGGCCGACGAGCGGTCCACCGATCATGAAGCCACCGGTGGCCAGCGAGCGCACCAGAAAATCGCGACGGGTGACCGGTTCGGCCGGGTTGAGGGTGTCGGAAGATTCCGGGCTCTGAGTGATGTTGTTCATGGTGTCTGTCCCTCGAGTGTCAGAGCGATTTGATCGCGACCTTGATGCGCTGATACGTGCCGCAGGCGCAAAGGTGATTCATTTCGGAAGCGATCGAGGAACCGTGATGACCGGCCTTCATGGCGCCGGTGCAGGCCATGAGCATGCCGGGCTGGCAGTAGCCGCACTGCGGCACCTGGTTGTCGACCCAGGCTTTCTGGGCCTTTTGGCCGTCGGCGTCGGCCGACAGGCCCTCGACCGTCACGATTTTCTTGCCGACTGCCGACGAGACATTCAACACGCAGGAATGTTCGCGCTGATTGTCGACCAGCACGGTGCACGCGCCGCAGACTTCGATGCCGCAGCCGTATTTGGTCCCGGTCAGGCCGATGAGGTCGCGCAGCACCCACAGCAGGGGCATGTCCGGGCTGCTGACAGATACCGTTCGATTGACGCCGTTGATGTTGAGCGTGAGGTTGCTGGCCATGCCAATCCCTTTATCGGTTGAGTGTGCGAAGACGCTGCATGACTCACGCCGATTGATCGGTGGCGCTGAGCCCGGCGATCAATATGAAGGAATTAGTTAACGCTTATGAGGGCTTCACCGGCCGCTCGTCGGCAACCGCCGTCCGCTGGGTGGCCAAGCCCGAAATGAGGTGTTGCTGAAGGCGCCTCAGAGTGCGACTTAGGGGTCGCGAAGTCGCCGTGCCCCTGGTCTGGCCCGACTTATCCGGGCTGATTCTGCAGCTTGCTGATGCGGTCGATGCGGTCCTCGATGGTGGCATCGCTGCCGCCTTTCCATTCGAGCACCTGCAGCACCACGCCCGATGCCACGCGCGGGCACAGCACCTGGCGTGTCTCCTCGGGTTCCGGGCGGGGCAAGTATAGTCGCAGGCATAAGTGCGACATGAGCACGACATGACGACATCAGGAGACGACAATGAGCTATGACGCCCCCTTTGCCGGTCTGAAGGTCATCGACCTCAGCCAGGGCATTGCAGGACCCTATTGCGCCATGCTGCTCGCCCAGCAGGGCGCGCAGGTCATCAAGGTCGAGGGGCCGGGTGATGGCGACTGGAGCCGCGTGCTGGGTGTGCGATATGGCGACCATTCGGCGTTTTCGATCATCGGCAATCTGGGCAAGCGCAGCGTCGCCATCGACCTCAAGAACGATGAGGGCAAGGCGGTGTTGTGGCGACTGATCGAAGGCGCAGATGTGTTCATCGAAGGTTTTCGCCCCGGCGTGATCAAGCGACTCGGCTTCGATTACGAGGCGGTCAGTGCGCGCGAGCCGCGAATCGTCTACCTCTCGATTTCGGGATTCGGTCAGAGCGGGCCTCTGGTCGGTCGGCCTGCCATGGATCCGGTGCTGCAGGCCTTTTCCGGGCTGACCGGCGAAAACCATGGCGAAGACGGTATTCCGCATCGCGTGCCGACGATTCCGGTCGACATGGTCACCGCGCTCTATTCCTTCCAGGCAATGTCGTCGGCGCTGTATGCGCGCCGTGACGAGCCGCGCGGCCGATACCTCGATTCGAGTCTGATGCAAGGCGCGGCCGGCATGCAGGCGATCCGGATGATGTCGTCGCTGCTCGAAGGCGGCGTGGTTCGCCCGGGCGGCTCGCCGGCGGGCATCTTCCGTACGGCCGATGGCTGGATATCGGTGACGACGATTCTTGATCGGGACTGGTTGGCGCTGTGCGAGGCGATCGATCGGCCCGATCTGGCCGCGCAGGAGCGATTCAAGAAGGTCGCCGATCGCCATGCCCAGGATGAGGAGCTCATGACCCTGCTCAGGACGCTGCTGATGACGCAAACCACGGCGCACTGGTCGCAACGGCTGGCCAAGGCCAGCGTCATGCACGAGCGGGTCAATCGTTACGCCGACTTCGTCAAGGAGCCGCAGGCGATCGAGACCGGGCTTTTTTCGTGGCTGTCCCAGCCGGGGCTGACGCGCACCGTGCCGGTGGCCAATCTGCCCGGGATCAGACGTTTTGAGGACGGCACACCGGAGGCGACCGCACCCACCGTCGGTCAGCATACCGCCGAGGTGCTCGGCGAATGCGGCTACGACGCGGCGCAGATTGCCGGACTCGCCAAGCGCGGCGTGATTGCGGTGGCGAAGGACTGATCATGACTGCCGACCACACGCAGCTGCCTGCGGGCACATTTTTCATGCAGGCCCAGGAGCAGGTGGTCTTTGGCCGCCCTGCCGAGCAGGCGGTCATGGAGCAGGTCGAGCGCATCGGCGCGCGTCGGGTCTTCCTGACATCGGGGCGCACGCTTGGCCAACTTGATGACGGGCCTTTGCAGCGGATCCGCCGGGCCCTGGGCGATCGTCACTGCGGCACCTGGTCGCGCATCAGGGCGCACAGCCCGCGCGAGGATGTGATCGACGGCGCGCTTGCCGCGCGCGAGGCCGGTGCCGATCTGCTGGTGGCGGTTGGTGGCGGCTCGGTCATCGATGCCACCAAGGCGATGCTGATGGCGATCTGGATGGGGCTCGATGCACCTGAGCAGATGGCGCCCTTTCGAAACAACCAGCCGCCGGGCGAGGCCCGGCCGGTCGAGGCGCCGATCGGCGCGGTCCGCATGCTGGCCGTCTCGACCAC
>CAIVAS010000230.1 GCA_903903975.1 uncultured Burkholderiales bacterium
ATTGAGGTGCTCGAAGAGTCGGACGGGCTGAAGCTGCGCGTCGTCCGTTCGGTCGCGACGGCCGACACGATCAACATGGCGGGAATGGTCAAGGCGCCATCTCGTGGTGTTCCTCGCAGCCTGGCGGATTTCGATCCCGCATCGCTGCTGACCCGTTCGCGGCCGGGCAAATCATGAGGGCCCTGGATACGAATGTTTTGGTGCGATTCTTCGTTGATGATCCCGACGATGCACAGGCTGCCAAACAAAGGCCGGCGGCCGTCGTAGCGCTCGCCGAACGATCGTTTGTCTCTGTGACTGTGTTGCTTGAACTGGAGTGGGTCATGCGAGGGTTCTACGAACTTCCAGCCAAGGATGTTTCTCGCGTACTGCGTGCACTGGCGAGCATTGAGCACATCACACTCGAAGATCGCGACGCGGTTCTGGTGGCGCTTGACGCATTCGACAAGGGGCTCGATTTCGCTGACGCGCTGCACCTTGCGCGTAGCTCCCGAGCTTCAGGATTCGCGACATTCGACCAAAGACTATCGAAGCGGGCAAAAGCCTTCGCGCTGACGCCAAAGGTGGAGTTGCTCGGATGAAGCGATCTCTGCTCAAGCGGCGGCCAAAGCGAAGCCCAAGTTGTCCGCCGAAAACCAGCTATCCAGGGCAGGCCAGCAGATAAGATTCTCAGCAGGTCACCAACGACCGCTTCTGGCCAGCAGGAGCCATAGAGAATCGCCAGGCAACGACCCGCTATGCGTCACATTGCTGACCTTGGTTGGTCGCGTCCGAATCAATGAAGGCGAGACCGGCGACGGGGATGCATCTTCGGCGCCGAACAAGAACTGTAAGCGTCCGGTAAACCCATCTTCCCTCGAACTAAGTGCGCAAGGATGATCGTGTCCACATAATTTGGCGTGGACACGTGGACACTTTCGAAGAGGCGGTTTTATCTTGTCGGCGGCGACGCGGGTCATACAGCGCGGACTTCAGGGCGCAGGTGGTTCGGGCATGTCAGGGTCCGGGCGTGTCGATTGCGAGCGTGGCGCTGGCCAATGGAATGAACGCAAACTTACTGCGCCGCTGGGTCAACGATCGCGAGCGCAGCAGTGCCTTGCAATCGGTGAAGACGCAAAGACCTGTTCAGACGATGGCCGGGCAGTTCGTTCCGGTGGCGCTCAGCAGACCGGAGCACGCGCTCGAGCCGATTCGCATCGAGATCAGAAAGGGTGGCGTATCGATTGCGATGAGTCGTAACTGGCGCATCCAGGCACTGATCGGTATCGCCGGTCGTACGAGACGGGGTTCAACCATCAAGGACTGCGAGGCTTTTTCGACCGATCTCATCGGCAAGCCTGCGCAGACCCGGCAAAAATCTGCGGTCCAACTCGATTGCTGTGATCGCAGATTTTGGAAACACCAGGTTGATGGCGCCCAACACGCGATCGCCTGCGTTGATTGAAACCGCCACAGCTGCGAAATCCGGCTCGCGGGCCCATTCACCGTGGTTGAAACCGTAGCCCGTAGACCGGGTCTGTCGCAGCACTCGACTCACATAGGACCGATCACGAGACAACTCGCCCCAGGTGTCAGTTCGTACCTTGAGGATGGCTAGGTGAGCCTTGCGTTCAGGCTCTGAGCATGCGGCCAGATAGGCGCGGCCCGCCGCCGTCACCAGCATGGGCAGACGCTCGCCGATCATCGCCCGATGCTGCGACAACCCGCTGAGCCCATGGGTGCTGGCTCGGATCGCCATGAATCCGGCATCGGGTGAGCCCAGATCGCAGGGCCAGATCAGTCGGGACACGCTTGTGCGCATGAGGGGCTCTGCAACGCGGGCCACCCACGGCTCCTCGATCCTTCCTGCGCTCAAGCGCTGCACGTGATCAGTCAGCCAGTAACAGCCGGTCTGATCCTCGTGCCTCACATATCCGCAATCTGCGAGGGACTCCAACAGACGCTTGACCGTGGTGCGATGCATGGCGCATTGGCGGGACAGCTCGGTCACGGTGGCAAAGCCGCCAGGGGCGCGGTTCAGCGCTTCCAGCACCGCTACGCCGCGAATCAGCCCACGAACCGGCTTGTACTGACCTGAACTGGATCGAGGTCCGGTGCGCATGCTTGAGCTCACTCGTTGATGGACGCTGTAACGTGCACCCAGTGCACACAGTTTACCGTGGCGTGTCGATCGACCAGAGTGCTGGATAGTTGCTGCGTCTCGGCGCGGCACAACCCCTGCAGGAGACTAGATTGACGACAGGCCGTGAGGACCCAAGCTCGCTTGATTTCGACTGCGAGGTGCTGATTGTCGGCGCAGGGCCGACCGGCCTGACGCTGGCCAATCATCTGGGCATGTTGGGTGTTCGAACCTGCGTCATCGAGCAGTTGGGCCAACTAATCGATTACCCGCGCGGCGTTGGGGTCGACGACGAAGCCTTGCGCAGCTTTCAGGCAGCCGGGCTGGTTGACGCCGTGCGCAGTCACACGGTTGCCAATCAGATCATGCGCTTCATCGATGCGCGCGGGCGTGTATTGGCCGCCATCGCACCCACCGCGGAGCCCTTCGGATGGCCACGACGCAACGGCTTCATTCAACCGCTGGTCGACCGCGAACTCGCATTGGGACTGGAGCGCTTTGAACATGTTCGCCTCGTGTTTAAACGTAGCCTGGCAGGCTTCGAGCAGAACCATCACGGGGTGGACGTGCAGGTGCAGCCCTGCGACGCGGCGGGCGAGCCAGTCGGTGAAGCCACATTGATGCGCACGCGATTGCTGGTCGGATGTGACGGCGGCCGCAGCTCGGTCCGCTCAAAACTGGGACTGCCATTCGACGGCGTGAGCGAATCGACCCGATGGCTCGTGATTGACCTGGCCAATGACCCGATCGGCACACCCAACGTGAGCTTCAGACTCGACAATGTCAGCCCTTATGTAGAGCTGGCACTCCCGCACGGCATCCGCCGCTTCGAGTTCATGGTGCCACCGGGTGCCAGCGAAGCTGAGTTCGAAAGCGACGAGAAGGTCTACAGTCTGCTGGCTCGTGTGCTGCCTGCGAACGTCCGTCCCCAAGTGATCCGCCGGCGGGTCTATATGCACCATGCCCGCATCGCCTCCACCTTTCGCTCAGGCCGCGTCCTGCTGGCGGGCGACGCTGCGCACCTGATGCCAGTCTGGCAGGGGCAAGGATTCAACACCGGCATCCGCGATGCAAGCAATCTGGCCTGGAAGCTCGCCATGGTGGTGAAGGGTACGGCCAGCGAAGACCTGCTTGAGACTTACACGCAGGAGCGCTTTCATCACGCCCGCGCCATGATCGACTTGTCGGTACTGGTCGGACGCATCTTCGTGCCATCCAGTCCGCTGCTGCGTGGCGTACGCAATCTGGTGGCTCCGATTCTGTCGCGTATCGGACCGGTGCGCCGTTATATCGCTGAGATGCGGTTCAAGCCGATGCCCTATTTTTCGCACGGCGCCGTGGTGCACCCGGACACACCGCGGCTTGATGGCCTGGTCGGCACGATGTTCATTCAACCCCGACTGGCCGACGCTCAGGGCAAGGCAAGCCGACTGGACGACGTGATCGGTCTTCGCTTTGCGCTGATCGCCTGGAGCGCGCGCTTCGACCACTGGATCGACGCGCACTCGCAACAAATTCTGGAGCAGCTCGGAGCCCTGACTCTGGTGGTGCGTCCCAGCACGCAGTCGCTTGAGCGCGAGCCGCCCTCGCAAGGACTGGTCATGAGCGATCTAGACGGCACGTTCAAGCGCTGGTTCGATGATGCATCCGGTGCTATCGTGGTGCTGCGACCGGATCGAGTCGTCGCGGCTGTGTGCACGCCCTGGCAACTGGGTGACACACTGCGCAGGCTCGCAGGTGCCCTTAGCCTGCAACTGCCCCCCGGACCATTGGCTGACCCATCATCAGCCCTGGAGACCGCATGAACACTTCTGGCCATTCGCTGGCATTTCTCGGCATGTCGCACACGCCGCTGCTGGGCCTGAACCCGCTGCCTGCTGACATCGATGCAGACCTGCAGTCAGCGATCAGCCGCACGCGAGAGCAGGTGCTTGGCTGGCAACCCGATCGCATCATCATGATTGGGCCCGATCACTACAACAGCTTCTTCAATGAGCTGATGCCGCCGTTTTGCATCGGCACCCAAGCCAGCGCGGTGGGCGACTTTAAAACGCCTGCCGGTTCGTTGCGGGTGGATGAGCCACTGGCACTGGATCTGGCCACTCATCTGCTGGACGACGGATTCGACATGGCGGTTTCACGGCGCATGCAGGTTGATCACGGGTTCTCACAGACACTCGAACTGATCTGGGGCGGACTGGACACCCCCCCTCTGCTGCCGATCTTCATGAACGCTGTGGCCCAGCCATCTGTGCCGCGCGTGCGGCGTTGTCGGATGCTGGGGGAATCCATCGGACGGTTCGTGGCAACGCTGCCTGGGCGCACCTTGATGGTCGGCTCGGGCGGACTGTCGCATGAGCCTCCAGTTCCGACCCTGGCACATCCGGACCCCATCGTGCGCGAACGCATCACGGTGCGCAGCACGCCCACCGCGCCGGAGCGAGAGCAGCGCATGCAGCGGGTCATGGCAGCTGGGCGCGGGATGGCTGATGGCAGCCTGCCCCTGAAGCCCCTCAATCCGCAATGGGATGCCCGCTGGATGGACGCACTTGAGAGCGGCGACCTTGAGCGCCTGGACAGCCTGGACGAGGCTGGCATTAGTCGCGACGCGGGACTGTCCGGGCATGAATCCAAGACCTGGCTGATCGCCCGAGCAGCGCTGCCGCGTTCGGGTCTGACAGAGGGTATGCGCTGGTACCGAGACATCGCGGCTCTGATCGCAGGCTTCGGCATCCTCTTTCTGCACACCTGAACAATCCTGACTCGATAAACCAACTTACCTGACCGCGGACGTCAAGATTCGTTGCGATCATTCACAAGGAGACAACAGATGAATCGCACTCGTCGCACCCTATGCCTGAGCCTTGGTATTGCCGTGCACGCCCGACCCGTGTTTGCGCAGGAATGGCCGACCAAGCCAATCCGCATCATCGTGCCATACCCGCCAGGCGGCAACTCGGACTCGGCCGCCAGAGTGCTTGCGGAAATGGTCTCCGCCAGCCTGAAACAACCCGTGCTGGTGGACAACCGCCCTGGCGCCTCAACCATCATCGGCACCGAGATGGTGGCCCGCGCACCGGCTGACGGCTACACCCTGGGTTTGATCACCGACTCTCACGCCATCAACCAGGCGCTGGCGCAAACACCCAGCGGCGCAGACATTCTCGGCGCAAAAGTGCCCTATGACGCGATCCGGGACTTCGCGCCCGTGTCCGGTATTGCCCTGGTGAGATC
>CAIVAS010000231.1 GCA_903903975.1 uncultured Burkholderiales bacterium
CCCACGATTGACGCGATTGCCGCGCAGGGTGTGCGCTACACCGGCTTTCACACCACCGCGATGTGCTCGACCACCCGCGCGGCGCTGCTGACCGGGCGCAATCATCACGATGTGGGTATGGGCTGCCTGGCCAATTTCGACAGCGGCTTTCCCGGCTATCGCGGCAAGATTTCGCGCGATGCCGCAACACTTGCCGAAATGCTTCGTCCGCACGGCTTCAACAATTACATGGTTGGCAAGTGGCATGTGACGCCGGTGACAGAGAGCGGTCCGGGCGGCCCCTTTGACGGCTGGCCCTTGCGGCGCGGCTTCGACCGTTTTTATGGTTTTCTTGATGCCGAGACCGACCAGTTCAGCCCTGAGCTGGTCCAGGACAACACCCTGATCAAGGCGCCCGGAAGCGTCGAGTCGGGCTATCACCTGACCGAAGATCTGGTCACGCAGACGATCCGCATGATTGCGGACCATGAGGCCGATCGGCCGAGCAGACCCTGGTTCACGATGCTGTCGCTGGCGGCCTGTCATGCGCCGCATCAGGCGCCTGCCGATCTCATCCGCAGCTATGACGAGCGATTCGCCCACGGCTGGGATGTCGAGCGCGAACGTCGTCTCGCACGGCAGATCGAGATGGGTGTGGTGCCGCCCGGCACGACACTGCCGCCGCCCAATCAGGGCGTCAAAGCCTGGGACGCTGCCAGCCCCGATGAAAAAAAGCTTTTTGTTCGCCTGCAGTCGGCCTATGCCGCGATGCTTGATCACGCCGATCAGCATCTGGCTCGGCTGATGGCGTTTCTGGGCGACGCCGGTCTGCGAGACGACACGCTGGTGCTGGTGCTGTCCGACAACGGCGCCAGCCAGGAAGGCGGGCCGCTTGGTATGGTCAATGCCATGGGCCCGTTCAACCTGCTGCAGGAGACGCTGGCCAAAAAGATCGCCCGCATCGACAATATCGGCGGGCTTGATACGCACTCCAATTTTCCGCTTGGCTGGGCGATGAATTCGAACACGCCGCTGCGACGCTACAAGCAGAATACCCATGGCGGCGGGGTTCGCGACCCGCTGGTGATCGCCTGGCCCAATGGGCTGGCTGCCCGCGGCGAGTTGCGCCATCAGTTCTGCCATGTCAGCGACATCGCGCCAACCTTGCTCGATCTGCTCAAACTGTCGCCGCCCGCGCAGGTCGAAGGCCATCCGATCAAGCCGCAGACGGGTGAGAGTTTTGTGGCCAGCCTTCACGATGCCAAGGCACCGCGTCGCTCGTCACCTCAGTATTTCGAGATGTTCGGGCACCGCGGCATCTGGCATGAGGGATGGAAGGCGGTGGCCTTTCATCCGGTTGGCAAGCCCTTCGAGGATGATCAGTGGGAGCTCTACCACCTCGACAAGGATTTCAACGAGATCACCGATCTCGCAGCGGTGCATCCCGAGAAACTCGAGGCACTCAAGGCGCTCTGGTGGACGCAGGCCGAAGCGAATCAGGTCTTGCCGCTGGATGACCGTTTCGGGCCAAGATTCGCCGAGAACGGCCGTCGCTTTCACGGCCAGCGCACTCATGTTGTGATGCATGCCGGCATGGGGCACCTGCCGAACGATGTGGCGCCTGACGTGCGCAGCCGAAACTATCTTATCGAGGCCCATGCGCGCATCGACACCACTGATGCGCAAGGTGTGCTGGTGGCGCATGGCGACGCCACCTCAGGCTACAGTCTTTACATCAAGGACGGCCGTCTGGTGCATGACATGAACATCGGCGGCGTGCATCACCTGATCACCGCCGACCGACCGATCGAACTCGGCCACCATGTGTTTGCCCTGCGTGTCGAACTGGCGCCCTGGATCCGAATTTCGCTGCCGGTCATGGGTACGGTAGCGCTGCCCTCAGGTCGGGTTGCCACCCTGCTGATCGACGGCGAGCCGGTCGGCCGGATCGACACCAAGATGGTCGGCTTCAACTCGATGGTGTCGTTCTCCGGTCTGGATATCGGGCTTGATCGCGGCAGCCCGGTCTCGCATTACGAC
>CAIVAS010000232.1 GCA_903903975.1 uncultured Burkholderiales bacterium
TCCTGCAGGCCCCCGGCCAGGCACCGATGTTCCTGATCCTCTATTTTTTGGCGGCCGCCGTCGGCATGCCGCTGTGGGTGCGCCTCGCCAGACGACTCGGCCTGCGCCGCGCCTGGCTCGCCGGCATGGCGCTGTCGATTGCGGCATTCGGATGGGCATTCGGGCTGGGCGCGGGCGACACGCTGGCCTTCGGGGTGATCTGCCTGATGACCGGCCTGGCGCTGGGCGCCGATCTGGCCATGCCGCCGGCCATCCTGGCGACGATCCTGGCGGCCGACGATGCGCCGCGCGAGAGCGAAGGCAGCCTCTTCGGCATCTGGAACCTGGCCACCAAGGTCAATCTGGCCGCGGCCGCCGGCCTGGCCCTGCCGCTGCTCGAGCTCCTGGGCTACATCCCGGGTCAGCTGTCTGCCAATGCCGAAACCGCCTCAGCGGCCTCTGTCGCCGGAACGCAGGCTCTCGCGACAGCGCTTCCCGCGGTGTCATCGACCTCCGGCACCATCGCCCTGTCGGCCATCTATGCTCTGCTGCCCTGCCTCCTCAAACTGATCGCCGGGGTCCTGCTGCTGCGCGCGCCCCTGCCTCCCGACACCCCCAGCCTCGAGACTCGACCATGACCGCATCGCTCACGACCTCCCCCGTGTCCCAGGCCCTGAGCCTGACGCCAGACCTGACGCCCCAGAGTGCACAAGCCATTGCGCCACTCATGCGGCCAGATCTGATGCCAGGCCGACCGCTCACCCGCCGCGCCGCGCTCGCCGGCATGGTCGGTGGACTGGCAATCGCCAGCGGCTGCGCCGGCGTCGATCCGGCGAGCTACGCCGCCGAAAAACCGGTCCTCGACCTCAAGACCTATTTCAATGGCGACATCGATGCCTGGGGCGTCTTCCAGGACCGTTCGGGCAAGGTGGTCCGCCGCTTCACCGTGCTGATGAAATGCAGTTGGGTCGGCGACACCGGCACGCTCGACGAAGACTTCAGCTACAGCGACGGCACCAAGGAAAAGCGCATCTGGACGATCCGCAAGCTGCCCGCCGGACGCTACATCGGCACCGCCGGCGACGTGGTCGGCGAGGCGCAGGGCAACTCGGCCGGCAATGCACTCAACTGGCGCTACACCCTGGCACTCAAGGTCGACGGCTCGACCTGGAACGTCGAGTTCGACGACTGGATGTATCTGGTCGACGATCGCGTCATGCTCAACCGGGCCACGATGAGCAAGTTCGGCGTGCGCCTGGGCGAAGTCCTGCTCTCGTTCACCAAGCGCTGACCCGATGTCACCGACGCCTTCCCAACGCCGCTCCTTTTTCGGACCGCTCAATCCCACCATCGAGAGCTGGGCCGGATACCGGGTCTGGGTGGTCGGCGCCTCCAGTGGCATCGGCGCCGAGCTCGCGCGCACCCTGCACCGGCGCGGCGCCCGCGTCGCCCTGTCGGCAAGACGCGCCGACGCGCTGCAGGAGGTCATGGCCAATCTGCCGACACCGCCGGTCGACGCCGAAGACCCCACCCTGCCGCCCGAGTTCGTGCCGGTCGATGTCAATGACGCCGAGGCGGTGGCCGCAGCCTGCGCCGGGCTGCAGGCCCGCTGGGGCGGCATCGACCTCGTCCTGTGGGTGGCCGGCATCTACACGCCGATGCAGGCCCAGACCTTCGATCTGCCCACCGCCAACCGGATGCTGCAGACCAACCTGGTCGCGGTCTACAACGGGCTGGCCGCGGTGCTGCCAATGCTGCTGTCGCAAGGCAAGGGCGGCATCGCGCTGGTCTCGAGCGTGGCCGGCTACAGTGGACTGCCGCAGGCGCTGGTCTATGGCCCGACCAAGGCCGCGATGATCAATCTGGCCGAATCGCTCTACTTCGATCTGCGCCCGGCCGGCGTCGGCGTCTATCTGGTCAGCCCGGGCTATGTCGATACCCCTGCCACCGCCGGCAACCCGTACACCATGCCGGCGCTGATCAGCACGAGCCAGGCGGCCGACGAAACCCTGGCCGGGATCGCGGCGGGCCAGTTCGAGGTGCACTATCCGAAGCGCTTTACCCGCTTTCTGAAGTTCGCACGCCTTTTGCCCTACCGCCTCTATTTCGCACTCGTGCGCCGAGTCACCGGCCAGTGAGCCCGCCATGACCGAATCCGTCGCCCCTCAGGCGCCTCAGCTAACTCTGGCCTCCCAGACCGAGTCCCTCGCCCGGCTGGTCGGCTTTTTCGAGACGATCTCGCTCGCCGACGTCGGCCAGATCGGCGCTTTCTACACTGATGACGCCGACTTCAAGGACCCCTTCAACCAGGTCCGCGGCATTCCGGCGATCACGGCCATCTTTGCGCACATGTTCGAGCAGGTCGATGCGCCGCGTTTCGTGGTTCGCGAGACCGTGCTGCAGGGTGACGCCGCCCTGCTGGTCTGGGATTTCGAATTCGCCTTTCGCAAACCGCTGCCGGCGGGACAGCAGTGCATCCGCGGCTGCTCGCATGTGCGCTTCGCCCCGGATGGCCGGGTCGCCTGGCATCGTGACTATTGGGATGCCGCCGAGGAGCTCTACGAGAAACTGCCCCTGATCGGCAGCCTGATGCGCTGGTTGAGGCGTCGCAGTGCGGTCGACACCGGGCGCTGATAGACTGTGACAGTCTGTCATCGCTTGAGCGATTGCGGCGCATCGTCAAACGAGATTGCGCACTGATCGCCCCCCTGAGGCCACGAAACCCGATGCTCTACCCCGAACTGTTCAAGTCGCTCGAGCGTATGCGCTGGACCTTCGACGATGTCCCCTGGGATAAATTCGACCCGGCGCTGCTCTCGGACGAGCAGGCCGAGACCATCAAGATGAACGCGATCACCGAGTGGGCGGCGCTGCCGGCCACCGAGATGTTCCTGCGCGATCACCGGCACGACTCCGACTTCAGCGCCTTCATGTCGGTCTGGTTCTATGAAGAACAGAAGCACTCGCTGGTGCTGATGGAATACCTGCGCCGCTTTCGGCCCGACCTGATGCCCACCGAAGCCGAGCTGCACGCCGTGCGCTTCGAATTCGACCCGGCACCGCCGCTCGAAACCCTGATGCTGCATTTTTGCGGCGAGATCCGGCTCAACCACTGGTATCGCTGCGCCGCCGACTGGCATACCGAGCCGGTCATCAAGCATCTCTACGACCTGATTTCGCGCGACGAAGCCCGTCATGGCGGCGCCTATCTGCAATACATGAAAAAGGCGATCAGCGAAGTCGGCGATGCCGCACGCGGTGCCTTTGCCAAGATCGGCCTGCTGATGGCCAGTGCCCGGCGCACCGCGCAGGCGCTGCATCCGACCAATCTGCATGTCAACAAGACGCTTTTCCCGAACGACACCGTTCAAAGCCGCCTGCCCGAGCCGGGCTGGCTTGAGCACTGGCTCGATGGCCAGATCAAGTTCGATGAGGTCTGGGAGAAAAAGGTCGTCGAACGCATCCTCCACAATCTGTCGCTGCTCTTCGGTCGGGACCTGCCCACGGTGCAGGCGCTCAACCGCTATCGCCGCGAACTGAACGCCGCGCCGGCCTGAGGATTGCGCCGGCCGGCAGCCTCGCGGCCGGCATGATCCCCCGCCGGCTTGCGCCTCAGCCGACCAGTCAGCCGACCAGACCGGCGGCCCAGGTGTCGTAGATCCGGAACGCCAGGCTGCGCATCGGCAGCAGGTGCGTGCGGCATCCCGCTGCGATCTGTGCTGGCGACTGCGCAGTCGGCACGCCGCTCAGGGCCTCGGCCTCCTGACGGTCGTTGACAACCCAGCCGTCGAGCTTGGGCTGATCGGCCTCCGGATGAAACTGCATGCCCAGATGCAGGCCGCCCCATTCGAAGGCCTGATGCGGGCAGGCGTCGTTGCCGGCCAGCCGGATCGCACCCTCGGGCAATGAGAAGGCTTCGTAGTGCCACTGCATGACGACCGGGCTGCGGGCATCGCCGAACCAGCGCTGCGCGGCGGCGGTCTCGGTAGCGTTGACCTGATGCCAGCCGATCTCGGGCGCCGGACTGGGACCGACGCTGGCGCCCAGCGTTCGCGCGAGCAACTGGCCGCCCAGGCAATGCCCGATCACCGGCAGACCGCGATCAAGCGCCAGGCGCATCAGCGCCAGCTCGGCGCGAATGTGATCGAGGTGTTCGTCATTGGCGCTCATCGGCCCGCCGAGTACGCACAAGCCGGCATATCCGTTGAGGTGCACAGGCACGGTGTCGCCGGCATGCACCCGCACCAGGGACATCGGTCGGCCGCGCTCGGCCAGCCACTCGCCGAAATGGCCCGGGCCGTCGCCATCGGTATGCTCGATGACCAGCACCGGCATCATCGAGCCATCCTCGGCGCGGGTTCAGGCGCAGGCTCAGATCCCGACGAGGTCGACGACGACGACGCAGGCGGGGCGTCGGCCGGCAATCGATCGGGCGGCACGATGCGCAGCCGCTGCGGCTCGATCTGCCTGGTGATCCTGTCGGGCTCGCGTCCGTCGCCGCCCAGGGGTGCCATCCACCCGCTGAACCAGGCGAAGCACAGCAGGTTTGCGACGACGAGGGCACCGATCAGATATTTCATGGCGGCAGTTTACGACAGGGGCGGATCTCAGCCTGCGGTAAGCTCGCCGCCATGGACCCTGATACCGGCACCGAATTTTCGGCCTACGTGGTTTTCAACCGCGACGAATGGGCGAGTCTGCGCAACAACACACCACTGACGCTGTCGCAGGAGCAACTGACCGCGCTGCAGGGCGTGCTCGAGCAGGTCTCGCTCGATGATGTGGCGCAAATCTACCTGCCGCTGTCGCGGCTGCTCAACCTGCATTTCCGATCGGCGCGCACGCTGTCGGGCGTCAAGGACGAGTTCCTGAGCCGACCGGTCGGACGACGCCCCTATGTGATCGGCATCGCCGGCAGCGTGGCGGTCGGCAAGAGCACCTTTGCGCGAACCCTGCAGGCGCTGCTGGCCCGCTGGCCCGATCATCCCTCGGTCGCGCTGGTGACCACCGACGGCTTTCTGTATCCCAACGCCACACTGATCGAACGCGGTCTGATGAAGCGCAAGGGCTTTCCCGAGAGCTACGACCGCCGCCGGATGATCGAGTTCCTGGCCGATATCAAGGCCGGCAAGGCGCAGGTGAGCGCGCCGGTCTATTCGCATCAGGGCTACGACATCATGCCGGGCGAATCGGTCACCATCACCAGCCCCGACATCCTGATCTTCGAAGGGCTCAATGTCCTGCAGACTGCCACGCTCGAGGCGGCCAGGCCGCCGTCGATCATCGTGTCCGACTTCTTCGACTTCTCGCTCTATATCGATGCCCGCGAGTCGGACATCCAGGAGTGGTACGTCACGCGCTTTCTCAAGCTGCAGCGCACGGTCTTCCAGAATCCGAGCTCCTACTTTCATCACTACAAGGATCTCGACGGCGACCAGACCCGCGAGGTGGCGCTCTCCATCTGGCGCGACACCAACCTGGCCAACCTGCGCGAAAATATTGCCCCCAGCCGCGAGCGGGCCAATGTCGTGCTGCGCAAGCGCCACGACCACCTGATCGGCGAGGTCTGGCTGCGGCAGATCTGAGGCAGCGCACTCAGGCAGTTCAGCAGAGGCGGCTCAGCCCGCTCAGCTCAGCTCAGGCCAAGCGTGGTGCAGGTGTGCTCGGCAATCATGCGTTCTTCATCGGTTGGAATGACCCAGGTCGAAACCGCTGCGCCCTCAGGGCTTAAGCGCAGGCGCGATTCGCTGTTGGCCTGAGCCTCAATCTCCACCCCCAGCCATCGCAGGCGATCGCAGACCGCTGCCCGAACCGGCGCGCTGTGTTCGCCGATGCCGGCAGTAAACACCAGCGCGTCCAGACCGCCGAGCGCCGCCGCGAGCGACCCGGCCTCCCGTGCCACGCGATAGGTGAAGTGATCGATGGCCAGCCGGGCGCTCGGCTCGCCGCTGGCCTGCAGCACCCGCATGTCGGCCGACAGACCCGACAGCCCGAGCAGCCCCGACTGATGGTAGAGCAGCGTCTCGATCTGATCGAGGCTCATGCCGCGCTCGCGCATCAGATGAAGCAGCACGCCAGGATCGAGGTTGCCGCTGCGCGTGCCCATCGGCAGGCCGTCGAGCGCGGTGAATCCCATGGTGGTGGCGATGCTGCGACCACCGAGCAATGCGCACATCGAGGCGCCATTGCCCAGATGCGCAACGATCACCCGGCCTGCGCCAGCCTGCGGCGCCAGCTCGGCAATCCGCCGCCCGACATATTCATACGACAGGCCGTGAAAACCGTATCGCCGCACACCCTCGTCGTAAAAGTGCATCGGCAGGGCGAAGAGCTCGGCCTCGATCGGCTGGGTGCGATGAAAGGCGGTATCGAAGCAGGCCACCTGCGGCAAGTCGGGGCGCAGGGTGAGCAGTGAGCGGATCGGCGCGAGATTGTGCGGCTGATGCAGCGGCGCAAGTGCTGCCAGGCCCTCGAGTTGCGCGAGCACCGGGGCATCGATGCGCACCGGTCGGCTGTGCAGGCTCCCGCCATGCACCACCCGATGCCCGACACCGATCAGGCGCGCGCCCTGGAGCCGGGTCACGAGCCAGTCCCACAGGGCATTGAATGCGACCGCCTGGGTGTCGCGCTGCGCGAGCTGCCCGATCTGCGTAATGTGCCCGAGCATCGCGACCGACGAAGCCTGCGACAGCGTGAAGCCGTCTGCCGTCAGCTCGCTGCCGTCGCCGCGCCACGCCCGAATCTGCGGCCTTGTGCCGATACCCTCGATCAGGCCACGGATCACGCACTGCAATTCACCGCCGGCAAGATCAAAGACCTGAAACTTCAGACTCGACGAGCCGGCATTGACGACCAGAATCACCGACCGCTCGGCCCCTGCGGCAGACACAGCCGCGATCATGCTCCTGCCTCACATGCCGCACCTGCCCCACCCGCCCCGCTTGCCACGTCCGCCGCACCTGCCATCGCACGTCGGCGCGAGCCGGCGATCAGTGCAGCCACCGCACACGAGGCCAGCCGCGACCGCACGCTGTCGGCCCGACTGGTCAGCACGATCGGCACGCGCGCACCCAGCACCACGCCAGCGGCCAGCGCGCCGGCCATGAAGGTGAGCTGCTTGGCCAGGATGTTGCCGGCTTCCATATCGGGCACGACGATGATGTCGGGGTCACCGGCCACCGCCGAGCGGATGCCCTTGATGCGCGCAGCCTCGGCGCTGATCGCGTTGTCCATTGCCAGCGGGCCGTCGAGCAGGCCACCGGTGATCTGATCCCGATCGGCCATCTTGCAC
This sequence comes from uncultured Burkholderiales bacterium, assembly GCA_903903975.1. Taxonomy (GTDB): domain Bacteria; phylum Pseudomonadota; class Gammaproteobacteria; order Burkholderiales; family Burkholderiaceae_E; genus UBA4615. The sequence goes on from CAIVAS010000232.1 coordinate 7,271, forward strand.
AGCGCGGCCGCATCGCAGGTCGACGGAATCTTCGCGGTCACCGTCTCGATGGCCGAGACAATCGCGACCTTCGGCAGCGCGATGCCCAGCACATGCGCCAGATCGATCGCGTTCTGGCAGATGTCGCGCTTGTCATCCAGCGTCGGAAAGATGTTGATCGCGGCATCGGTGATCATCAGCAGCTTGTGATAACCGGGCACGTCCATCAAAAACACATGCGACAGACGCCGCTCGGTGCGCAGTCCGGTCTCGCGCGCAACCACCGCAGCCAGCAGCTCATCGGAATGCAGGCTGCCCTTCATCAGCATCTCGGCCTCGCCGGCACGCACCAGATCGACTGCCGCCTGCGCGGACGCATGGCTGTGCGGCGTATCGACCAGCCGATAGGGCGACAGGTCGATCTGCAGGCGATCGGCGATCTCGCGGATGCGCTGCTGCGGGCCGACCAGGATCGGCACGATGAGATGGCGGGCCGCCGCTTCCACCGCTGCCTGCAGGGCGGCATCGCTGCAGGGATGCGCGACCGCGGTCGGCATCGCCTCAAGGCGATCGGCCTGCGCGAAGATCGGCTCGAACAGATCGGCGGCATGCTCCTCGCGCACGGCAAGGCCGGCCTCCTGGGTATCGCCGATCGGCTGATCGGCCAACGGCCTCTGGCGCTTCCTCATCGATACGCTCCTTTGCAATGCCTCAGCGCATTCAGGCCGCGCTCGCCTGCTGCCCGAACATCCCGGCAAGATGGGCCTCGCCCTCCTCGAGCAAGAAGTAGCGAAAGGCCTCGGCCGCCGGCGACAGGAGCTTGCCGGCCGCATTGACCAGATGCCAGCGCCTCATGACCGGCAAACCCTCGACCGCCGGCGCGGCAATCAGCCCATGCTCCCATTCCAGGCCGATGGTGTGCTGCGACACCAGACTCACGCCGAGCCCGGCCATCACCGCCTGCTTGATCGCCTCGGTGCTGCCCATCTCCATCAGAAAAGTCGGTTGCAGGTGATGCTGCGACAGATACTCCTCAAGCACCGCGCGGGTGCCCGAGCCCGGCTCGCGAACGATGAAGGGCTCGCGGGCCAATGCCAGAGCAGGCACACTTTCGGCCCGGGTGAAGGCGTGATCGGGCGCAGTCACCAGCACATGCGGATGCATCGCGAAGGGCTCGGCACGGTTGGGCCAGTCGCGCGGCGGACGCCCCATCACCGACAGGTCGATCTCGTTGGCCTGCATCATCGCCACCAGCTGCTCGCGGTTGCCCAGCCGCAGCCGCACCTCGACGGCCGGATGCTCGTCGTGAAAGCGCGCCAACAGCCGCGGCAAAAAGTACTTGGCCGAGCTGACCATACCAATGGCGAGCACCCCCGACTCGACCCGGGTCAGTCGCGCCATCGCATCCTCGGCTTCCTTGAGAGTGGCTTGCAGCCTTCTTGCGTAGACAAGGAAGTACTCACCTGCAGTCGACAGGACCAGGCGCCGGCCGGGTCGGTCGAAGAGCACCAGCCCGACCTGCGACTCGACCTCCCGGATCTGCATCGAGACCGCCGGCGCACTCAGGTGCAGGGCTTCGGCAGCCCGCTGAACGCTGCCCTGGCGGGCCACTTCGGTGAAGACACGGAGCTGGCGGAAGGTGATGTTCAAGGCATTCTCATCAATTCAGTTAAGTATTTACTTAATCAAAACCAATCAAAGTCTGACTTTATCTTACGTGAAGGTCTCTTTAGAGTGAGTCCACCCCTCTCCCACCCACTGGAGTTTCCGTGAATCAACCCGTTGCAGGCGGCGCCAACGCCGACACCCAGATCACCGACAAAAAACAGCGCTACTCGGCGGGCGTCCTCAAGTACCGCCAGATGGGCTACTGGGCGCCTGACTATGTGCCGAAAGAGACTGACGTCCTGTGCCTGTTCCGCATCACGCCGCAAGACGGCGTCGATCCGGTCGAAGCCGCCGCAGCCGTGGCCGGCGAATCGAGCACTGCGACCTGGACCGTGGTCTGGACCGACCGCCTGACCGCCTGCGACAGCTATCGCGCCAAGGCCTACAAGGTCGAGCCGGTGCCCAACAATCCCGGCCAGTACTTCGCCTGGGTGGCCTATGACCTGATCCTCTTCGAAGAGGGCTCCATCGCCAACATGACCGCCAGCCTGATCGGCAACGTCTTCAGCTTCAAGCCGCTGAAGGCCGCCCGCCTGGAGGACATCCGCATCCCGGTCGCCTACGTCAAGACCTTCAAGGGCCCGCCGACCGGCCTGATCGTCGAGCGCGAGCGCCTCGACAAGTTCGGCCGTCCGCTGCTGGGCGCCACCACCAAGCCCAAGCTCGGCCTGTCGGCCCGCAACTACGGCCGGGTGATCTACGAAGGCCTCAAGGGCGGCCTCGACTTCATGAAGGACGACGAGAACATCAACTCGCAGCCCTTCATGCATTGGCGTGACCGCTTCCTCTATGTGATGGACGGCGTCAACAAGGCGAGCGCGGCCACCGGCGAAGTCAAGGGCAGCTACCTCAACGTCACCGCCGCCACCATGGAAGAGATGTACGAGCGCTCCGAGTTCGCCAAGGACCTCGGCTCGGTGGTGGTCATGGTCGACCTGGTGATCGGCTGGACCGCGATCCAGAGCATGGCCAACTGGTGCCGCAAGAACGACATGGTGATGCACATGCACCGCGCCGGCCACGGCACCTACACCCGCCAGAAAAACCATGGCGTGAGCTTCCGCGTCATGGCCAAGTGGCTGCGTCTGGCCGGCTGCGACCACCTTCACACCGGCACCGCGGTCGGCAAGCTCGAAGGCGATCCGATGACCGTGCAGGGCTACTACAACGTCTGCCGCGACAGCTACACCCATACCGACCTGCCGCGCGGTCTGTTCTTCGACCAGGACTGGGCCGACACCAAGAAGGTGATGCCAGTGGCTTCGGGCGGCATCCATGCCGGCCAGATGCACCTGCTGCTCGACCTTTTCGGCGACGACGTGATCCTGCAGTTCGGCGGCGGCACGATCGGCCATCCGGCCGGCATCCAGGCGGGCGGCGTTGCCAACCGCGTCGCGCTCGAAGCCATGGTCAAGGCACGCAATGAAGGCAAGGACATCAAGAACGAGGGCCTCGACATCCTGCGCAAGGCGTCCCAGTTCTGCACGCCGCTCAAGCAGGCCCTCGATACCTGGGGTGACATCAGCTTCAACTACACCTCGACCGATACCAGCGATTACGCCGTCACGCCGAGCGCCTCGAGCTGAACACCGCCGACGCCGCCGACACCCCGACAACACGGAGCCAACCACCATGATGACCAATCCGACCGGCCGCATCACCCAGGGCCAGTTCAGCTTCCTGCCCGACCTGACCGATGCCGAGATCACGATGCAGGTCGAATACGGCCTGAAAAAGGGCTTTGCCTGGAGCATCGAGTACACCGACGACCCGCATCCCCGCAACACCTACTGGGAGATGTACGGCATGCCGATGTTCGATCTCTCCGACCCCGCCGGCGTGCTGATCGAGCTGAACGCCTGCCGCAAGACCTTTCCGTCGCATTACATTCGACTGATGGCCTTCGACTCGACCCGCGGTGTCGAGTCGATCGCGATGAGCATGATCGTCAACCGGCCGGCCAATGAGCAGGGCTTCAGGTTGCATCGTCAGGAAGTCGAAGGACGCACGATGCGCTACACCATCCAGGGCTATGGTCTTGATCGCCCCGAGGGCGAGCGCTACTGAGTACGCTGCACTGAGCACCCTGTACCAAGTAGCCTGATCAGACGCCGACGCTCAGACCGACACCCCGCCTCACCGGACGACCAACGTGGCCAATCCGCTCTACACCATTCCTGGTTCGTCCCAGCCGCCGGCCACGCCGTCGGCGGTGGCGGGTGTCGCATCAAGCGCGGCCCCGACCGGCGCCCCGACTGTCACCTCACCCGGCACCGAGGCGACCGCCTCAATAGCTGGCTCAGCGGCAATGTCAGCGCCCGACGCGGCCACGCCCGCCGCCCCCCGCACGGTCGCCGGCGTCCTGGCGCAAAGCCAGGTCGAGTCAGTGATGGACGAGCTCGACCGCGATCTGATCGGTCTTGCACCGGTCAAGACCCGCATCCGTGACGTCAGCGCCCTGCTGGTGATCGACCGGCTGCGGGCGCAGCTCGGTCTGGCCGCGCAGGCACCGTCGCTGCATATGTGCTTCACCGGCAATCCCGGCACCGGCAAGACCACGGTAGCCATGCGCATGGCGCAGATCCTGCATCGCCTGGGCTATGTGCGAAAAGGCCATGTGGTGAGCGTGACCCGCGACGATCTGGTCGGCCAGTACATCGGCCATACCGCGCCCAAGACCAAGGAGATCCTGAAGAAAGCCATGGGCGGCGTGCTCTTCATCGACGAGGCCTACTACCTCTATCGCCCCGAAAACGAGCGCGACTATGGTCAGGAAGCCATCGAGATCCTGCTGCAGGTGATGGAAAACAACCGCGACGATCTGGTGGTGATCCTCGCAGGCTACAAAGACCGCATGGACACCTTCTTTCAGTCCAACCCGGGCATGAGTTCGCGCATCGCCCATCACCTCGAATTTCCCGACTACGGCACCGACGAGCTCCTGCAGATCGCCGATCGCATGCTCGATTCGACCCACTACCGTTTCGGCTCCGACGCGCGCGAGGCCTTCGACGCCTATCTGAAACGGCGCATCACCCAGCCTCATTTCGCCAATGCCCGCAGCGTTCGCAATGCGCTTGATCGCGCACGTCTGCGTCAGGCCAGTCGCCTGTATGTCGATCGCGAGCGCGAGCTGAGCGCCGACGACCTGAGCACGATCGAGCCGGCCGACATCCTGGCCAGCCGCGTCTTCCGGCAATCCTGAGCCGCGCCGCGCCATGGCCCTCCTGCAGGCACTGATCTTCGATGTCGACGGCACGCTGGCCGACACAGAAGGCGCGCATCTGGCCGCCTTCAACCAGGCCTTTGCCAGCGCGGGTCTGCCCTGGCACTGGGACGAGTCGCTCTATGTCAGCCTGCTCGAGGTCTCGGGCGGCAAGGAGCGCATGGCGCACTACCTCGCGAACCACGTCAACCGCAACGATGCAGGTGCCTCGGGCGAGAGCACTACCGCGATTGCGCCCGACTTCGACTCGCTGCATGCCATCAAGACCACCGCCTACACGCAACAGATGCGTGCCGGCACGCTCGCCCTGCGCCCCGGCATCGAGGCGATCTTCGCCGCCGCGCAAAAAGCGGGGCTGCGCCTTGCAATTGCCACCACCACCACCGAATCCAATATCGACGCGCTGATGCGGCCGCGGCTGGGCCCCGACTGGTCGCAGCGTTTCGAGGTGATCGAACATGCCGGCACCGCACCCCGCAAGAAGCCCGATCCGCAGGTGTATCGTCAGACGCTGCAGCGTATGGGCCTGACTGCTTCCGAATGTCTGGCCATCGAAGATTCCGCAAACGGCCTGCAAGCCGCGCTTGGCGCAGGCATTGCGACAATCATCACGCCCAACCCCTTCACCGCCCACCACAATTTCAAGGGCGCACTGCGAATCCTGCCAAGCCTTCAGGACACGGCCATTGCCGACCTGCATCGCTGGCACGCCGACGCCACACGCTGAACTGCGCCCAGGCGCAGCGATATTCACGCCATTTCCGAGAGCCACCATGCCCCTGAGTCACCGCTGGACCCTGACCCGCTACCTGATCGAGGAGCGCCGCCGCTTTCCCGGCGCAAGCGGCGACCTCAACGCACTGCTGCTCGATGTCTCGCTTGCCTGCAAGGCGATCGCCCGCGTCGTGGCCTTCGGCGGCCTGAGTGATGGCCTGTCGCAGATGCCGACCCAGGCGGTCGGTGGCGAACTGAACGTCCAGGGCGAAGTGCAAAAGCCGCTTGATGTCATCAGCAACGAGGTGTTCATGCGCATGAACGAGTGGAACGGCCACCTCGCCGGCATGGCCTCCGAAGAGATGGACGAGCCGCGCCAGATTCCGCAGGCCTATCCGCGCGGCAAATATCTGCTGGTCTTCGATCCGCTCGATGGCTCGTCCAACATCGACGTCAATGTCGCGGTCGGCAGCATCTTCTCGATCCTGCGCGCGCCGCAGGATGTGATCGACAGCGGCCGCGATGTGGTCGAGTCCGACTTCCTGCAGCCCGGCGCCAAGCAGATCGCCGCCGGTTATGCCATCTACGGCCCGACCACCATGCTGGTGCTGTCGGTGGGCAATGGCGTGGCCGGCTTCACGCTCAACCCCAATCTGGGCGAGTTCGTGCTGACCCACCCCGATCTGAAAGTGCCCCCCGACACCAGCGAGTTCGCGATCAATTCATCAAACAGCCGCTTCTGGGAGCCGCCGGTCAAACGCTATGTCGACGAGTGCCTGGCCGGAAAAACCGGCCCGCGCGGGCGCGACTTCAACATGCGCTGGATCGCGAGCATGGTTGCCGAGGCCCATCGCATCATGATGCGCGGCGGCGTCTTCCTGTATCCGCGCGATAACAAGGACCCGTCCAAGGCCGGCCGCCTGCGACTGCTCTACGAAGCCAATCCGATCGGTTTCATCATGGAGCAGGCCGGGGCGCGCTGCAGCACCGGGCGCCAGCCGATGCTGGGCGTGCAGCCCACCTCGCTGCATCAGCGCATCGGCCTGGTGTTCGGCTCGAAAAACGAAGTCGAACGCATCGAGAGTTATCACAACGACAGCACCAACCGCGGCGCCGAGACGCCGCTCTTTGCCGAACGCAGCCTTTTCAGAGATTGACGAGCCGACCATGTCCGAACGCCATCCCATCATCGCCATCACCGGCTCGTCCGGTGCCGGTACCTCATCGGTCACCCGGACCTTCGAGAACATTTTCCGCCGCGAGGAGGTCAAGGCCGCGATTGTCGAAGGCGACAGCTTCCATCGCTTCGACCGCAAGGAAATGCGCCTTCGTCAGGCCGAGGCTGAAAAAACCGGCGACAAGCACTTCAGCCACTTCGGCCCGGCCAACAACCTCTTTGTCGAACTCGAACAACTCTTTGCCACGTATGCCAAGACCGGCAGCGGCAAATCGCGCAAATACCTGCACGACCCGGTCGAGGCCGCGCCCTACAAGCAGGAGCCGGGCACCTTCACTGCCTGGGAAGACATCGGCCACGACACCGACCTGCTGTTCTACGAGGGCCTGCACGGCGCGGTCGTGACACCCGAGATCAACATCGCGCGCCATCCCGATCTGCTGATCGGTGTGGTGCCGGTGATCAACCTCGAATGGATCCAGAAGCTCTGGCGAGACAAGCATGTGCGCGGCTATTCGGCCGAGGCAGTGACCGACACCATCCTGCGACGCATGCCCGACTATGTGAACTACATCGTTCCGCAGTTCGCGCACACCCATGTCAACTTCCAGCGCGTGCCGGTGGTCGACACCTCCGATCCCTTCATCGCGCGCGACATTCCGTCGGCCGACGAGAGCATGGTGGTGATCCGCTTTGCCAACCCCAAGGGCATCGACTTCCCGTACCTGCTCAACATGATCAATGGCGCCTGGATGTCGCGCGCCAACACCGTGGTCGTGCCGGGCGGCAAGATGGAACTCGCCATGCAACTGATTTTCACGCCCTTCGTGTGGCGGATGATGGAACGGCGCAAGCGCGCACGCGGAGCTCTCTGATGACTGCAGCACTGATGACACCGGCGCCCTCTGCGGCGCTTGCCCGCCAGATGGCCGATGCAATCCGCATGCTCGCGGTCGATGCGGTCGAGCAGGCCAAGTCGGGCCACCCCGGCGCGCCGATGGGCATGGCCGAGATCGCCGAAGTTTTATGGAACCGCCATCTGCGCCACAACCCCACCGATCCGCACTGGCCCGACCGCGACCGCTTCGTGCTCTCCAACGGCCATGGCTCGATGCTGATCTATGCGCTGCTCAACCTGACCGGCTATGACCTGCCGATGGACCAGCTGCGCCGCTTTCGCCAGCTGCATTCACTGACTCCCGGCCATCCCGAAGTCGGCATCACGCCGGGCGTCGAGACCACCACCGGCCCGCTCGGCCAGGGTCTGGCCAATGCGGTCGGCATGGCGCTGTCGGAAAAGCTGCTCGCCACCGAATTCAATCGCGAGGCCGCTGGTGAAACGCTCGCCATCGTCGATCACTTCACCTATGTCTTCCTGGGCGACGGCTGCCTGATGGAGGGCATCAGCCACGAGGTCTGTTCACTCGCCGGCACGCTGCGCCTGTCAAAACTCATCGCCTTTTACGACGACAACGGCATCTCGATCGATGGCCATGTCGAAGGCTGGTTTACCGACGACACGCCGGCACGCTTTGCAGCCTATGGCTGGAATGTGATCGCCGCAGTCGATGGTCACGACACTGCTGCGATTGATGCCGCGGTGCGCGCCGCCAAGGCGCAAGCGGTGCTGCCCGACGGCAAGCCCACGATCATCTGCTGCAAGACGGTCATCGGCAAAGGTTCGCCCAACAAGGCCGGCACCCACGACGTCCATGGCGCAGCACTCGGCACGGCAGAAGTGGCCGCCACCCGCGCATCGCTTGGCTGGGCCGGCGCGCCCTTCGAGATTCCCACCGAGATCACCGCGGCCTGGGACGCCCGCCCGCGCGGCGCGGCGATGCAGTCGCAATGGCAGGCGCGCTTCGATCGGTATCGCACGCATTTTCCGGCCGAGGCGCAAGCCTTCGAGCGGCGCATGAAGGGCGAGTTGCCCGAGGCCTGGTCGGACAAACTGCAGTCGGTCTTTGCCGGCATCATCGCCAAGCCCGATGCCATCGCCACCCGCAAGGCCAGCCAGAACGCGCTCGATGCGCTTGCGCCGCTGCTGCCCGAATTTTTTGGTGGCAGTGCCGACCTGACCGGCTCGAACCTCACCAACTTCAAGGGCTGCAAGATTGCCGGGCGCGACACCTGGGGCAATCACATGTCCTATGGCGTGCGCGAGTTCGGCATGGCCGCGATGATGAATGGCATGGCGCTGCACGGTGGCCACCTGCCTTATGGCGGCACCTTCCTCACCTTCAGTGACTACAGTCGAAATGCGATCCGCATGGCCGCGCTCATGAAGCAGCGGGTCATCCATGTGTTCACGCATGATTCGATCGGACTGGGAGAAGACGGCCCGACCCATCAGTCGGTCGAGCATGTGCCAAGCCTGCGCATCATCCCCGGCCTCGATGTCTGGCGCCCGGCCGATGGTCTCGAAACCGCGGTGGCCTGGGCCTATGCGGTCGAGCGGCGCGACGGCCCGAGCGCCCTGGCTCTGTCGCGCCAGAACCTGCCGCAGGTAGCCAGCGACAGCGCGCTGGTTGAGCAGATCCGCCGCGGCGGCTATGTGCTGGCCGATGCGCCGAATGCGCGTGCGGTCATCATCGCCACCGGCTCCGAGGTGTCACTGGCACTGGCTGCACACAAGTTGCTCGCCGATGCCGGCATCGCGGTGCGGGTGGTCTCAATGCCCTGCAGCAATGTCTTCGATCGGCAGGACCTTGCCTGGCAGGACGCGGTGCTGCCGCCGGCGCTGCCTGCCGTCGCGGTTGAGGCGGCGCACCCCGACTTCTGGCGCAAGTATGTCGGGCGAACTGGCGCGGTGATCGGCATTGCAAGCTTTGGCGAATCGGCACCGGCCAAAGACCTGTATGCGCACTTTGGCATTACCGCAGAGGCGGTGGTCAAGGCGGTGAGCGACAGGGTGCGCTGATCTCGGGTCGGGCGCCGCGATCAACGATCTCGGCGCCCCGTCACTCAATTAATGGATTGCGCACTGCAAGCGCCGGAAACCGGGAGAAGTCGCGGTCGGCCGACCACAACTCGGCCACGCCGTTCGACAGACAGATCGCGGCGATGCGCGCATCGTGAATCGCCCCCCCGTGCGCCTTGCCCGCCAGCGCCAGCGGCTCCAGATGCTGCAGGTAGTCGTCGTCTTCCGCGATGAACGCGAGGTTGGCCAGCGTCTGCAAAGCGCGCAGTTGCGCGAAAGCCGTCTTGGCAGGCGTGGCGGTCTTGTAGATGCGGGGATGAGTGACGACCGCGATGAATTCGTGCGCACACGGCCAGGGTATCGCCCATGCCCGGGCCCCGACGGCGAGCGACTCCAGCGTCAGGCGTGCACGGTCGTGAAAAGGTGAGTCCGCGCGGTGCGCATAGACCAGGATGTTGGTGTCAACCGCGATCACGGTAAATCTCGTCGCGTACCTTCTCCCAGCCGACATCCGCAAACGCCGGCGACAAGCCGTCTCCCCTGAAAGGCTGCACGGCAAAAGGCGCGGCGGTCTTGCGCCTGCGCGCCCGCAGCGCCAGATGCAGGCCCTCTTCGATCAGCGCCTTGAGCGTGGAGTTTTCCCGCCGCGCAACCGCTTTGCTTCGCTCCAGAAGGTCGTCCGGCAATTCGATCGTCGTCTTCATATGGGTCGCCCATATTACTGATATTGGCGGTATGGTAGTCGCATTGAAACGACCGGGCAAAAACAAAAGCCCGCCGAAGCGGGCTTTTGTCTGAGCAGACCCTGTCAGGCTTGCTTACGACGCCGAGCCATGCCGATACCGGCCAGCGCGCTGCCCAACAGAATCAGCGTTCCGGGCTCAGGAACGTTGTTCAGGCGAACGTTATCAATGTCGAGCTGCTGCTCACTCGATGTGAACAGGATGCCGATGGCCTTCCCGTTGTCGGTCGACTAAGCGGCAGACCCGACACAGGCCACGGAATCGCACAGATGCCTTGGCTGGCATTCGAGCGGCTCTCAGATCGTCGGGCTCGGTCGGTCATGGAGGATCTCGGCCCGACTGCGAACGCGGAGCCGATCGTCGACTGCGGTTGGATGGCGCCTACCGGGCAATTCCGGTCATACGATCGGTCGGCAAATCGCCGTGCGGATGACCGGTTTCAAAGTGCAGCCGCCATCGGTTCGCCGATCGGGCGATGTTTTCAGCCTGTACGCGACCGGGCTGAGTCCCTGAAGGCCGAGCTTGATGCGCGCGGTCTTGTGAACTGGCATGCCGGATGCTTCGTAGTCACTAGTTCGACAGCAAAACACAAAGCATGCATATATTGCTACAATGCAATACATGAATGCCGTCCAGGTCGCCCGCGCTAAGGAAGTCCGCGATGATGGCTCGATCGTCGAAATCATCATCTGGGAGCTTCCGGAGCCGCTGCCGCCCAGCACGCATCGATACAAGTACCGGCTGTTCTTCGGCGAGTCCGGCATTACCCGTGTGCGCTACGACAACGAGCGAGGCAAGGGCGATCATCGTCACGTAGGTGATCGCGAGTACCAGTACAAATTCAACTCTGTGGAACAACTGCTCGCGGACTTTCAGTTCGACGTCGAGCGCTGGGAGTCGTCATGAAGGCCATCATCGAAGTGTCTAGCAAGGGCTCGGTTTTCCAGACGGCAGCTGCCCAGGTCGAGGCCGCCCGAAAGGGGCATGTGCCCGACTTCCATCTAAGTTTTCAGTCTGCGCGTTCGCTGTTTGCAGAACTCACGCCTGCACGGCTCGACCTGCTCGACACGCTTCGCCGTGTTGGCCCGTGCAGCGTATATGCCTTGGCGAAGGCTGCTGAGCGCAACTACTCCAACGTGCACACAGATGTGGCGCGCATGGAGGAGTTGGGGCTGGTCGAACGCACCGACGAGGGTGACATTCTGGTCCCGTTCGAGTCAGTTGAAATTGTCGTTCCTCTGGCCCGCGCCGTAGCCTGAGCAAGGGGCTCGAAGCGATCTGCGAACAGCCGTTTACTGAGTGGACCAGCCGCTCGACTTAAATGGTGCCTAGGGCTGCTTCGGGTCGGCAGCCGCCCGCCAACTCAGTGCGTTCAACGCCCGGTATGTGCCACACCTGGCGTCACCTGAACCGCGGGGCTGTGGCGAATCAAACCGTGTCGAGCTTCAGCGACGATGCGCAGCTCATCTTTGATGACGACCCAAACCTCAGGTGCCAGGCGCGTCGCTGCCGACGCCGGCCGCATGGGCCTGCTGATCGGCATGATAGGAAGATCGAACCATGGCGCCGACCGCGGCGTGAGTGAAACCTAACGCTTTCGCGGTGGCTTCGAACTGGCTGAAGACATCCGGATGCACATAACGGCGCACCGGCAGATGGTGAGCGGTTGGCGCGAGGTACTGGCCGATGGTGATCATGTCGATGTCGTGGGCCCGCATGTCGCGCATGGTCTGCACGATCTCATCATCGGTTTCACCCAGTCCGACCATCAGCCCCGACTTGGTCGGCACGCCCGGCACGCGCTGTTTGAAGTCGGCCAGCAGCTTGAGCGAGTGGGCGTAATCGGAGCCGGGGCGGGCTTCCTTGTAGAGCCGCGGCACGGTCTCGAGGTTGTGATTCATGACGTCGGGCGGCGCCGCCTCGAGGATAGCCAGCGCCCGGTCGAGGCGTCCGCGAAAGTCGGGCACCAGCACTTCGATCCGGGTGGACGGCGACTGGGCCCGGACCTGCCGGATGCAGTCGACGAAATGCTGTGCGCCACCGTCACGCAGATCGTCGCGATCGACCGAGGTGATGACCACATACGACAGGCGCAGGGCGGCAATCGTGCGGGCGAGATTGTCGGGCTCCTCGACATCGAGCGGATCGGGCCGGCCGTGGCCGACATCGCAGAAGGGGCATCGCCGCGTGCACTTGTCGCCCATGATCATGAAGGTCGCCGTGCCGTTGCCGAAGCACTCGCCGATGTTGGGGCAGGAGGCTTCTTCGCAGACGGTGTGCAGCCGATGCTCGCGCAGGATCTGCTTGATCTCGGTGAAGCGGCTGGTCGAGGTGGCCGCCCGCACCCGGATCCACGGCGGCTTGCGCAGTACCTCGCTGGCCGGCACCACCTTGATCGGAATGCGGGAGGTCTTGCCGGCGCCCTTGTGCTTGGCCGACGGATCGTAGGCGGGTGCTGCGGCGGCCGCTTCGGATGAGGACGTCGGGACCGTCGGGGCCGGGGTCACGGCTGGCGAGGGAGCGGCAGGAGCGGCAGGATTGGTCATTCGCGCTGGAGGTGATCGGACAGGGCGGCACCCAGATCGTGGGCGACCAGGGCGGGATCGGGATGGCGCACCGGGCCGGCACGCGCCAGATCGGTCACCGCCAGGCCAGCATACCCGCAGGGGTTGATCGACTCAAACGGGCGCAGATCCATATCAACGTTCAGGGCGATGCCATGAAAGCTGCAACCGCGGCTGACCTTCAGGCCAAGTGAGGCGATCTTGGCGCCGGGCTCGGGCAGACTGAGATAAAGCCCCGGGGCGCCGGGTTTGCGCATGACGCGCACCCCCTGCGCTGCGCAGACATCGATCGCGGCGGCTTCGAGCCGACAGACCAGGTCGCGCACGCCGAGCGCACGCCGGCGCAGGTCGATCAGGGTGTAGGCGACCACCTGTCCCGGGCCGTGATAGGTGACCTGCCCGCCGCGCTCGGTCGAAATAACGGGAATCTCGCCGGGGGTAAGTACATGCTCCGGCTTTCCGGAAAGCCCCTGGGTGAAGACTGGCGGATGCTCGACCAGCCAGATCTCGTCGGTGGTCTGCTCATCGCGGGCGACGGTGAAGGCGCGCATCGCATCGAGCGTCGGCAGATAGGGCGCTTTGCGGAAAGGGCGAATGAGGATCACGACGGCTGGCGATGAATCGTGGTCTGGCGGCTTACAGGACGACCTTGACCAGCGGATGCGAGGTCAGCTCGCGATAGATCGCGTCGAGCTGGTCACGCGAGGTGGCGCGGATGGTGGCGGTCAGCCCGAGGTAGTTGCCTTTGCTGGAGCTGCGCAATTCGAGAGTCGAGACGTCGAAGTCGGGCGCGTGGCGGATGATGACTGCGGCGATGTCATTGGCGAACTCATCGACCCGCGCGCCCATGATCTTGATCGGGAAGTCGACCGGAAACTGGAGCAGCTCTGAGAGCCGGTCGGCAGGGCCTTCGGTCGGGGCGGGCGCGTCGGCAGACGTCATCGCGATGCTCGGGGGGCGGTGCTGGCTGAAGTGGCCTTGGCCTGCTGATAGGCCGCGTGCAACCGGGCAAAGACCGGCCCCGGCTCGCCGCTGCCAACCGGGCGGCCATCGAGGCGGCTGATCGCCAGCACTTCCTTGGTGGCCGAACTCAGCATCAGCTCGTCGGCCGACTCGACTTCGGCACGCGAAATCGGGCGCATCTCGAAGGGCAGCCCCTGTGACTCGCACAGCTCCTGCAGCAGGCCGTAGCGGATGCCTTCCAGGATCAGCCGGTCGCGCGGTGGCGCCAGCACCCGAGCGTCGCGAACCACCCAGATGTTGCTCGACGACCCCTCGGTGAGGAAACCGTCGCGGTACATCACGCACTCGGCGGCGCCGGCATCGATCGCACTCTGGCGCGCCAGCACATTGCCCAGCAGCGAGGTGGACTTGATGTCGCAGTTGAGCCAGCGTTCATCGGGCAGCGAGACGGCGCTCACCCCGCGGGCAAGCTGCTCAGCGGGCACCCGCGGCAGCGCACTGCTCATCCCGAAGACCGTTGGCGTGACGCCCTTCGGAAAGGCATGGTCGCGCCGCGCAACGCCGCGGGTGACCTGCAGGTAGATGAACTGATCGTCCCAGGGATGGCGGGCGATCAGCGCATCGACCAGCCCGCGCCAGCCGTCGGCATCAAAGGGGTTGTCGATGCGCAGCCGGCCCAGGCTGCGTTCGAGGCGGGTGTAATGCTGAGACCATCGAAACGGCTGGCGGCCATAGACCGGCACCACTTCATAGACGCCGTCGCCGAAGATGAAGCCGCGATCGAGCACCGGCACCCGGGCTTCTTCGATTGGCGTGAATTCGCCATTGAGATAGACGATCTGAGGGTCGCTCATCGCTTGAACCAGAGTTGGAGGGTGTCCCAGCTGCGCCCGAGGAAGCCGGCCTGCTCGACCTCGTCGAGGGCGATCAGCGGATGATCGGCGAGGGGCTTGTCGTCGAGTTTGATGTGCAGCGTGCCCAGGCGCTGGCCCTTGGCGATTGGCGCGAGCAGGGGCTCATTGCGTTCGATGTCGGCTTTGGCGCGGTCGGCCTGTCCCCGCAGCACGGTGACCAGAATGCTGCCGCTGAATCCGGCCTTGACCTCCGGCACCGCGCCTTTCCAGACCCGGTAGCTGCCGACCGGTTTGCCCTTTGGATAGAGCTCGACCAGCTCGAAAGCCGAAAAGCCGTAGTTGAGCAGCTTTTGCGATTCGATCGCCCGGGCCGACTCAGAGGCGGTGCCAAGCACCACCGACAGCAGCCGTCTCGAGACGCCCAGCCCCGGCTGATCGCGCCGGCTCGAGGCAATCAGGCAAAAACCTGCGGCGTCGGTGTGGCCGGTCTTGACCCCGTCGACCGAGGGGTCGATGAACAGCAGCCGGTTGCGGTTGGGTTGCTTGATGCCGTTGTAGGTGTAATCGCGCTGGGCGTAGAGCTTGTAGAAATCGGGATGATCCTGGATCAGCCGGGCGCTCAGGGCCGCCAGATCACGCGCGGTGGAATAGTGCTGCGCGTCGGGCAGACCCGAGGCATTGGTAAAGCGTGTGTTCTTCAGGCCCATGTTCTGGGCCTGCGCATTCATCTGCTTGACGAAGCCTTCTTCGCTGCCGCCGAGTGTCTCGGCAAGGATGATGGCCGCGTCGTTGCCCGACTGGATGATCAGCCCGTGAAGCAGTTCGTCGACGGTGGCCGGGCTGGCCGGCTCGACGAACATCCGCGAGCCGATCGCCTTGTAGGCGTAATCTGATACCGGCGGGCGGCTGTCGAGTGCGAGCTTCTTGTCCTGAATCGCATTGAAAGCGAGATAGGCGGTCATCAGTTTGGTGAGCGATGCCGGCTCGACCCGCATGTCGGGGTCGCTTGCCGCCAGGAGCTGCCCGGTGGTGAGGTCCATGAGCAGCCATGAACGCGCCGCGATCTGCGGGGCGCCCTGTGCGCCGAGCCCCTGGCTCGCGGGAACGCCCGCGGGTGCGGACTTTGCCGGACCGCTGGCTGCGACGGACTTGCTGCCCGAACCCGTCTTGCCGGCCGCCCCGGCGGGCGACATCGGGATCGCCAGCGCGATCGCAAAAAGCGTGGCGATCGTTGCGGCACGAGCCTGGGTAGGGTGGAACATTTGGGGGAGGCGTTCGCCGGTTGAAGGGCGAAAAGTGGTCGGGAAAGACGCCCGATTATACCGGGGACGATGGCTCAGCCCCGTGTGCTCGGGGGTGAACCGCCCGATTCGCGTACTGCCCAGGCGGTGTTGGCAGCCTGGGCTGCAGCGGCGACCCGATCGGCCGCCTCGGCGGTGGCGCGGGTTCGCACCAGATCGATGACTTCGCGCAGCACGCTGCGCATGACGGTCATGTTGACGCAGTCCTGCAGCCGCGCTTCGAGCACGCGTCCGGCGGCACCGAGCTCGCGCTCGACCGATCCGCGGATGCGCTGCTTGAAGTCGTCCAGGCGCGGATCGCGGGCATCGGTCCAGCCGGCGGGAAGCTCTTCGAGAATCCCCGAGAGCACGATCAGGCCATAGGCCACCAGCTCGTCGAGCAGCCCCGGCAGCTCGCCCGGGCGGACATGGTTTGGCAGCTGGGCGAGAGCGCGTCGGCCATCGATCAGGCGCAGCAGCCGCTTTGCCGGGGGCGACAGGCGAGCCAGTGCGGGCGAGGCCTCATCGGCATCGTCGGTTCTGGCATAGACCAGACGGGGATCGAGGGGCTCGGCCATCGACAGCGCTCAGCGCAACTCGCGCAGCAGCAGCTGCTTGATGACGGTCAGGCGATGGTGAAAGAAATGATCGGCACCCGGAATGACCACGACCGGCAACTCCTGCGGCCGGGCCCAGTCGAGGACCGACTGCAGCGGCACGGTGTCGTCGAGTTCACCGTGGATCACCAGCGTGTCGCTGGGTACCGTCTCGATGGTGAAGCGCGAGGCCGCCGTGCCGATGAAGACCAGACGCGAGGCCGGTGAGCCGGCGTCAGTCAGGCGAGCCGCGACCCGGGAGAGCACGAAGGTGCCGAAGGAAAATCCGGCGAGGACCAGTGGCAGCGCCGCGCCTTCGGTGTTGATGTCGGCGGCACGCGCGGCCTCGACCACGGCAAGCAGGTCGTCGGTTTCGCCGCGGCCTTCGTCGTGCACACCGGCCGAATCGCCGACGCCGCGAAAGTCGGGCCGCCAGCAGACGAAGCCGAGCGCGAGCAAGGCCCGCGCCATCGTCTGGACGACCTTGTTGTCGCGGGTGCCGCCATAGAGCGGATGCGGATGCGCGATCACGGCGATGCCCCGTACCGGACCTTGCACCGGGCGGTCGACGGCGATGTCGATGCGACCTGCCGCGCCGTTCAGGCCGATCACGCTGGTGTGGGCGTTCATGCGGGTCGCTTCAGTGGGGGGTATCAGTGGGGCGTATCAGGCGTGGATCGGCCGGGTCAGTCGATGCGCAGGCGCTCGACCGGCTCGCCATCGCGCAGGTGCTTCTCGACGATCTCGTCGATGTCCGATTTGTCGACGAAGGTGTACCAGATGCCTTCGGGATAGACGACCGCGACCGGGCCATGCTCGCAGCGATCGAGACAGCCCGCCTTGTTGACGCGAACCTGCCCGGGGCCGCTCAGGCCGAGTTCCTTGACCCGCTGTTTGGCATGAACCTGCATCGCCTCGGCACCCTGGTGGGCACAGCATTCGCGACCGTCGGTGCGCTCGTTGAGGCAAAAGAAGATGTGCTTGGCGAAATGGCTCACGGCAGCCTGCCTTCAGGATCAATCGTCGATTATAGCGAGCGGCCTGCGCTGCGACCGGTACGCCGCCAGAACCAGGCCATCGCGATCAGCGGCCACGCGAGTGCGATCAGGCGCAGCAGCCCCTGCAGATTGACCAGCCTGCCGGAGCTGAAACCGGCGAGCGCGTCTTCGAAATAGCGGTCGGGGGGCGCGAGATTGACCAGCAGCGTGCCGATGACCAGAAGGGTCAGTGCGATCGTGGCCCTGGCCCGGGGGCTGAGCGTCTCCAGGCCATACAGGGCGATCGTGCCGACCAGCAGTCCGCCTTGCGCACCCGGGGTCAGCCAGGCGAATGCTTCATCCGGACCGTAGACCCCCTGCATGGCGATGCTGCGCAGCCCGAACGCGGCGATCGCGGTGCTCAGCAGCACGATCAGCCTGCGCCGCGATCCGCGCACCAGCGCAAAGGCAATCGAACCGGTGGCACAGACCGCGCAGACCACGACCGCGGCTTCGATCGCCACGCCCCAGACTGCCGGCGCGGCCTCGCCCCAGAGCGCTTCGGTGAGCAGGGCCAGATCGGGCGGGTCGGGCAGATCGAGCGTGTTGACCAGGCGCTGCAGCAGCGGGCGCAGATTGCCGGTGGCAAAGAGCAGCCGCTGCGGCACCAGTTGCGTCGAGATCCACAGCAGCAGCATGACCCAGCCGGCCGGTGAGCCTTGTTCGAACCAGCGTTCGGCGACCGGGATCACCCGCCGACGGTCGCGCCGATCGGATCGATTGAGCTGCGCGCCGATCCAGCTGCCGACCACCGCGCCAAAACTGTTGGCGATCCAGTCGAGCAGCGATGGCACTCGGCCCGGCAGAAAGCTCTGGGCGGCCTCGAGCCCGAACGACAGGGCCACGCAGAACAGGCCCACCACCCCGACCGCCGTGGCGCTTGGCGCCCGCTTGAGCCAGCCGAGGGTGAGCAGCAGACCGAGCAGCAGATAGGCGAACAGGTTGCTGAGCAGGTCGAACCAGGTCCAGAAACGCGGCAAGCCCTGCCACAGGAAAGCCCAGGCGCTGCCGGTGTGCAACTTCCAGTCGCTCAGCGGATAGAGCGTGGCAATCACGATCGAGGCGACGAAGCCCGCGCCAAGCGCACGCATCAGCCGGCCGGAGGGCAACTCGGTTGGCGACAGATCGATCATCTCGGGTCGCTCATGGTAAACAGGCAGCCTGCAGCGTGTCTGAGGCATCCGAGACTTTACGATGATCCCGCCCGATTTCGAGCACATCGACAGCATCGATTCGACCAGTCTCGCGCTGATGCGCCGACCCCTGCTGCCGATTGCCGACGCGCAGCGCCCGGGCTCGGCGCTCATCCTGCTGGCCGACCGCCAGCTTGCCGGGCGCGGCCGAAACGGGCGTCAGTGGCTCTCTGATGCGCAGCGTTCGCTCACCTTCTCGGTGGCCATCGATCGTCAGGCGAGCGGCGTCGTGCGGATGGGCTTTCCGCTGGCGGTCGGCGTTGTGCTTGCGCAGGTGCTCGCGGCTCATGGCGCCCGCCCGCTGCTCAAATGGCCGAACGATCTTTACTGCGAGGTGCCAGGCGGTGTGGCCAAGGCGGGCGGCATTCTGGTCGAGGTTCGGCATATCGGTCATCTGACCCGCACGGTGGTCGGGTGCGGGCTCAATCTGGCTGGTGTGCCCGAGTCGGCTGATCTTGGCCAGCCAGTCACCGCCTTCTTCGATGCCGCATCGATGCCGGCGCGGGTGCCGCTCGCGCAGGAATTGGGCGCGGCGATCTGCGCGGCCTTCGACGAATTCGAAAATCGGGGTCTGACCCCATTTTTGCGACACTGGCGACGTCTCGACATGCTGGCCGGTCATCCGATCGACCTGCTGCGCCCGGACGGCCAGCGCGAGCCGGCACGGGCATTGGGCATCGACGACGACGGCGCGCTGCTCATCGAGCGCCACGCCGGATCGCCGACCGAGCGGATCATCAGCGGCGAAGTCGGCGTTCGGCGTCGCGCATCCGGCGACCCGACGGCCTGATCAGGCGGCCACCCCGAAATCGAAGCCACGGCCGGGGGCGGCATCGAAGAGCGCCCGTGTGTACTCATGGCGCGGCGCGGTGAAGACCTGGGTCGCGGTGCCGTATTCGACCATCCGGCCCTTCGACATCACCGCCACGTCATCGCAGACCTGCGCGGCCACGCGCAGATCGTGGGTGATGAAGAGCATTGCCAGATTGAGCCGCTCGCGGATGTCGGCCAGAAGCGTCAGCACCTGCGCCTGCACCGACACGTCGAGTGCCGAGACTGCCTCGTCGGCCACCAGCAGCTCGGGCTCCATGGCGAGCGCACGCGCGATGCAGATGCGCTGGCGCTGGCCGCCAGAGAACTGATGCGGATAGCGATCGAGCGAACTCGCGGGCATGCGGACCAGCTCGACCAGATTGCGGGCGCGCGCCAGGGCTTCGGTGCGCCCCAGACCGAAATTCATCGGCCCTTCGATCATCGCCTCGGCCACCGTGCGCCGCGGGTTGAGCGAACGGTAGGGATCCTGAAAGACGATCTGCACGCGCTTGCGAACCGCGTGCAGCGCGCTGCTCGACTTGGTGGCGATGTCGTCGCCCGACAGCAGGATGGCGCCGCCGGTGGGATCGATCAGCCGCACGATGCACCGTGCGACCGTTGATTTGCCCGAACCCGATTCGCCGACGATGCCCAGCGTGCGGCCGCGCCGGATCGAAAAGCTCACGTCAGTGGCGGCCACCACATTGCGGTCGGGGCCCAGCCAGCGCTTCGAAAAATAGGTCTTGTCGAGCCCGGCCACTTCGAGCACCACCGGTGCGCCCGGTACCTCAGCGCGCTCGACCACCTCGAGCTTGGGCACCGCGCTCATCAGCATCCGGGTGTAATCGTGGCGGGGCCGCTTGAGCACGTCATCGCGGGGGCCGATCTCGACCAGATCGCCCAGCCGCAGCACCGCCACCCGGTTGGCCACCTCGGCCACGACACCGAAGTCATGGGTGATGAAGAGCACGCCGGTGCCATGGTTTTTTTGCAGCTCGAGGATGAGGCGCAGGATCTGCGCCTGCGTGGTCACATCGAGCGCGGTGGTCGGCTCGTCGGCGATCAGCAGTACCGGGTCGAGGACCAGCGCCATCGCGATCACGATGCGCTGGCGCTGTCCGCCCGACAGCTGATGCGGATAGCTCTCGATGATGCGGTCGGGGTCGGGCAGCAGCACTTCGCTGATGATCGCGCGGACCTTGGCGCGCCGCTCGCTCGCCGACAGCGTGGTGTGTTCGGCCAGTACCTCGTCAATCTGATCGCCGCAGGTCATGACCGGGTTGAGTGCGGTCATCGGCTCCTGGAAGATCATCGACATGCGGGTGGCGCGCAGCTCGCGCAGACGCGCCTGGGGGGCGTGGGTGATGTCTTCGCCCTGCAGCATGATGCGCCCGCCCTTGACCGGCAGCGACTTGGGCAGCAGCCCCATCACCGATTGCGCAATCACCGATTTGCCGGAGCCCGATTCACCCACCAGGCAGACGATCTCGCCGCGCCCCACCGAGAACGACACCTTCTGAACCGCCGAGGACCGGTCGCCGCCACTGGGCAGGCCGATGGTGAGTTCGTGGACTTCGAGGATCGGCGTGTCGGCCCGCTCGCTGCCTTCTTTTGCGACCGCCATGCTCATACCCGCTTGGCCATCTTGGGGTCGAGCGTGTCGCGCAGCCCATCGCCCAGGATGTTGACCGCCAGCACCGTGACTGCGAGAAAAATACCCGGGAAAAAGATGTTGTGCGGAAACTCGTTGAACTGGCTGCGACCTTCGGCCATCACATTGCCCCAGGTCGGAATGTCCGGCGGCAGGCCCACGCCCAGGAAAGACAGGATCGCCTCGACCAGGATGCCCGAGGCGCAGATGAAGGTGCCCTGCACGATCAGCGGCGCGACGGTATTTGGCAGGATGTGCCGCAGCATGATCTTCCAGGTGGGCGTGCCCAGCGAGATCGCTGCCTCGACATAGGGCTCCTCGCGAATCGTCAGCACCAGCGATCGCACCAGACGCGTCACCCGCGGAATTTCCGGGATCGCAATCGCGATCACCACGGTGAGCAGACTGCCGCGCCACATGGCCACCAGCGCGATCGCGATCAGGATGGCCGGGATCGACATCAGGCCGTCCATCACCCGCATCAGGATGCCGTCGAGCCAGCGGAGGTAGCCCGCCATCAGACCCAGCAGCGTGCCGAAGGTAATGGCAACCACCGCAGTGAAAAGACCCACCAGCAGGGAGACTCGCGTGCCATAGAGCACACGGCTGTAGATGTCGCGACCGAAGCTGTCGGAGCCCATGCGAAAGGTGTGCTCGATCGTCTCGCCCTCGAGTGTGGTGATCTCGCCCGACTTGCCGGGCAACAGATCACGGCTGGCCGGATCAAAGAGCGAGGGGTCGACCGTGTCCAGCCAGGGTGCGGCGAGCGCAATCGCCACCAGCAGCAGCAGGACCGCGCCGCCCAGGCGTACCGAGCCGTTGCGACGCACCCGCTGCCACAGCGAGGGCTGGACGACGACGGTGGCCGATTCGACCGACAGGGCCTCGAAATCGGGGGCCGCAGCGCTGGACGCCACCGCCGGAACAGGGGATGCCGAGGAGGCCATGTCAGTACCGGATGCGCGGATCAAAGAAGACATACGACAGATCGACCAGCAGGTTGATCACCACATAGATCACGGAAAAAAACAGGATCACGCCCTGGATGGTCGGAAAGTCGCGCGCCAGCACCGCATCGACCGTCAGGCGCCCGAGGCCGGGGATGGCATAGACCGACTCGGTGACCACCACCCCGCCGATCAGCAGCGCGATGCCGATACCGATGACAGTGGCGATCGGCACGGCGGCGTTGGCCAGCGCATGGCGCATCAGCACCTTCGATTCGGGCAAGCCCTTGGCCCGCGCGGTACGGATGTAGTCCTCGCCCAGGGTATCGAGCACGGCAGCGCGCGTGACCCGTGCGATCAGCGCGATATAGACCACCGACAGCGTGATCGCCGGCAGCACCAGATGGATGAACCAGGGGCCCAGGCCGTCGGCAATCCGCTTGTAGCCCTGCACCGGCAACCAGCCGAGCTTGAGCGACACGCCCCAGATCAGCAGATAGGCCAGCACGAAGACCGGTACCGAAAATCCCATCACCGAAAAGCCCATCAGCGTGCGATCGAGCCAGCCGCCGAAGCGCCAGGCGGCGAGCACGCCCAGCGGCACCGCGATCAGCACCGCCACGACGATGGTGACGATGGTGAGCGACAGCGTGGGTTCGAGGCGTTGACCCACCAGCTTGGTGACCTCGGTCTTGTAGTAGTACGACTTGCCGAGATCGCCATGCAGCATCCGGCCGAACCAGATGCCGAACTGCTGCGGAATCGACTTGTCGAGCCCGAGTCCCTCGCGGATCTGTGCGATCTGCTCGGGACTGGCCGCGTCACCCGCCAGCACAGCGGCCGGATCACCGGGGGTCAGCCGCAACATCAGGAAAACAAGGACGGCAACGACCAGCAGCACCGGGATCGTCGCCGCCAGCCGGCGGGCGAGGAAAGCAAACATCAGTTCTTCTTCAGGTTCCAGTAGATGTTGCCGTTGGTCACGAAGAAGCCCGAGATGTTCTTGCGCGCGGCCATCGGCTGGTCGTACTCGCCGAGGATGATGTGCGTGCCGATTTCATACATGCGGGCATGCATCTGGTCGGCGAGCTTCTTCTTCTCGGCTTCGTCGGTCGCCCGCATGAACTGGTTGCGCAGAACGACCAGCTTGTCGTCGGTGGCCCAGCCGAACCAGGTCGACTTCTCACCGCGCGTGTCGGTGGTCGGGTTGGCGATCGGGCTCCAGACGTCGAAGGCCTGCCACGAGGTCATGAACATATGCCAGCCGCCCTTGTCGATCGGGTCTTTCTTGGCCCGACGTCCGACCAGGGTCTGCCAGTCCATGGCCTGCAGGTCGACCTTGAAGCCGGCCTGACGCAGCAGTTGCGCGCCGACATCGGGCAGCTTCTGGATCGCGGCCAGGTCGGTCGGCTTCATCAGCACGATCGGCGTGCCGTCGTAGCCCGAGGCCTTGAGCAGGTCCTGCGCCTTCTTCATGTTCGACTTCATCTGGATGTCGCTGCCGGCGGTGCTGCCATAAGGCGTGCCGCAGATGAACATCGAGCCGCAGGGCTTGTAGAGCTCTTTCACACCGACCTGGGCGCGCAGGAACGCCTCCTGATTGAAGGCCGCAATCGCCGCCTCGCGCACCTTCGGATTGTCGAAGGGTTTGTTCAGGTGGTTGAAGCGCGCCATGTACTGCAGCCCGTAGGTCGCGTACTTCGGCATCTGCAGGGTGTCGTCTTTCTTGATGGTCTCGTAGTGATCGAAGCCGATCGCTTCGATGATGTCGACCTCACCCTTTTGCAGGGCGCTGACCTGCGCCTGGGTGTCGCGCAGGGCGAGGTTCCACTCGACCCGATCGACGTACACGCGCTTGCCGCCGGTGGTGCCCGACGGTGCTTCGCTGCGCGGCACGTATTTGGTGTTCTTGAGGTAGACCGCCTTGTCGCCCGGCTTGAATTCATCCGCCTTGAAGATGTAGGGGCCTGAACCGACGTATTCCTCGATCTGCTTGAAGGGATCGGTATCGGCGACCCGCTTGGGCATGATGAAGGGCACGCTCGACGACGGCTTGCCGAGTGCCTCGAGCATGAAGCCGCAGGCTTCGCCCAGGAAGATCCGGAAGGTGTCGGGTGCCGGCGAGTCCATGCGCTGCACGAACTGGAAGAGGGCCGAGCCCATGGCATCACGCTTGCCCCAGCGCTGCAGCGAGGCGATCACGTCTTCCGGCATCACCGGCTTGCCGTCATGGAACTCCAGACCCTTGCGCAGCTTGAAGGTCCACAGGCGATGGTCCGGGCTTTCGGTCCAGGACTCGACCATCTGCGGCCTGATCACGCCCTTCTCGTCGGTACCGAAGAGGGTGTCGTAGATCATGTAGCCGTGGTTGCGGCTCATGTAGGCGGTGGTCCAGATCGGGTCGAGCACCGCCAGGTTGGAGTGCGGAACGATCCGCAGGACGGTCTGCTGTGCTGAGGCCGGCGCTGCCGCCGTCAGGGCGGCACCGAACAGAAGGGCGGCTGCCGAGCGCTTGAAAAGGCTGCTTGGGGACACTTTTAGGGCTCCTAGAGGGTGTGCCCGATACGTCTGGAAGGCATCGGGAAGGGCGACCTTAGTTCAACACCCAAGCCAATGCAAGACTTGTGCCGCACCGCGAAGGGGCATTTCCGGTGCGGATCGACGGCACCCGAGGCCGGCCTCGGGGCAGATCTCAGCCAAGCGACGGGCGCATCGCGCCCCAGGGCGTGACCTCTTCGTAGGCTCGTGCGGCCCGCAGGCAGAGGTCTTCGCGATGGTTGGGCGCCACCAGTTGCAGGGCGAGCGGCAGGCCGGTGCGCGAAAAGCCGCAGCCCATCACCAGCGCCGGCTGCTGGGTCAGATTGAAGGGGTAGGAAAACGGCGTCCACCAGGTCCAGTCGACGCCATTGATCGGCGTGACGCCAGGCGGCACCGGCGGCATCACCTGGCCGACGTCAAAGGGTTGCACCGCGGTCGCCGGCGTGAGCATCAGGTCCCAGTCCTGGTGGAAGGTCTGCATCTGCACCGCCAGCGCACCGCGCTGACTCTGGGCGTCGAGAAAGTCGCCGATGGAAAAGCGCGCGGCGAATTCAATCGATTCGCGCAGCCCCGGGTCGAGCTGGGCAAGTTGCTCGGGCGGCAGGCGGTAGAGCAGGTTGCGCGCTGACGAGAACCAGTGCACCGCGAAAGTCTGGGCGCAGTCGGCGATGCCAGGGTCGACCGCCTCGACGGTTGCGCCCAGCTCGGCGAAGACTTTGGCGGCCGCGGCCACCGCCGCTTCGATCTCGGGGTCGACGAAGGGCACATAGCCCATGCGCGGGCTGTAGGCGATGCGCAGGCCGCGCAGCGAGGTGCCCAGCGGCAGCCGCCCGGCGCGCGAGGCATCGCCCTTGAGCGCGGCCGCCCAGCTGCCGTGGGGCGCAGGCAGCGAGCTGAAGTCGCGATAGTCGGGCTGCGCGAGCACATCGAGCATGAGCGCGGCGTCCTCGACCGTGCGGGCCTGTCCGCCGACATGGGCGACCGTGCCCATCGGCGACATCGGCCAGGCCGGCACGCGGCCGAATTGCGCTTTCAGGCCGACCGTCCCGGTGAAGGCGGCCGGGATGCGGATCGATCCGCCGCCATCGGTGCCGGTGGCCAGCGGCCCCAGTCCGGCGGTGATGGCAGAGACCGCGCCGCCCGAGGATCCGCCCGGCGTCTTGGACAGATCCCAGGGATTGCGGGTGATGCCCGACAGCGGACTGTCGGTCGATCCGCGCCAGCCGAATTCAGGTGTGGCAGTCTTGCCGAGCAGCACCGCGCCGGCCTCGCGCAGCCGCGCGGTGGAGGGCGCATCGACATCCCAGCGTTGTGACGGATCGACCGTCTTTGATCCGCGCAGGGTCGGCCAGCCGCGGGTGAGCAGCAGGTCCTTGATCGAGACCGGCACGCCATCGAGCGGCCCAACCGGTACACCGCGCTGCCAGCGGTCCTGAGAGAGGCGGGCATCGCGCAGCGCCGACTCATGGTCGACCAGCACGAAGGCATTGAGCTTGGGATTGAGGCGATCGATGCGATCGAGCGTGGCCCGGGTCACATCAAGCGGCGACAGCTGCTTGCGCCGATAAGCCACCAGCAGATCAGTAGCGCTGAGATAGGCGAGGTCGTCGTTGTCCATGGCACGGTGGAAAGATGGGCGCCGGATCGACCATCGGGCCGGGCGGCGCGGGTTCAGGGGCTGAATGGGTGGATGCGTTGCCGGCTAGGTTGCCGGCTGATTTGCGGCGATCGAGGTCAGCGTAGCACAATGGATTTTGGCCCCGCGCAACGCTTGTCCCGCCCAGCCGGGCCTGCACTCACCTTGATTCATCCACCTTTTTTCATCCCCTGACGGAGCACACCGAGTGGCCACCATCGCGATCGGCGGAATGCAGCACGAGACCAATACCTTCGCGCCGTCGAAGGCCGACTATGCCGCCTTCGAGGCGGGCGGCGGCTGGCCGACGATCCAGCGCGGTGCCTCGCTTTTCGAGGCGGTGGCCGGCGCCAACATTCCGGTGCAGGGCGCCATCGAGGCGCTGCGCGCCCGCGGCCACACGATCGTGCCGTTGACCTGGGCGGCGGCATCGCCCTCGGCGCAGGTCACGCAGCATGCCTTCGAGACCATCGTCGGCGACCTGATCGCCCGTCTGAAGGCCATGGATCAGGTTGACGGTGTCTACCTCGATCTGCACGGCGCGATGGTCTGCGAGCATGTCGATGACGGCGAGGGCGAAATCCTGCGGCGTGTGCGCGAGGTGGTCGGTGCACGCGTGCCGGTGGTGGCGAGCCTCGATCTGCATGCCAATGTCACGCGGCAGATGGTCGCGATGTCCGATGGCCTGACCATCTATCGCACCTATCCCCATGTGGACATGGCCGAGACCGGCGGGCGTGCTGCGGCGCTGCTCGATGCGATGCTGTCGCAGGGCAAGCGTCCGTCCAAGGCCTTCCGGCAGTTCGACTACCTGACCGGCATTCCGTCGCAGTCGACCTTCATCGAGCCCTGCCAGAGTTTGTATGGCCGCATCGCCGACATCGAGCGGCGTCATGGTGTGTCGGTCGATTTCGCACCCGGCTTTCCGATGGCCGATTTCCCCGAGTGCGGCATGTCGGTGGTGGCCTACGGCCCGAGCCCGGCGGTGGCGCAGGCCGCGCTCGACGAGATCGGCGATGCGGTCGCGGCGGCCGAACCTGATTTCGCGCTCGAGCTGCTCACGCCCGACGAAGCCGTGCAGCGCGCAATGCGCACCGGCGCGCCCGGCTCACCCACGGTGCTGGCCGATACCCAGGACAACCCTGGCGCCGGCGGCAATGGCGACACCACCGGCCTGCTCGCGGCGCTCATCCGGCATCGTCCGCCCGATGCGGTGCTGGGCCTGCTGATCGATCCGCCCAGTGCGGCGCGCGCGCACGAGGCCGGCCAGGGGGCGACGCTCGAATTCGCGCTCGGTGCGATCTCGGGTGTGGCCGGTCATGTGCCGGTGGTTGGCCGATTCACGGTCGAGCGCCTGGGCGACGGCGTCTTCACCTGCACCGGCCCGATGTTTCGCGGCTTTCGCATGACGCTGGGGCCGATGGCGCTGCTGCGCGAAGAGAACTCGGGCGTGCGGGTGGTCCTGGCCAGCCGCAAGGCCCAGGCGGCCGATCAGGAAATGTTCCGCCATGTCGGTATCGAGCCGGTGCGCCAGCGCCTGCTGGCGCTCAAGAGCTCGGTGCATTTCCGGGCCGACTTCCAGCCGATTGCCCGTGAAGTGCTGGTGGTGCGCTCGCCCGGCCCGGCACTGGCCGACCCGGTCGATTTCGCCTGGACGCGGCTGCGTCCGGGCATTCGCATGCGCCCGCTCGGGCCGGTGTTTACTCGGGCTTGACGCCTGAGGCCTTGAACACCTCGCCCCAGCGCGGGGTGTCCTTGCGCACGATCTCGGCAAACCCCGCCGGCGTCGTGCCGGTGGGCAGCAGGCCGAGCTCAAGGATCTTCTTCTTGCCCTCGGGCGACTGCAGGATCTTGTTGATCTCCTGGCTCATGCGCTCGACCACCGCCTTGGGCGAGCCCTTCGGGGTCACGATGCCGTTCCAGCCGACCAGGTCGAGCGTCGGATAACCCTGCTCGGCAAAGGTCGGGGTGTTCGGATACAGGGGCCAGCGTTTGGTGCCGGTCACCGCCAGCAGGTTGGCCCGACCGCCCTGGATGAAGGGCCCGGTGGTGGCAAAGTCGTGCACGCCCATGGTGGCGATACCAGCCACGATGTCCTGGGTGGCGGGGCCTGCGCCCTTGTAGGCAACATGCACGGTATCGAGCTTGGCGGCCTGGGTAAACATCTCGCCGTAAAGGTGCGACGAGCTGCCCACGCCGAAGGATCCGAAGGTGGTCTTGCCCGGATTCTTCTTCACATAAGCCACGTATTCGTCGAGGGTCTTGATGCCGCTTGCCGACGAGACGATCAGGCCGAGCGCCGCTTCGCCGAGCTGCGTCACCGTGTCGAAGTCCTCCTGCGAATACGGCAGCTTGGTGTAGGCGAACATGTTGATGCAGTAGTTCGACGAGTTGATATACACATAGGTGTAGCCATCGGGCGGCGACTGCTTGGTCGCCGTGATGCCGATGATGCCGTTGGCCCCGACCTTGTTCTCGACGATGACCTGCTGGCCGAGCACCGGGCTGAGTTTTTCGGCCAGATAGCGCGAGACGATGTCGGTTTGTCCGCCGGGCGGATAGGGCACGATCAGTTTGATCGGCCGATCGGGCCAGGCTTGCGCGAAGGCGGGGGTGAGCGATGTCAGCGAGGCGAGCGCAAGTGTTGCGCCCGCCAACAGGCGTGTGAACCGGTTCATTCATGTCTCCGAATGGAATTGTGGGCGCAGTCTAACGGCTTTGCCGCCTGCACCCCGGTGTAGGCTGCGGCTATCCATCGAAGGCCCTCACGAAAGGAGACACCATGACCGAACCGCTCTGGCGCTGGTCCGCCACCGACCTGGCACACACCATCCGCACCCACCGTATTTCGAGCCGCCAGGCCACCGAGTCGTGTCTGGAGCGCGTGGCCGAGGTCAACCCGCGGCTCAATGCAATCGTCGAGGTCCTGCACGACAGCGCACTCGCCGCCGCCGACGCAGCTGATCGGGCAGTCGCCAATGGCGAGCCGCTCGGTGTTCTGCATGGTGTGCCGGTGACCACCAAAGTGAACGTCGATCAGCGTGGCTGCGCGACCACCAACGGCATCGTGGCTCTGCGCGATGCCATCGCAACCGACGACAGTCCGGTGGTGGCCAATCTGCGGCGGGCGGGCGCAGTGATCTTCGGTCGCACCAACACGCCGGCTTTCTCGTTTCGCTGGTTCACCGACAACGACCTGCATGGCCGCACGCTCAACCCCTGGTCGCGCGAGCACACGCCGGGCGGCTCGAGCGGCGGCGCCTCATCGGCGGTCGCCTCGGGCATGGGTCCGATCGCGCACGGCAACGACATCGCAGGCTCAGTGCGTTATCCGGCCTACTGCACCGGCATCTATGGCCTGCGGCCCTCGGTCGGGCGCATCCCCAATTTCAACCCGAGTGCGACCGAGGAGCGTCCGCCGGCGATGGCGATGATGTCGGTCCAGGGGCCGCTGGCCCGTACCGTGGGCGATCTGCGGATTGCGCTGCAGGCGATGTCGGCGGCCGATATCCGTGATCCGGCCTGGGTGCCGGCGCCGCTGCAGGGCGCAGCCCTGTCGCGCCCGATCAAGGTGGCCTACAGCGCGTCGATCCCCGGTGTCACCGTGCATCCTGCGGTGGCGGCGGCGGTCGAACGCGCGGCCCGCTGGCTGTCGGATGCCGGCTATCGGATCGAGGCGGTCGAGCCGCCCGACATGGTCGAAGCCGCGAAGCTGTGGCAACTGATTGCCGACAACGAGGCGCGGCTGGTGATGGGGCCGCTGGTCGAGCGGCTCGGCGACGATGGCATCCGGACCGCCTTCAGCGCGATGACGCGCCATACCCCGGTGCTCGATACCGAGGGCTACTTCCGCGCGCTGGCCCGGCGCACGACGCTCATCCGCCGCTGGAATGCCTTCCTGCAGGACTATCCGCTGGTGCTGGGGCCGCTGAGCGCCGAGCCGCCGTTTGCCTGGGGGCTCGATGTCGAATCGCCCGAGGGCATGGATCGCATCATTGCTGCGCAGATGCCGCAGTTCAGCGTGCCGCTGCTGGGCTTGCCGGCGATCTGCGCACCGGCCGGCTCGGTCAATGGCTTGCCGATCGGTGTGCAGCTCATCGGCGCGCGCTTTCGCGAGGACACCCTGCTCGATGCCGCCGAGGTGCTCGAGGCCCGTCACCCGTGTGTGGCACCGATCGATCCGGTGTTCGCGGCATGACCCCTGCCGAGTTGCCGGCGCAGCAGGATCTGCCCTGCGCCTGGTACGGCCCGCAGATGAGCGCGAGCCCCAAAGACTGGACGCTTGCGCTCAGCCAGGTTGATTGCCGCGAGATCCGGGCCGCGCTCGATGCCTGGCTGGCGCGCCAGGCTGATTTCGCAGATGAAGGCGATCGGGCCGGCAGGAGCGATCGAGCAGCCGGCAGCGCTTCGAGCAGCCCGGCACCGCTGAGCGCCGCCGATTTCGCCCTGCCCACGCTCGGGCCCCGCCTCGCACAGCTTCGCCACGAGCTCCTGCATGGTCGCGGGTTCTTTCTGCTCACCGGCATTCCGGTCGGGCACTGGTCGCAGCGTGATGTGGCCCTGGCCTTCATCGGACTGGGCGCGCATCTTGGCAATGCCCGCTCGCAAAACGCGGCCGGCCATCTGCTCGGTCATGTGCGCGATCTCGGTCTGGCCAGCACCGACCCCAATGTCCGCCTGTATCAGACCCATGAGCGGCAGACCTTCCATACCGATTCCTGCGATGTGGTTGGCCTGCTGTGCATCAACGAAGCGCAGCAGGGTGGCGACTCGCTGCTGGTGAGCTCGACCACGATCTACAACGAGATGCGCCGGCGTCGCCCCGATCTTGCGGCGCTGCTCTTCGAGCCACTGGCCACCGACCGGCGCGGCGAGGTGCCCATCGGCATGAAGCCCTGGTTCGATATCCCGGTCTTCAACTGGCATGACGGTTCGCTGAGCGCGCTCTATCAGCGCCAGTACATCGACAGTGCCCAGCGTTTCGAGAATGCGCCAAGGCTGACCGCTGCCAAGGTCGAAGCGCTCGATCTCTTCGATGCGCTGGCCAACGATCCGGCGCTGAATTTCACGATGCGTCTTGCGCCCGGCGACATGCAGTTCGTGCACAACCACAACCTGCTGCACGATCGCAGCGGCTTTATCGACTGGCCCGACGCGGCACGGCGTCGTCATCTGCTGCGGCTGTGGCTCGCGGTGCCGGGTGCGCGAGCGCTGCCGCCGGTGTTTGCGCAGCGCTATGGCAGCGTCACGGTTGGCGACCGGGGTGGCATTGTGGTGCCAGGCACCACGCCCTGCGTGCCGCTCGATGAGGGGACTCGCGCAACAGTTTAAGCGCCCGCTTTTCGCGACAGTCTTGATGCACCTCAAGGCCCTGCATTGAGTCGGCATGAACAATCGGGGCATGGCCTCAGCAGGTTCAACCCCTTCGCTTTCGATTGCGTCGTTTTCGCCGATATCGTGTTCTGCCGATTCGGTTGAGCCAGCTCACCAGGCCCCGGCATGAGGCCGGCCTCGGCCCAGCTGATCAGCCGCGAGGTCCTGCCCTTTTATGCAAGCCTGGCGGCACTGGCCGCCGGCACGCTGCTGATCGACGCCGTGCTCCATCTAGTAGATGCGGTCTGGATCGGCCGCTACCTCGGCATTGCCGGGACCCTCATCATCATCGGGTCCTTCGGCTATTCGCTGCGCAAGCGAAAGCTGATCACCCGCGGCAATCCGGTGATACTGCTGCGCACCCACGAACGCATGGCCTGGTTTGGCTCGCTGCTGGTGCTGGTTCATGCCGGCATTCACTTCAATGCCCTGCTCGGCTGGCTGGCGGTCAGCGCGATGCTGATCAATGTCGCCAGTGGCCTGACCGGCAAGGTCCTGCTGCGCCGCGCACGAAACCGGCTCGATGCGGCGCGCGAGCGTCTGCGAGGCGAGGGCCTCTCGGACGAGGCGCTCGATGAGCGGCTCTACTGGGACAGCCTGACCGTCGATACAGTCAAGCAGTGGCGTGCTCTGCATCGTCCGATCACGCTTGCCTTCGGCGTGCTGGCGCTTGCGCACATCATCGGCATCAGCCTGTTCTGGGGCTGGCGATGAAGGCCCTGTGGCTGAAGATCAAGGGATGGCTGGC
Source organism: uncultured Burkholderiales bacterium (assembly GCA_903903975.1). GTDB lineage: Bacteria > Pseudomonadota > Gammaproteobacteria > Burkholderiales > Burkholderiaceae_E > UBA4615. The sequence goes on from CAIVAS010000232.1 coordinate 39,891, forward strand.
GATCCTGCGCCGCCGCTGGTTTCTGGCATCAATCTCGGTGGCACTGATCGGTGTGGTGGCGCTGACCTTCATCAATCCGCGACTGATGATCAGCCCCGGCGCATTGATCCCGGCGCATGCCGACCTGTCGACCGACTGCTTTGCCTGTCATGCGCCCTTGCGTGGCGTGTCGGCGCAGCGCTGTGTGAGTTGCCATGCGGTGGCCGACATCGGCCTGCGCACCAGCACCGGCAAAGCGATTGCAGCCAGCACAACGCTGCCGTTTCATCAGGCGCTGATCGCGCAGGACTGCATGGCCTGCCACAGCGATCACAGCAGCCCGAGACTGGTCGGCGAGCGCGGCGTCAAACCCTTCTCGCATGAGCTGCTGCGCCCGGCGACTCGCGAGCGCTGCGAGAGCTGCCATGCGGCACCGGTCAATGACCTGCATCGCGGTCTGAACAGCGGCTGCGTGCAATGCCATCGCCCGCCGGCCTGGACGCCTGCCACCTTCGAGCATGAAAAATATTTTTTACTCGAGAGTGACCACAACGCACCGTGTGCGACCTGCCATCTCGGCAATGTGTTCAGCCGCTACACCTGCTATGGCTGCCATGAGCACACCGCCTCGAATATCGAGCGCAAGCACCGCAAGGAAGGCATCAACGACTTCCAGAACTGCGTGACGTGTCATCGCAGTGCGAACGAGGAGCCCGAGCACGGCCGCGCGGGCGGACGTGAGTCAGGCAAGCCGGGTGAGGCGCTGACCTCCGGTAAGGCCGGGAACCCAGGCGAGCGGCGCGAACGCGATTGAGCGGATTGTGCAGCGCCGCTGCCGACGCAGCCTGGTCAAACGGTCACGTCATCAGAACGTCAGAACCTGAGAGGCTCAGGGCGTCGGCCCCCACGGTGCCGACATCATCAGCTTGTTTTCCTGATGTTTCAGCAGAGGGCGCAGCTGCTTGGCAAAGGCCATGAATTCAGGATCGGAAAACAGTCCCGCCCAGAAGGCGCGACGGTCGGCGTCATCGTTGAACTTCCACAGATGCACCAACTGGTTGATCGCGCCGATATCGCCGGTGAAGTAGCCCACCAACCTTGGCGGATGCTTGGCCACGGCCGGCCAGCCCTGGGTTTTGTAGAGCTCAACGACATCGGCCATCTTGCCGACGACGACGTCATAGGTGCGGAGTTCGAAAATTGCCATGGTGGATGTCTCCCGGTGGTGAGGTGTCTGCGGGCAGTGTAGCCTTGCCCTGCCGTCCCCTCCCAACGCTTCATTCACCGACCGAAACGCTCATGACGATCATCCTGGTAAGACACGGCGAGACTGCGCTCAATGCCGCTCGCACTCTGCAGTTCCCTGATACGCCGCTTGGCGAGCGAGGCCTGGAGCAGGCTCGGGCGGTTGGCCGTCGTTTTGCTGGCGCCCCCCCCAAGGCGATCGTGAGCAGCGACATGGCCCGCGCGCGGCAGACGGCTGACGCCATTGCCAAGGCCACCGGTCTGTCGGTGATCGAGTCGCCGCTGCTTGGCGAGCGCAATTTCGGCGATCTGCGCGGCAGCCGTTTCGATGATCTGCCCTACGACCCGATCCATGATGATCGCGGCCCGCCCAACGGCGAATCGATGGCCCAGTTTCGCGCCCGCATCGCGCAGGCCTACAGCTGGATCCTTGCCATGCGCGAGCAGGTTGGCGGCGATTTGGCAGTTGTCTCGCATGGCCTCTTCATCCGCGAATTCCTGGCCGCCCATGCGCATCTGCCCGAGGGGCTGGATGTGCCCGAAAAGCTCGAGAACACCTCGGTGTCGATCCTGCTGGCCGAGCCACCCCACACCGCGCAGCTGATCGGATGCAGCCTGCATCTGGAGGGCGATGCACGCGGTGACGGTCGCGGCGTGGTGGGTGTCTGAGTCTGGGCTTTGACCCCGGCCTGATTCTGCTGGCGCTCGCGCCAGTCTTTCTGCTGTCGATCGCACTTGAAGCCTGGTGGTTGCGACGCAGCGGCGGCACACGCTATGCCTGGCTCGATACCCTGTCGAATGCGGTGCTCGCCCTGATGCATCAGGGCGCTGATCTGCTTGCCAACCTGCTCTTCATCAACACCGCCTATGCCTGGGTCTGGTCGCATGGCCTGAAGCTCTTTTCGGCCGACCTCACCGGCTTTGCCGTGGCCTTCCTGTTTCAGGATTTCCTGTACTACTGGTTTCATCGCGCCAGTCATCGGGTGCGCTGGCTCTGGGCCAGCCATGTGACCCACCATTCGAGTGAGCGGCTGAATCTCTCAACCGCGTTTCGCCAGAGCCTGACCTATCCGATTTCGGGCATGTGGGTCTTCTGGCTGCCGATGGCTTGGGTGGGGTTTGCGCCCGACGTGATCATCCTGGTGGTCGGCCTGAACCTCGCCTTCCAGTTCTTTGTGCACACCGAGCTCACCGGCCGCCCCGGCAGGCTGGGATGGCTGTTCAACACGCCGTCGATGCACCGCGTCCATCACGCCCGCAATCCGGGCTATATCGACCGCAACTTCGCCGGTGTGCTGACGATCTGGGATCGGCTCTTCGGCACATTCGTTGCCGAGACTGAACGCCCCGAATACGGCATCGTGCGCCAGCTTCATACCCGCAATCCGCTGGTCCTCACTTTTCACGAGTGGCGCGACATGTTCAGCGATGCCTGGCGCGAGCGTGACTGGCGTTATCTCATCAAGCCGCCGGAGTGGGTCGGGCCGGGGCGCCTGACCGGGCCGTCGTTGCAGCCAGACCAGCGGCGACGCCCTCACACTTGACATATTAACGCGTCACGTTAATATCGAGTCGTGGCGATCAAGCGTTTCAAGTGCAAGGACACCAAGGCCCTCTTCGATGGGCGCAGGGTGCGTCGCTGGGTGAACATCGAGCGAGTCGCGCTTCGCAAACTTTCGCAACTCGACTGGTCGGCGGTGCTTGATGATCTGAAAATCCCGCCCGGGAACCGACTCGAATCGCTTAAGAATGATCGACAGGGCCAGCACAGCATTCGCATCAACGAACAATGGCGTCTGTGCTTCATCTGGACGGCAGACGGCGCCGCCGAAGTCGAGATTGTCGACTATCACTAAAGGAGTTCAGCCATGCGTACCGTCCTGCCCATCTCGCCCGGCGAGATGCTCGAAGAAGAATTCCTGAAGCCTCTGGGCCTCACGAAATATCGCCTTGCGAAGGACATCGGGGTTCCGCCGCAACGGATCGGTGACATCGTCGCCGGCAAGCGCGCGGTCACGGCGAATACAGACCTCAGGCTTTGCCGCTATTTCGGCCTCAGTGACGGTTGGTGGTTGCGCGGGCAGGCCAGCTACGACACGGCGCTGGCGCGCGAGGCCATGCAGGATGAGCTTGCAAGGATTCCTCGCTGCGCGCTTCTTCCCGCCTGACCTAATCCCTCAGGCCACGTTGCGCGTGCGCCCTTTCCAGAACGGCTCGCGAAGCGCGGTCTTGAGAACCTTGCCCGCGCCTGACAAAGGCAGGGCCTCCACGAAATCGATGCTGCGCGGGCACTTGTAGCCGGCGATCAGTGATTTGCAGTGCGCGATCAGCGCCTCGGGCGTGGGGTCCTGCCCGGGCTTGCGCACCACCACCGCATGCACCGACTCGCCCCACTGCTCGCTCGGAATGCCGATCACCGCGCAGGCTGCAATTGAGGGATGCTGCGCCAGCGCATTCTCGACTTCGGCCGAGTAAATGTTTTCGCCGCCGCTGATGATCATGTCCTTCAGACGATCGGCGATGAAGATGAAGCCGTCGTCGTCCATGTAGGCGCCATCGCCGGTATGCATCCAGCCGTTCTTGAGGGCGGCTGCGGTCTGCTCGGGTTTGTTCCAGTAGCCCTGCATCACATTCGGACCCCGCACGATCACTTCGCCCACGGTGCCGCGCGGCACCTCGCGTCCCTCGGTGTCGACGATGCGCACCTCGCAGCAAAAGCTCGCCCGGCCGGCGGCCCGCAGCTTGCCGAATTTGCGGCCCTCGGCGGTATGCGCCCAGGCCGGGTTGATGGTCGCCAGCGGCGAGAGCTCGGTCATGCCGTAGGCCTGCATGAAGCCCACCCCCGGCAGCGCGGCCATGGCCCGCTCGATCACCGCTTCCGACATCGGTGAGGCGCCATAGGCGATGGTGTGCAGCGCGCTCAGGTCGCGCGGCTGCTTCATCGCCGGATGGTCGACCATCATCTGGATCATGGTCGGCACCAGCAGCACATGGGTGACCCGGTCGCGGGCCATGATGTCGAGCACCCCCTCCGGGTTGAAGCCCGGCACGATCGAATGCGAATTGCCTTCGATCCAGTGCGGCATCGCCACCCCCATATCGGCCAGATGAAACATCGGCGCGGCATGCAGATAGGTGCCGTTGGGGGTGGCCAGACCATCGGCGCGCATCGCCAGGCCCGAGCTGCACAGATTGGTGTGGCTGAGCATCACGCCCTTGGGAAAGCCAGTCGTGCCGCCGGTATAGAAGATGCCGGCCAGATCATCTCCGCGCCTGCCGGCATCCGCGACCGGTGCCGAGGCGGCAATCAGCGCCTCGTAATCATGGGTGCCGGCGGGCGCCTGCGCGTCGCCGCAGTAGATGACTTCGCGCAGGGTTCTGGCATCGCGCCGCAAGCCTTCGATCATCGGGCGAAAGTTCTCGTCGACCAGCAGCAGGGTCGATCCGGAATCGTCGAGCGAATAGACGATCTCGGCGGCCGACCACCGTGTGTTGCAGGGGTTGAGCACGCCACCGGCCCAGGGCACGGCCATCTGGTATTCAAGGTAGCGGTCGGAGTTGAGCGAGAGCATGGCGACCCGATCGCCGGCCTTGATGCCGAGCGACTGCAGCCCGCCGGCAAGGCGCGCCACGCGATCGGCAAACTCTTTGAAAGTGCGGCTGCGGTCGCCAAAGCGCACGGCAGTGCGCTCGGGATGCTGCTGGACCGCACGGTGAAGGGCTTGGGTGAGATACATCGTCGGGTCTCCGGTTGCGGTTATTCGTTATTGACTGATGGTGTGACAGGCGGTGTGCTGTCCCAGCAGCGGGCGAGCAGCTCAGCAGGCCAGGGTCGCGACTGCCGCACCGCGCGTTCGATCCAGACATGGCGCACGCGTCCGCGCCCGGCCAGCAGCGGCTCAGCCTGTGCGCCGACATCCCACATCTCGACGGTGTGCTCCATGCTGCTGCGCCCGACCTTGTCGACCCGGATGCGGCACAGCACAGCACCCGGCGGGTTCACCTCGCGCAAGAAATCGTAGGTCGTGCTGGCCATGACCGCGGCAAAGGGATGGGTGCGGTCGCGGATGCCCATCGCCACATACCAGCCATGGAAGGTCCGGTTGATGAAGGCGAAGTAGCGCGCGTTGTTGACATGATTCGAGAAGCGGTCATCGGGCAGGTCGTCGTCGGTGACCTCGATGCGCAACTCGTGGCTTTGCAGGGGTGCCGTCATCGCTTTCAGCGCTCAGGCCACCTGGCCGGCCGCAGCCAGCTCGTGCGCGAATACATCCGGCCGGTCGGACGTGGTGGCGCGCTGCATGTCGCGTGCAAAGCGGGTGTCGTCAAAGGGCGTGCCGCGATGCATGGTGCAGCGGTTGTCCCAGAGCACCAGGTCGCCGACCCGCCAGCGATGCAGATAAGTGAAGCGCCGCTCGGTGGCATGCGCAATCAGTTGGGCGAGGAGCGTCTGCGCAGCCGAATCGTCCATGCCGCGGATGCGGCCGATATGCGAGGCCAGATACAGCGAGCGTCGGCCCGAATCGGCAAGGGTGCGAACCAGCGGGCGCGCCAGCGGCGCAAAGGCGATGCGCTCGGGCTCAGAAAAATCGGTAAAGCCTAGCCGTTCGCGCGAATAGAGCAGCGAGTGCTCGGCGATCAGACCGTCGATCTTGTCGAGCGTGGCGGCATCGAGCCCATCGTAGGCGGCGCGCAGGTCGGCGAATTCGGTGTGCCCGCCGACTGGTGCGACCGAGCGGCAATAAAGCATCGAGGTGTAGCCGGTTGGCTGCTTGAAGGAGCTGTCGGTGTGCCACAGCCGGTTGCCGAGCTGAAATTGCCGCAGGCGGTTGTCCTTGTCCCAGACCTTGCCATCGGGCGTGAGGTTGGCGATATCGGCGATTTCTTCGCGCACCCGCAGAGCCTGCCCGGGCATGATCGAGGCCACGCTGCGTTCGAGCGGACCGAAGATTTTTGCGAAGTCGAGATGCTGCTGAACCGTGAGGTTCTGGGCGGTGAAGATCAGCACCCCGTACTCGGTAAAGGCGGCGCGAATCGCCTGTTCATCGGCAGGCGAGAGCGGCTGGGCCAGGTCGATATCGCCGACCTCAGCGGCAAAGCCGGGTGTCATGGCAGACAGGGTGATCGGCATGGTGTCTCCTGCATTGGCGTGTGGCGCCGTCGTCGGTCGCGGGCCATTCCTGCGAGCTTATCCCGGATTCCTTCTGTCGGAATCCGTATCTCGGAATCCCCTGATCCGGTAATCCGATTCTGCCCGGCGCAGCCCTGTCACGCCTCGCGTAACATCGACCGATTGCCACCGACCTCACTGCCCAGACCATGAACCACGCCCTCAGAGACCCGATTGACCAGGCCGCGCTGCTCGAGCGCGTCAGTGCTTTTGCCCGCGAGGTGGTGGCGCCCGGCGCCATCGTCTGGGAGCGCGAACGTCGCGTCGGACGCGAGGCGATCGATCAGGCTGCGGCCTTCGGCCTGTGCGGCATCGAGGCGCCGCGCGAACACGGCGGGCTGGGCCTGCCATTTTCGATGAAGGTGAAGGTCACCGAGCGGCTGGCCGCCGCCGATTTCGGTTTTGCGATGTCGCTGATCAATACCCAGAACGTCTCATTCAAGCTGCTGCGCGATGCCGTGCCCGAGGTCGCCGCCCGCTATGTGCCAGGCCTGATCGCCGGCAAGCTGATCGGCTGCACCGCGCTGACCGAGCCGCATGCCGGATCCGACTTCGGTGCCATCAAGACCCTGGCTACCAAGGTGGATGGCGGCTGGCGCATCAGCGGACGCAAGGCCTGGATCGTGAATGCGCCGATCGCCGATGTCGTTATCCTCTTTGCCCAGACCGAGGCCGGCGCCGGCCCGCGCGGCATCGCCGGCTTCGTGGTCGATGCCCGTCGTGCCGGTTTCATCCATGAGACCGGTTTTGATCTGGCCGGCCAGCACACCATCGGTGCGGGCGGCTTCACGCTTGACGGCTATCTGGCTGCCGACAACGAAATGCTGCAGCCGCCCGGGCTGGCCTTCAAATCGGCGATGACCTCGATCAATGGCGCGCGCACCTACATCGCGGCGATGGCCTGCGGTATGGTCGGCGAGGCGCTGCGCATCGCTGCCGAATACGGCGAGCGACGCACCACCTTTGGTGAGCCGCTGGCCGCGCACCAGGGATGGGGCTGGCGTCTGGCCGAAGCCTCGGCAGAACTTGCCGCCTGCCGGCTGATGGTGGCGCATGCGGCGTCGCGCATCGATGACGGGCTCGATGCCCAGATCGAGGCGGCGCAGGCCAAGCTGCTGTCGACCCGCATGGCCGATCGTCAGATTGCGGCGCTCGCCCAGGCAATGGGTGCCGAGGGTCTGCGCGAGGTGCATCCCTTCGGCCGCCATCAGGTGGGCGCGCGCGTGTCCAACTTTGTCGATGGCTCGACCGAAGTCATGCTCGATCGGATCGCGGCCGGCGTGCGCCGGTCTGCCGCCGCCGCGGGCTGAGCTGCACGTCGCTGATTTGCACGCCACTGAGCTGCACTCACTCATTGCAAGCGAATTTACGCGGTATCCGGCTGATGGCCGGCGCAATGGCCTGCTTCGTCGTCAATGACATGCTGGTCAAGATCGTGAGTCAGCACCTGCCCGCGGCGCAGCTGATTTTTCTGCGGGGCCTGATGGCCAGCGTGCTGATCCTGGCGATTGCCGGGATCAGCGGCACGCCGATGCGCAGGGCCGAGCTGACCCAGCCCGCGGTGATGGTGCGGGCCGCGATCGATGGCATCGCATCGATCTTCTATCTGGTGTCGCTGTTTCACCTGCCGATCGCCAATGCCACCGCGATCAACATGGCTTCGCCGCTTTTCATTGCGCTCTTTGCGGTGATCTTGCTGGGTGAGCGCATCGATGCGCGCCGGGGCCTTGCGATCGGGGTGGGCTTTGTGGGCGTGCTGATGGTGATCCAGCCGCGCTCCCAGGGCTTCAATGACTTCTCGCTGCTTTGCCTGCTGGCAACCTTCCTGCACGCGGTGCGCGATCTGGCCACGCGGCGCATTGCCCCCGGCATTGCGTCATTGGCGATCACCCTGAGCACTGCAGTGGCGGTCACGCTGATGGCAGGCGGGCTGTCGGTCTTTCAGGGCTGGCAGACACCCGGCGCATTCGAACTCGGCACGCTGGCCGGTGCATCGGTGTTTCTGTCGGCCGGCTATCTGATGATCATTGCCAGCACCCGCAGCGGTGACCTGTCGGTGGTGGCGCCCTTTCGTTATACCGGGCTGATGTGCGCACTGCTGCTGGGCTGGCTGGTCTGGGGAGATGTGCCCAATGCGCTGGCCTGGCTAGGCATTGCGCTGCTGCTGGCGGCGGGACTTTATCTGCTCGGGCGAGAGCGCGCGCGCAGCGTTGCCGCCAATTAGGCAGCGACTGGCAGGTCAACAGCAAGCAGCCCGATATAGTGCCTATTGCCCCGTGAACCTTCTGCCATGACAACCCGCTGCCAATGACCACTCAGCCCTCAGCTTCCTCAGCGCCTGTACCCCAGGTTGCTGCCGACACCGTCCCCCGCATCAACCCCGCCTACCTGAACATCGGTGAATCGCTGGTACGCGAGCTCTCGCGCATGATGTCAGTGCCCGGCATGATTTCGCTGGCTGGCGGCTACCCAGGCCCCGAGCTTTTTGATCGCGACGGCATTCGCGACGCGGCCCATGCCGCACTCACCGATGCGCCGGTGGCCTGTCTGCAATACGGGCCGACCGAGGGGCTGCCCGGGCTTCGCGAGTCGATCTGCGAATGGATGTCGACCTGCGGCACCACGGTCACGCCGGACGACGTGCTGGTCACCGGCGGCTCGCAGCAGGGCTTCGATCTGCTGGTGCGCACCCTGCTTGCGCCGGGCGATGCCGCGATGGTCGAGCGGCCGACCTACACCGGCCCGCTGCGCGTGCTGAAGGTGGCCGGCGTGAAGACGATCACTGTGGGCGTCGATGCGCAGGGGCTTGATGTGGATGAGCTCGAGAGCCTGCTTCGCGACCCTGCGGTGCCGCGCCCGAAAATGCTCTATGTGGTGCCGACCTTCGCCAATCCCAGCGGCGCCACCATGCCGATCGAGCGGCGTCTGAAGCTGCTGGCGCTGGCCGTCGAATATCGCTTTGTGATTGTCGAAGACGATCCTTATGGCCAGCTGCGCTTCGAGGGCGAGCCGGTGCCGCATGTGGCCGCCCTGGTCGACCAGGTGCCGGGGTCGCGCGACTGGGTGGTGCATCTGGGCAGCTTCTCGAAGGTGATTGCGCCCGGCCTGCGCGTGGCCTGGCTGACTGCGCCGCCCGCACTGCGTCGTGCCGCCATGTTGGCCAAGCAGCTCGATGACATCTCCAACCCGGGCTTCACCCAGATGACCGTGCACCGCTATCTCGCCGCAGGCCGGCTTACCGCGCATCTGCCGGTGATCGCGGGTGCCTACCGTGCGCGCGCGGGGGCGATGCGCGATGCCATCGGCCAGCATCTGGCGGGTCGGGTGGCCTTCAATATTCCGCAGGGCGGTATGTTCATGTGGGGCCGGCTCGAAGGTGACTTCAGCACTCGTGACCTGCTGGCGCTGGCGCTCGAGGAGAAGGTCACCTTTGTGCCGGGCGACATCTACTATGGCGACAAGCCCGACTTTCGCACGCTGCGCCTGGCCTTTGCCACACCGAGCCCTGCGCAGATCGCAGAGGGTGTGGCGCGCATCGGGCGCGCGGTCGCAAAGCTCGCGGGCTGAGCGAGACGCGCGCCTTCACCTAAGCGAGTAGGCGCCCTTACACGAGCGAGGCACGCGCCTCCACATCAATTCGACCTCAGGAGACAACGCGATGAGCACTGCTACTGACCTCACAAGCCAGACCGACGAAGTGCTGTATTCGGTTGCCGACCATATCGCCACCATCCGGCTCAATCGGCCCGATCGCCAGAACACCATCACGCGGCCGATGCTCGCCGCCATCAGTCGTTGTCTGGTGCAGGCCAATACCGACAATGAGGTGCGGGTCATCCTGATCACCGGCTCGGGGCGCTTTTTTTGCGCCGGTCTCGATCTGCGCGGTGGCAGCGGCATCGGCGAGGGCACGATGAATGCGACCCTCGATCTGCGTGAAGCACCGCCCATCGTGCTTCACCACATCGACAAGCCCACCCTCTGCGCGCACAACGGCTCGAGCGCGGGCTATGGCATGGACCTCGCGCTCGGCTGCGACATCCGCATCATGGCGAGCGAATCGAAAATGGCGCCGTCGTTTACCGTGCGCGGTGTCGTGCCCGAATCGGGCGGCACCTGGATCCTGCCGCGCCTGATCGGCTGGTCAAAAGCCACCGAGCTGATTTTCACCGGCCGCACACTCAGCGCCGCGCAGTGCCTCGAACTCGGCCTGGTCTCGCATGTGGTACCGGCCGACGAGTGTCTGGCCGCTGCTCAGGCGCTGGCGACCGAGATCGCAGCCAACGCGCCGCTGGCGGTGCAGGCGGCCAAACGGATGATGCGCATGTCGGCCAGCGAAAATTTCGATGACCATGTTCACCATGTCTATCTGCAACTACTGCCGCTCTTTCAGACGAGCGATTTCAAGGAAGGCATGGCGTCCTTCATGGAAAAACGCGAGGCGAAGTTCGAGGGACGCTGAGCCGACCCGAGGGTCAGAGGGCGGCTGCGCTCGACCGGGCTGATCGCCTCGCGTGACGCGGGATCAGACCGTGCCTGTAAAGCGCGTCACGATCGCGGCATAGCGCTGCGGCCAGTCGCGCAGGCTGCTGTCGTCGGAGCCGCCGATCACGCGATTCAGAAAGGCGCTGGTGAGCTCGCGGGTCGCGGTCTTGACCTGCGCATTGAGCAGATCGCCGCCTGGGCTTGTGCGGTCGGTGAACATGCTGTGCGAGCCGCCGGTAAACACCGCCAGCATCTTGCGGCTGCCACCGACCGCCTCGAAGACCGCGAGCCGATCCTCGGCGCCACTGTAGTAGCCGGGCACGCGGATGATGTCTTCGGTGGCGGTGATGTGCAGGCTCGGGATCTGCACCGGCGCAAGGATCTGGCTCATCGAGGTTTCGCCGTAGAAGGGCGGCGCCGAGATCAGGATGGCGGCGCTCACCCGCGGCTCGCGCAACGTGATCGTGCTGCCATTGCGCGCCACGGTGGCGCCGGCGGCCATCAGCGTGGTGTTGGCGCCATATGAATGACCTGCGGCGACGATGCGCCGGCCATCGAGGCGTGCACCGAGCTCGCCGCCCAGCACATTGTCGAGTGCAAAGCGCAGGTCATGGACGCGGTCGATGGCTTCTGACTCATTAGCCGCGTCCTGCAGGCGCGAGACCAATGCAAACGGACTGCCGCTGCTCCACAGGCTGCGGTCGCTGCCGACATGCTGCAGGTGCAGGCTGGCAAATCCCTGGCTGGCCCAATGCGTGCCGAGATAGGTGTAGCCGTTGCGTGAGCCGCCCAGCCCATGCGAGAAGACAATCAGCGGCACCGGCTGCTCAGGAGTGGCGGCATTCGGCAGATACAGTCGCGCCGGCACCGACCGGCCGCGCGTGCTGTCGGTCCAGTCGAGGTTGATCGCCTGATAGGGCAGCTCCTGTGCCTGCAGGCTGCGTGCGCCGGGGCCGCAGTTGGCAAACACCACGGCCGAGGCCGTGCCGAGCAAAAAGGTGCGACGTGCTGCTTTCATGGCGGTCTCATGCCAGGAGGGGGATGGCGATCTTATCCCTCCTGATGCGCTGATTGAATGGCGGATCGAGCCGTTGATCAGTCCGCGGGCATTACGTCGCCGTTCTCAGACCTCGTCAGACAGGTGTGTCGCCGGCAATCGTCACGCGATGCCCATAGCGCCGATGCGGGAAGTAGTCCCAGACCGCCAGATGCTGCGCGCAGCGGTTGTCCCAGAAGGCAATCGAGCCGGGCGCCCAGTGAAAGCGGCATTTGAAGTCATCGAGTTCGATGTGCCGAAACAGCATCTGCAGAATGGCGTCGCTCTCGGACTTGCGCAGGCCTTCGATGCGGGTGGTGAAGCCGCTGTTCACATAGAGCGCCTTGCGGCCGGTGACCGGATGCGTGCGCCCGATCGGATGGCTCGACACCGGATAGTCGCCGGCGCCCTGCTTCTGACGCACGCCGTAGGTATAGCCGCCGTCGTGCACTGCGCGCAGGCCGTCGAGCATCTTGCGGATTGGCTCGGAGAGCGAGTCCCAGGCGGCATACATGTTCGCAAAGAGCGTGTCGCCGCCGCCATTGGCAGGCACTTCGTGCATGTAGAGGATCGAGGCCATCGGCGGTTTTGCATCGCAGGACACATCGGTGTGCCAGACCTCGCCGGCCACGCCCTTGGAGTTTTCGTCGGCCTTGATTTCGAGCACCTCGGGATGGGCCTTCATCCCATAGACCGGATGAACATGCAGCTCGCCGAAGCGGCGCCCGAAATCCTTGTGCTGCTCGACGCTCATTTTCTGATCGCGAAAGAAGATGACCAGATGCTCGGCGAGTGCCCGCTTGACCTCGGTGAGCTGCTGCTCGCTGATCGGGCGAGACAGATCGATCCCGTCGAGGGTGGCGCCGATGGTGGGCGTGAGCCGGGTCACCCCGATGGTTTCATAGCCGGTGATCGGCCGATCGGCCACGTCGAATCGCTTCATTGCAGTCTCCCTGAGGGCTGCGTCATCGCGCAGCGTCAGGTCAAGACTAACGCCACTTGGCGCGGGAAGCCAGCCGGGTGCCACGTCAGGGGCTCTCGGACGCCCGCGCTGGGCGCGGTTCATCGAGAGCAAGGGCGGGTGGCATGCGATGCATGCCCTCGCCGTCGTGGATGTTTCTGGCGACGCCGATCTGGCCGCTCGCACCGGTTGCGGCCTCGCGTTAGGTGAAGCGCGACAGACTCAGCGTGCCCGCGCCATGTTTCGCAGCAGTCATTGCCAGACGTCCGTTCGCGGTGACGATATCCCGGGACCAGTCATCCCGGACATTGATACGACGCTAAGCCAAACCTTTTGCACGTGCCTTATTGCCGACGCCACCGAGCCCTTGTGCGATGAATGTGAGTACAAGAGCATTGAGCGAGACTCCCTCCGCGCGAGCGCGCATGGCCAGTTGCGCGTGAACGGTCTTCGGGACGCGAGCGACGAATTTGCCGGAAGCGACGCCGCCGCTGTTTGGAGCCGACACAGGCAACTTCTTGGATTTCAGGGCTGCAATGGTGGCCTTCAGCGCATCAAGGCCGTTCTCAATGGCTTCATCGATGCTCTCACCATCGGAGATGCATTCCGCAAAGTCCGGGAACGAGATGAGATAACCACCTCCTTCTTCCGCAGAGAGGGGGCGCACTTCAAATGGGTAGTCGTTTAGCTTGCTCATGGCTCATGCTCCATCGATGAGTTCGACGAACTTCCGCACGTAGATCGGTTTGATGGGTCGGTGTGCTGGGACGGGCAGGGTTCGACCGTCTTCTCGAATGAACACGCAGTGGCTGCTCTTCTGGTGACGCCAGCCGATGCTGTGATGGCGCGCAACAGTCTGCAGGCGCTGATTTGCCAATCAAGTTGGGCTCGCCGCATGGCGGCCAGAAGCTTGGTTGCCGTGCTCAAGCGTCATGATACTACTGGTGAGATCGCGATGCGACCGGCGCTCTCGAGTTTGGTTCAGATACTTGCGACGATTCGACGAACGACCAGTCTCAAGTTGAACCGCTCCATCACCCGGAATATCGCCCCGGGTTGTAATGGGTCGCGCACCACCGTTTGCAACCGGACACCGACAGATCGCTGTGCGTCGCACCTCAGAATTTCGTCGCTGTAGAGCCGGTATGTGCTGCTTAGCTGTCAGCCGCCGCAGAATGGCGCTTACCGGCCATAGGCGGGCACCGGTGATCTGCTCAGAATTTTCTCTGTCGGCCCGCACAGGATGGATGGTTTTCGGCGGACAACGTGGGCTTCGTTTTGCCCGCTTCGCAAGTCTTTGAAAACTGTAAAGTCGGCACTCAAGCCTGACCGTCCGGTAAACCCATCGTTCCCCTGACCAGGTGAGCAAAGATGATCGCGCCGTTCAGTGCAGAACTACCGCTTTCCACCGGCTTGTTTCTCGAATTTCCGCCAGTAGGCGAATTCGGCTTCGTGGACCTCGATGTCCAGCTCTTCAACCCTCGACTGAATCTTTTCCTGAGCATCGATGACGCCTTTGTTGTAGACGCTTGGACCGACTTCCTCCAGGAAGAAAGACAACAGCCCACTGGCGGCGATGTTGCCGATCTTCTCCTCCATGTTCTCTCGAAAATAGCGTTCGATCGATGCGACTGCCCGCTGCCTGTCTTCCTTTGTGAGTTCGATGGGCATGAGACCGGGGACTCCAGTTCGTGGCCGTTCGGGCGAGCAAGCGACATGGCTCGTGGCGTGTATGGCCAAAGCCCAGATCACGAACTGCCCCGGTTGGTCACAGGTTTCGGGTTGAGTGATGCACTCTCAAGATTTCAACGTTATCGCCACGCACTCTATGAATTGCGATGTAATTCTTGTGCAGGACCAACTCACGGGTACCAGGGACGCGGCCAGCTTTGCCCATACCTGGATGGGCCTTGAGTTTGGTCACTGCATCTTACAGCTCCAGCACAAAACTGGTCGCGCGCGCCTCCAAGTTCAGCGGGCTGTTCACCAAGGGGGACCTCAAGTTGCCCGCCGAAAACCGGTCATCCAAGGCAGGCCGGCAGAGCAAATTCTGAGCAGGTCACCAACGGCCGCTTCTCGCCGGTAGGCGCCATCCGTGCAAAAGGCTGATGCGACCCGCAACCGTACTCCAAACGTTCGCCGAGCATGAATGCATTCAATCAGGTAATATGAATGCACTGAATGCGTAGTGAGAAAATGAATATGGCAATGCTGACGGTTCGCAACATCACCGACGAAGTACATCGTGCCCTGCGCGTGCGTGCCGCCCAGCGCGGCCACAGCATGGAGGCCGAGGTCCGTGAAATCCTGGAGTCTGCGGTCATTCCGCGGGGGCGCGTGAAGCTGGGCTCGCTGCTGGCTGACATGGGCAGGCGAGCCAAGCTGAGTGATGAAGAGTTTTCCGTCTTCGACCAGGTGCGTAGCAAGGCGCCTGCTCGCCCCGTGAGCTTCGAATGATCCTTCTGGACACCAACGTGGTGTCGGAGCCACTGCGTCGGGCACCCGATGCGCGTGTCACAGAGTGGATCGACGCCCAAGCACTGGAAACACTGTTCTTGTCGTCCGTTACGGTGGCTGAGCTGCGCGCCGGCTTGGCGCTACTGCCGGCAGGTAAGCGCCAGGTGGGATTGCAAGAAAGTCTGGAAACGCGGGTGCTGCCGTTGTTCTCTGGCCGAGTGTTGTCGTTTGATCTGGGCTGCACTCAAGCCTATGCGGATTTGATGGCCAAGGCA
>CAIVAS010000233.1 GCA_903903975.1 uncultured Burkholderiales bacterium
CCCACAGCACCGCGGCCTGCGCGATGTCGAGCGGCTTCTGGTCGGGGGTCGACGCAAAGAAGTCGGCGCCGGCCTGAGCAGTAACGGTCTTGAGCTGGTCGATGGCGGCCGGGCGATAGACGTCGCACGAGACCGTCAGCACCTTTTTCTTTTTTTGTTCGCGCAGCCATTTGGCGAGCTTGCCGACGGTGGTGGTCTTGCCCGCGCCCTGCAGGCCGGCCATCAGGATGATCGCCGGCGGCTGGGTCGCGAAATTGAGTTCGGCGGTCGTGCCGCCGATGAGCGCGGTGAGCTCGTCATGGACCACACCCACCAGCGCCTGGCCGGGTGACAGGCTGGCCAGCACCTCCTGGCCCAGCGCCTTTTCGCGCACTTTGGCGATGAAGTCGCGCACCACCGGCAGCGCCACATCGGCCTCGAGCAGCGCGATGCGGATCTCGCGCAGCATCTCCTGGGTGTTGGCTTCGGTGAGGCGCGCTTCGCCGCGCATCGTTTTGACGACACGGGCAAGCCGCTGGGAGAGATTGTCGAACATGGGCCTGCGCTACACTTCCAACACGATGATCGAACCCATTGTACTGATTCTGTTTTTTGTGCCCGCAGCGCTCTATGCGGTGGCGTGGGTGGCATCGCGCAAGTCGGCCAGCCTGACCGCGCAAAACAATGGCGCTGCGGTGGGCGCGCAAGCCGCCCCGCGCCCCGACTGGTTGCTGCTGGTCGCCATCGTGCTGCACGGCGCCACGCTCGCCTGGCCCTGGGACGACGGCGGCTTTCGCTTCGGCTTTGCCAAGGCGCTGTCGGCCATGCTCTGGATCGGTCTGGTGATGCTTTGGTTCGAAAGCCGCAAGGTGCATCTGGTGGCGATGCGCCTGATGCTGCTGCCGCTGGCCATCATCACGCTGCTGCTGCCGCTGGCGTATCCGGGCGCCGACTTCGGCGAACTGTCGCACCGCCCGCTTTTCGTGCCGCATCTGCTGGCCGGCACGCTGGCTTATGGCGTGCTGATGCTCGGCGCGCTCAACGCCGTGCTGATGCTCGGCGTGCAGCGCGATCTTCAGCGTCCGATCACAGCCGCGCCGCAGGGCGCGATGTCGCGCTTTCTCGGCCAGTTGCCGCCCCTGATGGTGCTCGAGCGAGTGCTGTTCCACTTCATCGGCGTGGGCTTCGTGCTGCTGCTGATCACCACCCTGAGCGGCATGCTGTTTTCGGAGCAGGTCTTCGGGCGGCCCTTCGTGCTCGAGCACAAGACCCTCTTCTCCCTGATTTCACTGGTGTTCTTCGGTGTGCTGCTGGCCGGCCGCGCGACTCGCGGCTGGCGCGGACGCATTGCCATGCGTTTTACGATCGGCGGGTTCATCCTGCTGTTGCTGGCCTATGTCGGCAGCCGCTTCGTGCTCGAGGTGGTGCTGCATCGTTTCTGATCTGACGCGTCGTTCGCGCCCCGAGGAGGTCTGACATGGGCAAGTTGCTGGGATGGGTGCTGGTCGGCTTGCTGGTGTGGGTCGTCTGGCGATTCATGGTGATCAGCAAGCGCCGGGCCGAGCGGGCTAATGCCAGTAAGTCGGCCAGCGACTCGGCTGGTGGTGAGGCCTCGCCATCGAGCCAGGGCGCGCGCCGCGATACGCCTGTGACCGACAAGACGCCAGTGATGATGATGCAGTGCGTGGTCTGCGGCGTGCATCTGCCGGCCACCGATGCGCTTTTTTCGGGCGGTAAAGTCTTTTGCAGCGAGGCGCATCGCACACAGGGCGCCCCTGCACAGGCCGACGCTGCGGTGCGACGAGACGGGTCCTGACGTGCCCTTGCAGGCTCAGGTCAGCGATCCGCGCCTGAGCGGATTCTGGCGGCCCCTTCGCTACTTTTCGCTTGCGCGGGTGGCGGTGGCGGGCGTGTTGCTCGTCTATCTGCGGCTGATGCGCAGCGCTTTCGGCATCGGGTCGGGGGTCGATGCCACAACCTTCGTGGCCACAGCGATCGGCTACATGGTCGCTGCGATCGTGCTGCTGCTTGTCTCAAGACCCGGGCGATTTCGCCTCGAGACGCTGGTCTTCATCCAGGTGACGGTCGATCTGATCGCGCTGGTTGTCCTGATCTATGCCGGCCGGGGCGTGATGGACGGCCTGGCCGTGCTGCTGGTGCTTCCCAACGCGGGTGCGGCCATCCTGATCGGTCAGCGGCCCTCGCTGTTCTTTGGCGCCCTGTCAGCGATCGCCCTGATGCTGATGGCGGTGTTTCAATGGCTGCGCGGCGAGGCGACCGAAGTGGCGATCGCTCAGGCCGGGTTGATCGGTGCAGCGCTGCTCGGCACGGTGCTGATCGTCGGTCGACTTGCGTCTTTGCTGGCCGCCCAGGAGCGACTGGCTGCCAAGCGTGGCGAAGACCTGCGCAACCAGCTCGCCGTGACCCAGGCCGTGATCAGCGAACTGCATGACGGGGTGCTGGTCCTGAGCGAGCAGGGCGAGGTGCGCGCGATCAATCGGTCGGCCAGGGTAATGCTGGCGGCGGTCGATGGGGACGACGCGCTGCCGGGCCTGCCATCGCTTTGGTCGGCGCTGCAACAGCCGGCGAGCACCGAGCCGGCGCTGTCGCTGATCGTGAGCCCCGATTCGAACGGTGAGAGCGACGACATGCGGCCGATGTCGGGTGGTCGCGCGGTCACGTTTTCGGTGGCTCCGGGGACAAATCAGCCGGAGCGTCTGCTGCGGGCGCGCCAGCTGGATTCAACCGGAGACGGTCGAGATACCGTGGTGGTGGTCGAAGACCTCGGACGACTCGAACGTCGGGCGCAGCAGCTCAAGCTCGCGTCGATGGGCCGCTTGTCTGCCTCGATTGCCCACGAGATCCGCAATCCCCTGGCGGCGATCCGCCATGCCAACGGGCTGCTCGGCGAGCGGCTCGACAGCCCTGCGCAGCAGCGTCTGGCCGCGATCGTCGAAGACAACTGCGTGCGCATCAATCGGATCATCGAGGATGTGCTGTCGATCTCGCGTCGCGGCTCGGCTGCGCCCGAGCCGATCGCGGCCGCCGCTTTTCTTGCCAGGGTGATCGCCGAGTATGTCGTGCAGTCGGATGTCGATCCGACCCGTGTCGATTGCTGCATCGAATCCGAAGAGCCGATCTGGTTCGATGCCGGGAATCTGCGTCAGGTCATCCTCAATCTGCTTGGCAATGCCTTGCGCCATTCGAGCCATGCGCCGGGTGCGGTTCGCATCACCTGGGCGCACGCGGGCGGTACGCCAACCCTGTCGGTCAGCGACGACGGTCCCGGCGTGCCGCAAAGTGTCAGGGATCATCTCTTCGAGCCATTCCTCACGACCGAGGCGCGGGGCACCGGCCTGGGCCTGCATCTGGCCCGCGAGCTGTGCAATGCCAACGCCGCCCGCATCCGTTATCTGCCGGCAGGTGATAATCCGCCGATCCGAAGCCAGTTCGTCATCGAACCGGCACTGCCCCCCGCCAGCCTTGCCCGATGAATCCCTCTTTTCCTTCCGATATCACCCGCCCGACTACCCGGGGACGGCGCTCGCCTCGTGTGCTGGTCGTGGACGACGAAGCCGATCTGCGCGAGCTGCTCGAGCTCACCCTCGTCGGCATGGGTCTTGATGTCGACTGTGCGGCCGACCTTGGTCAGGCGAGGCAATTGCTCGCGTCGTCGCGCTATTCCCTGTGCCTGACCGATATGCGACTGCCCGATGGCGATGGCCTGTCGCTGGTGTCCGAGATCAGCGCAGCGCATCCTGAAACGCCGGTCGCGGTAATTACCGCGTTTGGCAGCGCCGAGACAGCGGTGGCAGCGCTCAAGGCAGGTGCTTTCGACTACCTCCCCAAACCGGTGGCACTTGATGCGCTTCGCACGCTGGTGCGTTCGGCGCTGCGCCTGTCGGCCCTCGACGAACCGGTGGCCGACTCGCCCACCGCGGCCGGCACCGTGCCCGTCGCAACTGAGCTGCCTTCAGTCGCGTCGGCCCACAAGTCGCCATCCGGGCAGCGCAGCGTCGATGCCGAGACGGGCGCCGCGCTTGTGGCGGCCGCGCGGACAAGATCGAGCGGCGGCCCGGGTCAGCTGCTGGGGGTCTCGAGCGCGATCGAAGTGGTTCGTGAAAGTATTGGCCGGCTGGCTCGCAGCATGGCGCCGGTGGCGATCACCGGCGAGTCGGGGTCTGGCAAGGAGCTTGCTGCCCGACTGATCCATCAGGGCGGCAGCCGCGCCGATCAGCCCTTCATAGCGGTCAATTGCGGCGCCATCCCGGAGGCGCTCATGGAGTCCGAGTTCTTCGGGCATCGTCGCGGTGCCTTTACAGGCGCCGATCAGGACCGGATCGGGTTTTTTCAGGCCGCCAGCGGCGGCACGCTGTTTCTGGACGAGGTCGCCGACCTGCCTCTGGCGATGCAGGTCAAGCTGCTGCGAGCCATTCAGGAGCGCTGTGTGCGGCGGGTGGGCGCCACGGTCGAGGAGCCGGTCGATGTGCGGATCGTCAGTGCCACCCATCAGGACCTGGCCCGTTGCGTGGCCGAGGGTCGGTTTCGCCAGGACCTCTACTACCGGCTCAACGTCATCGAATTGCGGGTGCCGGCGCTTCGCGAGCGCCTGACCGACGTCCCGATGCTGGCCGACTCCCTGCTGGCCAAGCTGGCCGCTCGTGCCGGTTTGAGGGTCGTGCCGCGGCTGTCCTCAATTACGCAGAGCTACCTGCAGACCTACCAGTTTCCGGGCAATGTCCGCGAACTCGAGAACATTCTCGAACGTGCCATCGCGTTTTCGAATGGCGAGGTGATCAATGTCGAAGACCTCGGCTTGCGCCCCGATCTCGACGATATTGCCGACGATGACCACGCCCTCGTGACCGGGGCGGCGGCAGAGCCGACCGCGTCTGGCTCGGCACCCCCGATTGCCGGCAGCGACGCGATGGCGGGCGGCTCAGGCCCGCCCGTGGTGTCGGACGACGGTATCCCGGAATCACTGCCGAACTATCTCGAATGGCTCGAGCGCGAAGCGATCGCCCGCGCCCTCGATAAGACCCGCCAGAACCGGACGGCGGCGGCACGTCTGCTTGGCATCAGTTTTCGGGCCCTGCGTCACCGCATGCAGCGGCTTGACATGCAGTGAGCAAGACCGGCCCTATCGATGCCCATGGCTGGGTGCATCGCGCACGCCGCGTGCCATCGCCCAATCATGACCAGCGACCCGACGCAACGCCGGTCGAGCTGCTCGTGATTCACCATATCAGCCTGCCGGCCGGCGATTTCAGCGGCGATGCGATCGAGCAACTCTTTACCAACCGACTCGACACCTCCTCTCATCCCTCGTTCGCCACGCTCGTTGGACTGCGGGTGTCGGCGCACTTTCTGATCCGACGTCGTGGCGAACTGATTCAGTTCGTGTCGGGCGACAACCGCGCCTGGCATGCCGGGCAATCCTGCTTTCAGGGGCGAGAGCGCTGCAACGACTTTTCGATTGGTATCGAACTCGAAGGAACCGGCGATCGACCCTTTACACAGGTTCAATATCGGGTCCTCGCCTCGCTCACCGCGATGCTCGTCAAGCGATGGCCGTTGCGTTTTGTCGTCGGTCACAGCGACATCGCCCCCGGGCGCAAGCAGGACCCGGGTCCGACATTCGACTGGACTCGCTATCTGGAGACCACGAAACCATGCGGCCTTGAGCGCATATTCGACTCGCCAGACCGCACTAAACCTTGATTGTGAACGGCGCGTCACGCTTTTACGCCGGTTGCGCAGGCATTTCAGGCTGTCTGACCGGCGGTTGCTGGGCCCGACAGGCGGAATCGAGGCGCCATGCGGTTCGCAGGCGTGCCGCTCCAAATCGTTGCTAAAACCATCTGAATTTCCGTTTTCTGAGCTTGCGATAGTGCAGCGCAGGCACTAGAATTAGTTCAAACAACACCTTTAAACCCCAGATCTAGTGCCCCGTGCCCCATTCAATGCGAAAGGGCGCTGGGATGGTCTTTCCCTCGAATTTCGTTTCAGTCAGCTGTTTTCTCGTGGCAGCGACGCGAGTTACCGGCGTTTCTTCAATACCGATCACGCGATGGAGCGGGGTCGTTCATCATCCAGGAGCACACCCGATGCAAAATGTTGCAGGTACCGCGCAGCGGTCGACCGTTCTGACAACGGGATCATTTGTCACTGCCATCGCCGACGTTGCCGATAGTCGGCCTGACGCGGCGAGGTTCGTCGACTTCAAGGTGATCCGCCGCAATGGGTCGGTCGTGGGGTTTGAGCCGGGCAAGATCGCCGTCGCGATGACCAAGGCTTTTCTGGCGGTCAGTGGTGGTCAGGGCGCGGCGTCGGCGCGGGTGCGCGAACTGGTGGAGCTTCAGACCCAGTCGGTCGTCGGGGCGCTGATGCGCAACAAGCCGGCTGGCGGCACCTTCCACATCGAAGATATTCAGGATCAGGTCGAACTGGCCCTGATGCGCTCGGGCGAACACGAGGTGGCCCGGTCCTATGTCCTGTATCGCGAAAAGCGGTCGCAGGAGCGTGCTGCACGCCTGGCTCAGGCGGCGGCATCCGGTCAGCGGACCGAGAACCGCATCAATGTCCTCGATGGCGGCCTCATCCGGCCGCTCGATCAAGCTCGGCTTCAGTCGCTGATCGAGGCGGCCTGTCTGGGTCTGGGCGACACCGTGCGTCCCGACCAGGTGCTGGTCGAGACGCTCAAGAATATTTACGACGGCATCCCGCTCGATGAGGTCTATAAATCCTCGATCCTGTCGGCACGCGCGCTGATCGAAACCGACCCGGCCTACAGCCTGGTGACTGCACGCCTGCTGCTGCATACGATCCGCCGCGAAGTGCTGGCTGATGAGGTCGATCAGGCCGGCATGACCACCCGTTACGCCGAATACTTCCCGCGCTTCGTCAAGCGCGGTGTCGAGGCAGGGCTGCTCGATGCCCGACTCGGACAGTTCGATTTGCAGCGCCTCGGTAATGCGCTTCGTGCCGAGCGCGACAACCAGTTTTCCTACCTCGGTCTGCAGACCCTCTACGACCGTTATTTCCTGCATGTCGACGAGCAGCGCATCGAGTTGCCGCAGGCGTTTTTCATGCGGGTGGCGATGGGTCTGTCGCTTGACGAAATCGACCGTGAATCGCGTGCGATCGAGTTCTACGAGCTTCTCTCGAGCTTCGATTTCATGAGCTCGACGCCCACACTGTTCAATTCGGGGACACAGCGCTCGCAGCTGTCATCGTGCTATCTGACGACGGTCGCCGACGACCTCGACGGTATCTACGAAGCCATCAAGGAAAACGCACTGCTCGCCAAGTACGCGGGTGGCCTGGGCAAGGACTGGACGCCGGTGCGTGCGCTGGGCAGCCACATCAAGGGAACCAACGGAAAGAGTCAGGGTGTGGTGCCCTTCCTGAAGGTGGTCAACGACACTGCGGTCGCGGTCAATCAGGGCGGCAAGCGCAAGGGCGCGGTCTGCGCCTATCTCGAGACCTGGCACCTTGACATCGAGGAGTTTCTCGAGCTGCGCAAGAACACCGGCGACGATCGGCGTCGCACGCATGACATGAACACCGCCAACTGGATTCCCGATCTCTTCATGAAGCGCGTGATGGAGAACCGCGACTGGACGCTGTTCTCGCCGGTCGACTGCCCCGATCTGCATGACAAGTACGGTCGCGCCTTCGAAGACGCTTATCTGCAATACGAGCGCAAGGCGGCCGCGGGTGAGCTCAAGCTGTTCAAGACCGTTCAGGCGACCTCGCTTTGGCGCAAGATGCTCTCGATGCTCTTCGAGACCGGTCATCCCTGGATCACCTTCAAAGATCCTTGCAACATCCGGTCGCCGCAACAGCATGTGGGCGTCGTCCACAGCTCCAATCTGTGCACCGAGATCACCCTCAATACCAGTGACAGTGAGATCGCGGTCTGCAATCTTGGCTCGGTCAATATGGTCGCGCACATGGTCCGCTCGGCAGATGGCGTCTGGGCGCTTGATGAAGCCAAGCTCAAGCGCACGATCTCCACCGCAATGCGCATGCTCGACAATGTCATTGACATCAATTACTACGCAGTGAACAAGGCGCGCAACGCCAACCTGAAGCATCGGCCTGTCGGTCTTGGCATCATGGGTTTCCAGGACTGCCTGCATCTGATGCGGACCCCGTATGCCAGTCAGCAGGCGGTCGAATTCGCCGACCGCTCGATGGAGTCGGTCTGCTATTACGCTTACTGGGCCTCGACCGAACTTGCCGAGGAGCGGGGCCGGTATCCGAGTTTCAAAGGATCGCTCTGGGATCGCGGCATCCTGCCGAAAGATTCGCTCAAACTGCTCGCCGAGCAGCGCGGCGGCTATCTCGAAGTCGACGACTCCGAAACCATGGATTGGTCATCCCTGAGTCAGCGCATTGCCCAGTACGGAATGCGCAACTCCAACTGCATCGCCATCGCACCGACCGCCACCATTTCGAACATCATCGGTGTGGGAGCCTGCATCGAACCCACCTTCCAGAATCTCTACGTCAAGTCGAATCTGTCCGGTGAGTTCACAGTGGTGAACGACTATCTGGTGCGTGACCTCAAGGAACGCGGTCTTTGGGACGAAGTGATGGTGGCGGATCTGAAGTTCTTCGACGGCAGTCTGTCGCGCATTGACCGTATTCCGGCTGATCTACGCGAAATTTATGCGACCGCCTTCGAGGTTGATCCGAACTGGCTGGTCGAGTGTGCATCGCGTCGTCAGAAGTGGATCGATCAGGCGCAGTCACTCAACATCTATATGGCCGGTGCCTCAGGCAAGAAGCTTCACGAGACCTATACCTTTGCCTGGCTTCGTGGCCTGAAGACCACCTACTATCTGCGC
>CAIVAS010000234.1 GCA_903903975.1 uncultured Burkholderiales bacterium
GCCCCCCAATCGATGAATCGCAAAGTTGTTTCGCGTGTTTTCCTGGTCTTCGCCCTGGCGGCATTGCTCGCCGCAGGCGGCTGGCTCTACAAGACGCGTGCTGCGCGCAATGTCGCTGATGCTCAGTCATCGCAAATGACCGCCACCAAACCCGGTCTCGAGGCGGGCGCCTCAGGTGCCTCGGGCGTCCCGGCCGCAAGCACCCTGGAGTTTTCTCAGAGCGACCTCTACACGCTTGCGCCGCAAAGCCTGACCCGCAGCATCCCGCTGACTGGCACGCTGCGTCCGGTCAATCAGACCGTGGTCAAGACCAAGGTGCAGGGTGAGCTGCGCGAGCTCACGGTTCGCGAAGGCACGAGCGTGCGGCGCGGGCAGTCGCTCGGGCGACTTGACCTGACCGAATATGAAGTCAGGGTCAAAGAGCGCGAAGCGCAGCTCAAATCAGCCGAGTCGCAGGTCGACCAAAACCTGCGCACACTGGAGAACACCCGCCAGCTGAAGGAAAAAAACTTCGTTTCTCAAAGCGCTCTCGATGCCGCCCGGTCGGGCTGGGAAGTCGCGGTCGGCAATCGCGATGCGGCCGCCGCGCAACTGGCGCTCGCGCGCAAATCGCTTGCCGACGCGGTGCTGATCGCACCGATCGATGGCGTCGTGGCCGAGCGCTTTGCCCAGCCGGGAGAAAAGCTGCCGATCGATGGCCGCGTGTTGTCGATCGTCGATCTCTCAAAGATGGAAATCGAAGCGCCGGTGCCGGCCGCCGAGATCGGCAGCGTGAAGATCGGCCAGTCGGTCGATCTGAGAATCGAAGGGGTGAGCAACCGGCAGATCGGTCAGATCGTGCGCATTGCGCCGGCCACCCAGGCGGGCACGCGCTCGGTGCCGACCTACATTGCCCTCGACAATCGCGATCCATCGGTTCGCGCAGGCCTTTTTGCCCAGGGCGTGCTGGCGATCGAAAGACGCAACGGCGTGCTGGCCATCCCGAGCGGCGCCGTGCGCGACGCCGGCGCACGCACCTTCGTCTATGCGATCGACGGCGACAAGCTGATTGAGCGCGACATCAAGCTCGGCCTTCGCGACGAGACCGGCGCCGAAGGCTCGCGCATCGAGGTGGTGTCCGGGCTGAACGCCGGCGATCGCATCGTCGCGACCAATCTGGGCAGTCTGCGCGCGGGATCGACCGTGCGCATCGTCGCTGCCGTCCAACGCTGACATCCGGGCCTGAACGCAATGTGGTTCACACGGATTTCTGTCGGCAACCCGGTCCTGGCGACCATGATGATGCTCGCCTTCGTGGTGCTGGGCGTGTTCTCGTACCGGCAGCTGCCGGTCGACCAGTTCCCTGACATCAGCTTTCCGAATGTCGTGGTCTCGACCGAATACCCGGGCGCCTCACCCGAGATTGTGGAAAGCGATGTCACCCGAAAGATCGAGGAACAGGTCAATACCATCAGCGGCATCAACAAGGTGTCCTCGCGTTCGTATGAAGGCACCTCGGTGGTCATCGTCGAGTTCGATCTGGCCACCGACCCGGCAAAAGCGGCGCAGGACGTGCGTGAAAAGATCGCTCTGATCAAGGCCGGCTTCAAGAAAGAAGTCAAAGAGCCTACGGTCGCGCGATTCAATCCCGACGATTTTCCGGTGATTTCGCTCGCAGTGCTTTCGCCGAACCGCGATGCCCGCGAACTCACCACGCTGGCCAATCAGGTGGTCAAGCGCCGCATTGAAAATGCCCATGGCGTTGGCCGCGTCACCGTGGTGGGCGGCGTCAATCGTGAAGTCCAGATCGTCCTGCTGCCGGCCGAACTCGAAGCGCTCAAGATCGGCGTCGACCAGGTGCTCAGCAGCGTTCGCAACGAGAACCAGGAGCTGCCCGCCGGCAGTGTCACCACCCGCGATCGCGAGCAGGCGGTGCAGGTGCGGGGCCGGCTGAAATCGGTGGCCGACTTCGAGCGCATCGTCGTCGCGCGTCGCGGCGGGCAGCCGGTCTATCTGTCGCAGATCGCCCGGGTCGTCGACGGCCAGGAAGACCGCGAGTCGCTCGCCATGGTCGATGGCCAGCGCGCGATCTCGCTCGACATCATCAAGTCGCAGGGCGAAAACACGATCGCGGTCGTCAATGAGGTCAGGAAGCTGGCCGAGGAACTCAAGCGCCAGCTCCCGCCGGGCGTGACCCTCACGGTGGTACGCGATCAGTCCACCTCGATCCGCAATCAGGTCGCGGGCGTACAGCGAAACATCATCGAAGGCGCGGTCCTGACGGTGATCATCGTGTTTCTGTTTTTGTCGTCATGGCGCTCGACCATCATCACTGGCCTGACCCTGCCGATCTCGCTGACCGGCACCTTCCTGGTCATGTATGCCATGGGCTTCACCATCAATGTGGTGACGCTGCTGGCGCTGTCAATTTGCGTCGGCCTGCTGATCGACGATGCGATCGTGGTGCGCGAAAACATCGTGCGGCATCAGGCCATGGGCAAGCATCACCGTGAGGCCGCGCTCGACGGCACCGCCGAGATCGGGCTTGCCGTGATGGCCACCACCTTCACCATCGTTGCGGTGTTTCTGCCGGTCGGATTCATGGGCGGCATCATCGGCAAGTTTTTCAAGCAGTTTGGCGTGACGGTTGCGTTTGCAGTGCTGCTGTCGATGTTCATCAGCTTCACCCTCGATCCGATGCTCTCGGCGGTCTGGCCCGACCCTGACGCCGCAGGCGCCCGCGGCAAGGGCCCGATTGCGCGTTTTCTGAGGGCCTTCGAACGCTGGATGGCGGCCCTCGAACGCGGCTATGTGGCGGTGCTGCGCTGGGGCCTGTCGCATCGCTGGCTCACGCTTGCCGGCGCGGTCCTCAGCTTTGTTGTCGCGCTCTCGCTTGGCAAATTCATCGGCTCCGAGTTCGTGCCGCAGGCTGACAACAACGAGCTTTTCGTGCAGTTTTATACGCCGGTGGGATCGTCGCTTGAACTGACTGCCGAAAAGACCCGTCAGACCGAAGCCGCGCTGCGCGAATTCCCGGAAGCGCTCTTTACTTACGCCACCATCAATACCGGGACCGCGCTGGGCAAGAACTATGCATCGATCTATGTGCGCCTTAAAAATCGCGAAGACCGCACCCGAAAAGTCCAGCAGATGATGACGCCGGCACGCGAGCGACTGGCCCGGATCGCCGGCATCACCGTGACCAACCTGGGCGTGCCGAGCACCTTCGGCGGCAAGCAGATCGACATCAGTGTGCAAGGTCCGGACCAGAAGCAGCTCGAGCTGCTGGCCGCGCGAGCGCTGGAGGAGATCCGCAAGGTGCCGGGTGTGGTCGACCTCGATACCAGCTCCAAGCCCTCCAAGCCGGTCGTGGCGGTCAATATCGACCGCAATCTGGCCTCTGATCTTGGGGTTGGCGTGGCGCAGGTCGGCACCACCCTGCGGCCCCTGCTCGCCGGCGAGGTCGCCGGCACCTGGAAAGGGCCTGACGACGAAAATTACGATGTGCGACTGCGGCTGCCGCTTGAAGGCCGCAATGACATCGAAGACCTCGGGCGCCTTCCGGTCGCTTCGGTCAAGCTCGATGCCGACGGCGCGCCCCGCATGGTGCCGCTGCGCCAGATCGCGAGCCTGGTGCAGGATCTCGGCCCCACCCAGGTCAACCGCAAGAACCTGACCCGCGAGATCGCCATCACCGCCAATGTCTCGGGCGCAGCACCCGGCACGGTCGGCCTGGAGATCCAGAATCGGCTCAAGGCCGTGCCGCTGCCACCGGGCTATGCCTTCGTCACCGGCGGTGCCACCAAGGACATGCAGGAGAGCTTCGGTTTCGCGGTGCAGGCGCTGCTGCTGGCAGTGACCTTCATCTACATGATCCTCGCCTCGCAGTTTCGCAGCTTCCTGCAGCCGGTTGCGATCATGGCCTCGCTGCCGCTGTCGCTGATCGGGGTGATGCTTGCGCTGTTGGCCTGGCGATCGACGCTCAACATGTTTTCGGTCATCGGTTTCATCATGCTGATGGGCCTGGTGACCAAGAACGCCATCCTGCTGATCGACTTTGCCAATCAGCAGCGCCGGCTCGGCGTCGAACGCTCACAGGCGCTGCTCGATGCGGCGGCGATCCGACTGCGTCCGATTCTCATGACCACGCTGGCGATGGTGTTCGGCATGATGCCGCTGGCCTTTTCAAACGCCGAGGGCTCCGAGCAGCGCGCGGGCATGGGACACGCGGTGATCGGCGGCGTGATCGCCTCGACGCTGCTGACCCTGCTGGTCGTGCCGGTGCTTTACACCTTTTTCGACGAACTGAGCCAGCGTTTTACAAGCCGGCGCAAGGCGCAACCGTTAGAATCCCCGGTTGATCCCCTGGCCTGAAAGAGACCCCGATGGACTTCGAGCGCGCCCGTTTCAACATGATCGAGCAACAGATCAGGCCCTGGAACGTCCTGGACAAGGATGTGCTGGACCTGCTGGGGGTGGTGCGGCGCGAGGATTTCGTGCCGCCGGCCTACCGCAACATGGCCTTTGCCGACCTCGATCTGCCGCTCAATGTTGGTGGCCGCTCGACCGGCGAAACCATGATGTCACCCAAGATCGAGGCCCGTCTGCTGCAGGAACTGCAGGTGCGACGCAGCGACTCGGTCCTCGAAATCGGTGCAGGCTCGGGCTATATGGCCGCCTTGCTCGCCTATCGGGCCAAACATGTCGACTCGCTCGAGATCGATGCTGAGCTTGCGCGTTTTGCAAGCGACAACGTCGCACGCGCTGCAATCGCCAACCTCACGATCCGCCAGGCCGATGGCTCCAAGGGCTTTGCCGACCTGTCGACTTACGATGTGATCGTGCTCTCGGGCTCGGTGCCCTTCGTGCCCGACGAACTGATCGAGCGGCTCAATCCGGGCGGCCGACTGGCGGCCATCGTGGGCAAGATGCCGGTCATGCAGGCTCTGATCATGACCCGGGGCGCGACCGAAGGCTCGACCACCGAAGTGCTCTTCGAGACCGTTGCCAAGCCGCTTCGCGGGTTTCGTGCCCGTGAGACCTTCACCTTCTGACGCCAGCCCAGCCCCCGAGATCATGCAACAGCTCAGCCCCGTCACCCTTGCCGCCTGGCTCGCCGATGCGACACGCCCTGCCCCGCAACTGCTTGATGTCCGCGAAGACTGGGAGGTGGCCACCTGCGCGCTGCCAGGGTCGATCGCCATCCCGATGGGCCAGATCACAGCACGCACTCACGAGCTCGACCCGGAGCGGCCGGTGGTGTGCTACTGCCATCACGGTATGCGCAGCCTGCAGGTCGGGATGTTTCTTCAACGTCAAGGTTTCGGGCAAGTCCTGAACCTTGACGGTGGTATTGACGCCTGGGCCCGGATCGTCGATCCCTCCTGCCCAACCTATTGAACGACTGGAGCTCCCGGATGCCCCGCAGTCTTATTGCCCTGGCCATTGCCGCAGCCTTTGGCGCCTCAGCAGGCCCCGCCCATGCGCTCGACCTGCTCGAAGCGGTCAAGATGGCTGCTGCCATCGATCCGGTGGTTGCATCAGCACAGGCACAATTGCAGGCCAGTCGTGAACGCATCACTCAGGCCAATGCCCTGTTGCTGCCCAGTGTCAACGCGACCTCCAATGATGGCCTCAATGTGGTCGACAACAACTGGACCGCACCGCCGCCACGACGCCACTTCGATTCCCAATCGCTCAACCTGATCGGCACACAGCCGCTCTTTCGACCGATTTATCGCGAGACGCTCGCGCAAAGCGAGCTCTCGACACAGGTCTACGAGGCGCAACTCGCGCAGGCCAAGCAGGACCTGATCCTGCGGGTGGCACAGGCCTATTTCGATGTCCTCTCGGCCCAGGACGCCTTGACGGTGGTTCGGGCACAGAAGCAGGCTTTCGCCGAACAGTTCGCCTCGGCCAAGCGCAATTTCGAGGTCGGCACAGCCACCATCACCGACCAGCAGGAAGCCCAGTCGCGTCTGGATCTGACCCGCTCGCAGGAGGTCGCTTTCGAGAACGACCTGCAGGTCAAGCGGGCCTTGCTGGCGCAGTTGCTGGGAACGACTCCCGATGACCTCTTCACCCTGAAGTCGAATGTCGACATCACACCACCGCAAGCCGCCCGCGAGAATGAATGGGCAGCGGTTGCACGGGCGCAGAATCTTCAGGTGGTGCA